>JALEUS010000083.1 GCA_022780765.1 Bacilli bacterium | reverse complement strand
TTTGGTAGGAGAGTTGAATGCTACACTATCTCCTGTCTTATAGGACACTGGATTAGGATTTATAGCTCCTTCAACTCCCAGATACGTGATTGTAAATGATTCTGTATCCCATGTTGCAGTGAGTGTTAAATTACCGGTTGTTCCTGCTGGAATAGAGGTTACTTTCTTTCCACCTAATGTCCAACCAGTAAAAGTATAACCAGCTCTTGAACCAGGGTTAGCAAGCTGTATAGTTTCACTATCCGCTTTATATGATGTAGGATTAGTATTGCTTGCTCCATTAAGTCCTTCATAAGTAATCGTGTATGAATTGATATCAAAATTTGCAACCAAAATCAAATTACCGGTTGTTCCCTGTGGAATTGTATCCACTGTTTCTCCATTTAATGTCCAGCCTGTAAATTTATATCCAGCAGGTATGTTCAATGGGTCAAAAAGTTGAACCGTTTCTTTAATTGTATATTCCGTTTTATTTAAAGAATTAAGTTCACCTGCAGAAAATTGATAAGAGATAGTATACGATATTGGTTCCCATACCGCTTTTAACACCTTATTTTCTCTTGATTCAGATGGATTTATAGACTCAATCATTGCTCCACTCTCTTCCCAATGCTTAAAAGTGTATCCTTTCTTAGCTGCAGGTAAAAGTGTAAATTGCTTATCCGTAACTGAATAAGACACAGGATTAGAATTTGTAGCTCCTTCAACATTCTCATAAGTTATCGAATAAGCATTTACATCCCAAGTTGCAGTGAGTATCAAATTACCGGTTGTACCTTTTGAAATATAGGTTACTTTAAGTCCTCTATCCTCCCAGCCTGTGAATGTATAACCGCTTCTTGGTGAAGGATTAGATAACATGAATGTCTCTTTCTCAACATTATAAGATGTTGGATTACTATGTTTTGCACCTTCTAAACCACTATAAGTTATTGTGTAATTGATCACTTTAAATGATGCAGTGAATCTTCTGTTTCCAGTTGATCCTTTAATCACAGATGAGATAGGCATACCTTCTTCATCAAGCCAAGAATCAAACTCGTATCCTTCTCTATTAAAAGCAGGTTTTTGAAGTGTAAAAGTAGGTGTATCTGAAGAATATGATGTTCTGTTATTATGTGTTTCAGAATCCTTTAATCCTTCATAGGTGATTGTGAATGTATCTGCTTGATAGATAGCAATCAGCTCGAGATTATCAGTTATAACAGAATTAAAATCAAAAGCAGTTGTCTCTCCTCTCTTAGCCCAGAACCTGAAAGCATGTTTATCTTTACTAGCAGTAGGTATCTGACTTTGATCTATCTTCTCACCTTTCTTTATAGACAAAGAAGCTGAACCTGTCAAAACTCCGTTATCAGCATCAAAGGTGACGGTCACTTTCTCTTCTACTTTAGATGAACTAGAAGTTTCTACAGAATTAGATGAATTAGAAGATTCTACAGAAGTTGACGATGATGATGTGACAGATGATGGCTGAGAAGAAGATTCAGGGTTTTTAGAATTGCATGATGCGAGCATTGCCACACTCAAGAGCAATCCAAATAAATTCTTTTTTTTCATAAACTTCTCCTAACACGCGAAATAATATCCACGTGTATATATTAATACTTAAACACACAGTTTTCAACTTTATATGGCAATTAAATAAATCGTTTTTAAAAAGGATTGTTTCAATCCTCTTGTGTTTTATAGATTTTAAACAGTCTCTTTGATTATCAGAAATAATGATTCAGTTTTTTATATGTCAGCGTTATGATAGACAGCTTGAACATCTTCTATCTCATCAAGTGCATCCATCAGTTTATCAAATTTTTCTCTGTCTGCACCATCGATCTTCACCCATTCACCTGATGGAATAAAAGTTACCTCTGCTTGAGTGAACTCAGTGACATTGAAAGCTTTAGATATCTCATCTCTGCAAGCATCAAATGATTCTGCAGTCACCTCAACTTCGATGTTGTTATCAACTTTATCAACATTGGTCACATCGATATTATTTAAAATAAGGTCTTCTTCTATCTCTTCAACTGTCTTATCAGAATCAAAAGAGACGACACCGGATTTGACGAAGTTAAAAGATACGCATCCGGAATTACCTAATTTTCCTCCATGATGATTAAATGCTGCTCTGACGGCTGCAAAAGCTCTCTTCTCATTGTCAGTCAATGTATCGACCATCATCGATACTCCACCAGGACCGAAGCCTTCGTATCTTCCTGGTATATAGTTTGAAGAATCCTTGCTCTTTGCTTTGTCTATCGCTCTGTTGATGACATCGCTTGTTACGTGCTCTGCTTTCCATTTTTCGATTGCTGAACGCAAAGCTAAATTCTCTTTAGGGTCAGGAACTCCACTTTTAGCAGCTAAATAAATCTCTTTGCTGGCTCTGTTATAAAGTGCTGATTTAGCAGCGTTTGTCTGAGCTATCTTCTTTGCTCTAACCTCATGTGCTCTACCCATATAAATATCTCCTTGTTTTTCAACTTCTATATTTTAATTTTTTGAATATATTTATACAAGAAAAAATTATTCACTTCTCAAAGACTTGATAGGATCTTGCTTGCTTGCTAAAATCGCAGGAATGAAACTTGCTATAAAGGAGACGGCAACTGCGATAGCTACAATTATCAGCGAATGAGAAAAGGTGAAGTTTGCAATATTACCTACTTTGTAGGATGTGTATGTCTGATTTATTAAATCGTTCAGTGGGAAAGAGAAAGCAAAAGTAGCTATAGACCCTACTATTCCTGAGAAAAATCCTATAAGCAGAGACTCTAAAACAAAGATAGAAGAGACAGAAAACTTGGATACTCCGATAGATCTCAACAGACCTATCTCTTTTTTTCTTTCTAACACGTTATTTGAGATCATAAACGCGGTCAAAGAGATAGAGATCAAAAATGACACAGAAGCAAAGACGATCAAAACCATATTCGTCAAAGAGATAGCTTCTGATACTCCTTCTATCATCCTGTTTCTGTTCTGCTGCTGATAGATGATAACTTCACTGTCGTTACTTGCATGTTCATCGCTATTTTCTTCTATCACGTTATAAGAATCAAGCATGTTTAAAAGTGTGATCCTATCATTTATCGAAGAAGGAAATAAGACGATTGTCTCAATAAGAGAATAAGCGTTGATCAAAGAAGAGAAAGATAAAAACTCTCTGTAAGCTTCATCTATTTTTTCTTTCTCACCGCTAGTCAACTTCTCTGCAATAGAAAGTAAATTTTTCTCTATCTCAGCTGCTGATGAGAAGTCTTTTAAAGAGATATTTTCTGAAATAGATGCAGAGTGTTCTCTTGCACCGTTAAGATAATTTGAGATCGATGTTGTGTAATATATGGAAGTAGAAAATTTTCCGTTTTCATCTTTGCTTTCCACTTTATCTGGAAAATAGAACTTAAAGTACTTTCTTATAATCTCATTATACTTGCTGACTGGGAACTGAGTTTGTTCTTTTTCAAAATCGCTCTTGTAGGATAAGTAAAGAGTGGTTAAATCGTTTAAAAAATCTTCTTTAGTAAGAGTTTGATCTGTCGGAGAGAAGACAAAATTGCTGTCGTAAGCGTTAAAAAATGATGTTTTTTCATTCTCTTTTATGAGCTCTTCTTGAAGCTGTTTGCTGTAGCATAAAGCAGGAGAAAGAAGCTCTATTGTCGTAGAAGGTTTTGCTCTGATAATACCAGTGATCTTTAGATTTATTCCTTTTTCTGAGTTGTAGAGATCTTCGTAAATGTTCTCTTTCTGATAATTTAAATCAGGTTCATAGAAAGATAGTTCTCTATCTCCTACAATCTGATCTTCTAAGACTTTGCTTTCAGATCTTTTATAGTACTCTTCATTTGTAAAAACTTTGTACTCTTTTCCTATGACATCTGAAAAAGAGATAGATTTAACTTTCTTCTCATCTTGAGTTTTCACATCCTGCTCTTTCACCTCGTCGCTATAAAATCCTAAGGATTTCAAGATGTTAAAGGATACTCCATTATATTTGTCGACAACTAAGACAAGCTCGTTTTTATTTGTAGGAAGAGAACCTTTGATGAGATCGTAAGAATCTAAATCACCGTAGAGGACATGGAAGATATTAGTAGGGAGATGAGAAGAAGAAGCTATGTAGTTATCAGACAGAAGAGAGGTTGATAATCTTTTTGCCTTTGTATAAGAAGTCGAAGAGATACTTTCAGGAACTTTAGTCATCAGATTGAAAGAGTAAGAAGAACCGTATGATAAGACGTACTCTCTGAGTATTCCTTGTTTTTCAATCTTATCTAAGTAATTAAAGTACTTCCCTGTGAAATTGTTCTTCTGATAAGAGTAAGTTGACTGAGAAGAGATAGACGGGTAAATCTCTTGAGAATCTGGATACTCAACTGATGCATTGATCTTTTCAAACTCTTCACTCTTCCAATTGAGCACGTAAGAAGATAAGACGACAGGTAAAGAAGAAGCCTGCTCACTTGATAGTCTAGCAGAGTAGATAGAAAAGCCGTTGTTCAGAGCTAAAAAGAAACCAATTCCAACAACTCCTAATGAATTTGAAAAAGCAGTAATAAGAGATTTCCATTTCTTTTTCAACAGATTTTTTATCGCCATTGATAAAGATATAAGTGGAGATAGTGAGTGTCTTTTGCTCTTTTTTCTCTCACTGTTAGCTAAAGGTTTGTCTTTTACATTTATCCTTTTATCCTCAACTATCTTACCATCTAAAATCTTTATCTTTCTATCAGAGTAGCTATCAGCTAGATCCTCGTTGTGAGTGACCATGATAATAAGATGATCGTTTGATATCTCTTTTAATACTTCCATGATCTCAAGAGAACTTTTTGAATCCAAAGCTCCTGTAGGCTCATCTGCTAAAATCATCTTCGGTTTAGATATCAATGCTCTACATATTGCAACTTTCTGAGCTTGTCCTCCAGATAGCTGGTTTACTTTCTTGTTTTTTAATTTAGAGATATGAAATCTCTCGAGAAGTTTTAAAGCTTCTTTTCTGCATGTCTTTTCATCGGCACCTTGAACTTTTAAAGGAAGGATAATATTTTCAATCACAGAGAGCTGATAGATCAAAAAACAGTTCTGAAGGACAAAGCCTACATCCTGATTTCTGTATATGTCAATCTGACTATCCTTCAGCTGATTTATTGAAACATTGTCGACTAAAAGTTCACCTTTTGTCGGTTTATCAAGACCTCCAATGATATTTAAAAGAGTGCTTTTACCACATCCTGAAGGTCCTAATACAGAGACAAATTCTTCCTTATCAAAAGTTAGTGATACATCATTTAAAGCGTACACTGTCTCTTCTTTAGAAGTCTGATACTCTTTGAAGACATTTTTTAACTGAATCATAAACTGTGTTTTCTTTCAATTTTTATCTCATCTACAAGATTTAAATCGTGTCTTTTTGCAAAAGAGACAGCCTCGTAGACAGATGAATCTGCATAGACTTGTCTTGGAGAGTGTGCATCCTGTCCTATTATGCATTTTGCATTCATCTTAGAAGCGACAGAAAAAAAGAAATCTGTAGGATAGATGTATCTATCCTCATCTCCTATTCTCTTTTTACCGCTTCTTATACCAGCAACATTTATCTCCAGTGGAATATCTTCTTCAATTGCACAGGATATGATGTCTCTTGTTATCTTCTTACAGTCTGAATCAAAATTTGAAACAGAAGAGAAACAGTAGTCAGGATGAGCGAATATCGAAAACATTTTGCTTCTCATCGCCTTTATTGCTAAATCTCTGTAAAGATAAAGCTGACTAGCATTTGTAATACTGCTAAATTTCACTGCTATTGCTCCATTATCTGACAAAGAGAAGTGATTTCCTAAAATGAGATAATCTAAAACTCCATTATCTATCAACTCTTTTAAAAAAGGAAAGAACGATGGTATGCTTTCAGCTTCAAATCCAAGATAGATATCTATCTTCTGACTGTACTTCTTTCTCAGTGCATTTATTGAAGATATGTAATCATCGAAACACTGCTGATAATCTCCTCTGACATGAGGTTCACTGAAAGTAGGAAACATCGCATGATCTGAAAAACCAAGTGTTCTAAATCCCTTTCCGATAGCCTCTAAAACGTACTCTTCATCTTCACCAATTGCGTGTCCGCACCTCTTGGTGTGAGTGTGATAATTTGCTTTCAACATAGTAATAATTTTATAAAAAATCATCTGTATTTTCAATTGACACAATATTCATTTGATCTCTCTATCTAAACTAAAATTGTTATAACTATCAATATTTGATATAATAAAACATGGTAAAAATTATGAACATTGACAGTATTAAAAGTTATATACAAGACAAAGTTTATGATGAAAATCAACTTCATTTTCTTTTCAATGGAGATGAAGTCAACAACAGATTTGATAAAAATCCCAAAGAGATAGAAGAAGACAGTTACACTTCTATAGCTTCGATGAAACTTTACTCTCTCACTATAAATTCAATCATCATGAAAGGTTCTTGTAAAAAGACAAGAAATGTTCTTTTTGATTCTTTTAAAAAATATTTTTCTAAATTAAAAAAAGAGAGCAAGGAAGATATCTCTTTGAAAGTGAATACTCAAATAGACAAAGCAGAAGAGATTCTCTCATTCTTCATAGAGAATAAAGAGAACATCTCACTTGCAAGGATCTTAGCTACCTATCTTCCTGTTGTAACTATTGATCTTATCAACTCACATGAGAAAGATTCAAGGAAGATTGTAAAAGAGATAGATTCATCAAAAGAGAGAATATTTAATCAGGCTACTTTGTACTGCAGAAGCACATTCCATTCACTTTTATCAATTCAATCTTTCGATCAATCACTTTTCTCTTTTGATAAGGGTGATGTGTCAAATGGAATCATTTATTATAGCGACACTCTTCTTTTCTCTACTGAAAAAGATGCGATGACTTTTTCTGGATTCAAAAGTGAAATATTAAAGAAGATTGAGTTATTTTCTAAAGCTTCTTCTTTAGAAAACATTAATAAAGTCGGTCTTCTTTATCTTACAAAAGATATAGTTGTCTATTTTGATATTTAGTAGTTTATTTAGTTGATTTATCTTTCGATATATCATTTAAATTAAAATTGAACATTCCTTTTGATTCATCGGTGATTATTGTTTTGATTTTTCTGTATTTATTGTTTTGATTATTTCATCGTTTTTTTCTCATGTGTATCAACAACGTTGAAACAGTCGATGTATTCGTTGCTATTATCACTCTAAAGAGTGATGTATATGTGTAGGTGGATAATTATGGAGAGAGAAATACAAGTTATTGCCCCTACCCGACCATCTAAAGAATATCGTTTTTAATCGTTTATGATAAAGCAACACATTTTGCACTCCAATAAAAAGATAAAAGACATGTTACAACTTACAAACCTAGATATAGGCTATCTCTTGGCATAATTACTTAATGATTTTAGTATTAAGTAAAAGTGCTATTCATGGGTCATGTCTTTATTCAAAAATATGGTTTTTTATTAAAAATAAATATGTTTTACTTCTTTAAAATCAAGCCAACGATTGTTTCCACGTGTACCGATATTAAATATGTATAGCCTTTAACTCATGGAAACAACAAATGATATGCCTTTTTCACCACCTGAAACAAAGTATGACGTGCCTTTTAAGTAATTGGAAACATATCCGCTATTTTTGTAGCACTGACAAAAACGAATTATTATATTGGTCTTGACTATATTGATCA
This sequence comes from Bacilli bacterium, assembly GCA_022780765.1. Lineage (GTDB taxonomy): Bacteria > Bacillota_I > Bacilli_A > RFN20 > CAG-288 > Enterosoma. The sequence goes on along the minus strand of JALEUS010000083.1, from coordinate 4,370 downwards.
TCTGGGAAAATGCACATATATGCATATTTCAAATGTTTTGGCCTATACTCACAAACCACCTTTGCACAAATCGTTGCAGCTTCTTCAACAGGATAGCCAAAAACACCTGTTGAAATTGATGGAAAAGCAATTGAATGCAATTCTAATTCATCTGCAAGTTTTAAACAGTTTAAGTAGCAGTTTTCAAGTGTTTTAGCAGGGTTTGGATCTGAATAATATCTTGGGCCAACAGTATGAATAATGTATTTATTATCCAACTTGTATGCTTTAGTTACTTTTTTTCTCCAGGTCTACATCCATGTAATTTTCTGCATTCCTCAAGCAGTTCAGAACCAGCCGCTTTATGAATTGCACCATCAACACCGCCACCGCCTAAAAGCGATTTCTTTGCAGCATTAACGATTGCATCGACCAAATTACCGATTTTAGTTATATCCATGTTAATAGCTTTTAAAATCATATTTTATTTTCTTCCATATGCAATCCAGATAGACAGGATGAAAAAAGCTATTCCAAAACAATTAATGCAATTCTCCATCCTACTTGTCCAAAATAACAAAGTACACCGCCAAATATTGGGACAGACAATCTCGAAGCGACAAAACCTGCTTTTCTCTTCTTCTGCACGGATTACTCATAGCATATTATCTCCATTAAATGTTTGGTTTAAAAACAACTCTTGAGCCAACTTCCGCTTTTTGAACTTCAAGTCCATCTGGAATATATTCTTTTAATTTTTCGACGTGAGAAATTATTGCAACAGTCTTATTGTCATCCTTCAATGTTTCTAGAGCTTTCATAGCCATATCAAGATAGTTCTCATCTAGGGATCCAAAACCTTCATCGATAAAGATGGACTCAACTTGTATAAGCGCGTGATTGGTTTCAATAATGTCGCTTAGTCCTAAAGCCATTGACAATGCTGAAACAAACTTTTCTCCACCACTTAATGAAGAAGCTGGTCTTTCTTTGCCTGTTTCAATGTCGTAAACATCTAAATCAAGGCCTTGTTGAGCATTTCCTTTACCAAGGGCGTCTCTTCTGACTAATTTGTATCTTCCATTAGTGATTTTTGATAGACGGTGGTTTGCCTGGATAATAATTTTATCGAAATAATCAGCAAGAATGTACATTTTGAAACCAAGTTTCATTCTATTAGCACCGTTTGCTGTTCTCGCTAATTCGTTTAAAGATGAATATTTAAGGATTGTGTTTTCGCACTTCTTATAGGCTTCCTGAATAGAGTTAACATCTTTAGTTAAATTATCGATTTTGTTGTTTAGAGAGTTTTCATCTTTATTTAAAGATTCATAAAAAGATTTTTTTAAATTAACTTCTTCAATCAAAGAAGCTTCATCAACATTGCCTTTTTCGATTAATTCTTTAGACGTGCTATCAACAATTGCTTGAGCAGAAGTTTTATCCTTCTCATACATTTCAAGGTCTTTCTTAATCTGTTCAATGTTAACAACTAATTCAGAACCTTCTCCAGACGTTCTCTTAATGTATTCTTCTCTTGTTTTGATATGGACATCAGAAGACAATTTCTCATCAATATCGTTTTCGACCGTTTTAATAGTCTCTTCTGTGCCACAAATTGATTTTTTGGCGCTTTCGATGGCTTGCAAATATTTAGATTCATCTTTCGAAACTTGTTTTTCTTTGTCTTCATAATCTTCTATAAAAGATTCAATGTCCTTTAATTCTTTATTAAGCTTGTAAAGTTCTTCATTAAGTTTATTTGAATAGATATATTCTTCATCAGCATCAGCAAAACCATTTTTCTTCAGTGTTTCAATAAGAGCGTTTTCTTTTGTTTTGAAAGCTGCTTTCTTGGTGTCTAATAAATTCTTTTGTTGATTTAATTTGCTAGTAGCAGAATTGTATTCTTTTTCAGCTTTTTTATAATCATCCTCACTAACTGGATTACTTGCGTGAGCAACATCAGGGTGATGAATCGATCCACAAACCGGACACGGTTTTCCTTCTTCTAAAAGTTGAGCAAGATTGTATGAAGAAGAGGCAAAAAATCTATCTTTTAAGTCAATAAATTCTTCTTCTTGCTTTTTATAAGCATCAAACTGCTTGTCATATTGTGACTCTAAATTAGCAACAGATGTCTTTCCTTCAATAAGATTATTCTTATCTTTCGCAATATCACTCAAAGAGGAAATTATCTTGTTTAATTCAATAAAACTGACTTTGTCATTTTCGTAAGTATCTTTCTTATCAAGAAGCCATTTTTTGATATCCTTAATTGTATTAAGTTCCTTTTTAGCTTGCTCAATTTCGTCATTTCTTGTTTTGATTGCTTTATTTAAAGAATCAAGTTGATTAAATAGCGGTTTTAAAGAGTTGATTTCAATTTGACCTTCCATCAACTTCTTCGATAATTCCATCATCTTTTCTTTTTTGCTGAGATCTTCTAATTTTTCTAAAGCATTCAAATAGTTTTGAACCTGTTTATTGTCTGTTTGAAGAGTAGTAAGTTTAGCAGCAACGTCATTGAACTCTTTTTGAGCACTTTCTGTCATCTTGTGCTTTTCTTTAATGTCTTCTTTTAGCTTTTTAATCAGTTTTTTAACATTATCGATGAATGTTGGAATGTTTGCAGGATCAGCAAGAGACTCAGCAAAGCCAATTATTTCTTCCCCGCCTTCAACTTTGTTGATTAGAGTATTTACAGAAGAAATAACACTATTCTTTTCATCTTCTGCTTTTTTAGAAAGCTCTGTGATTTTACGTTGGAATTCATCATAGATTTCCTTTTGGAAAATATGCTCTAAAATTGCCGCTCTATCTTTAGAGGTTGCGGTTATTAATTCAGTAAATTCTCCTTGAGCCAAAAGAGCAACACTCTTAAATTGATCTCTATTAATAAATAGAATTTCATTAACGATTTTGTCGTCTACATCTTTTAGCTTTGAAATAACGGAACCATCAGGCATATAAAGTTCCGCTTTAGGTGCTTCAGAAGTTAAACCACCACCCTTTTTAGCTTTTCTCATATATGTCGGTTGTCTATAGATTCTATAAACTTGCCCGTTTGCTTCAAACTTTAAATCGACATACGTTATATCTTCATCTTTAGCAAAGTCGCTTCTGAGTGATTTTCCATCATCTCTATCTTTTCCGCTGCCTTTACCATATAGAGCAAATACAACAGCGTCAAACAGTGAGGTTTTGCCAGTCCCTGTTGGCCCGTTAATTAAGAACATTCCTTTGTCATTTAATTCTGTGAAATCAATATGCTGTTCTTTTAAGAAAGGTCCAAATGCTTTGAATTTTAAATCTAAAATTTTCATAACTAGTCAGCCTCCTTCTCAAGTTCATCAACCACAGCACTAACTGCATCAATCTGAGTTTGGTTTAAATCCTTTTCATTGATAAAGTGGAAGAACTTACTAAATTGTTCTTCAGTAGTTAATTCTTCAAAGCCTTCTTCTTTGTTAAGCCCTGCTTCATTTTCATCTACATCGTCTTTAATATTGACATAAGTCAACCCAACATAATGTGGATATTTAATTTTTAGTCTAGTTGCTGCATTAAGAACATAGGATTCATCCGTTAATTTAAAGAATACAATTCTCATGTCTTTAATTTCGCTATTCTGAGTCAATTCATCCACTGTCCCTTCAAGATAAACAAATTCATAAAGAGGTACGATATCAATCTTCTCAATGCTGATGTCTGTTTTCGATTTGATATTAATAACTGTAAATGACTTTTTTTGCTGAATTTCGTCAACGCTATATCTCAATGGAGATCCAGCGTATCTTACTGTTTCTCTTCCAATATGTTGGGGACAATGCAAATGACCTAATGCCACATAATCGAATTTATCGAAAACTTTATAAGATATTTGTTCGATTGTTCCAACACTTGTTCGCACTTCGCTATCACTTCTAATTGGTTCTTCATTCCCAGTAACAAAGTAATGAGCATTTAAGATGTTAATTTCGTCGTCATTGAGCCGGTTATTGTCCAAAACCTTAATAACAGCCTTCTCAAAATCTTTAATTGTTTCATCTCCACTTAATACTCTGACTTCGCCAGGGAATATGTATGGAAGGGAATATACATTAACAACAAGACCTTCTTCTTTAATTGTGTGCTTGTGCATCGATAAGTCTTTATTAATTCCGCTATCTATGAAGAAACCTTGCTTTTCTAAAATACCATTGAAGCACGCTAGACGCTCCTTGGAATCGTGGTTACCAGAAATCATATAAACATTTAGTTTTTCATCTAATATGGCTTTCGATAAAAAGCTATTCAAAAGATTTACTGCATCTTCTGGTGGAATTGATCTGTCGTAAACATCACCAGAGATTATGATGTGCTTTATATTTTGCTTTTTACATAAATCT
>JALEUS010000038.1 GCA_022780765.1 Bacilli bacterium | reverse complement strand
CCTTTTCAATTAATCCTTTTTCTACAAGTGAATTTAATATTCTTATTAATGTATCTTTAGCAAAGCCACTGATTTTTTCTATTTCTAATCTGCTATATGAATAATTTTGTTTCATTGATTCAAGCACTTTCTTTTCTTTGTTTGAAAGATTAACCTGATCAATAACTGGAAGAGTTACTGATATTGCACTAGATGTAACGTTGAATATAGGCTTAACTATCACATTAATATACGCCTCATTAATTCTTTTTATTCCTGTAGCAAAAGCCTCTATGATATTCATTCTTCTAAACACATTTGCAATTATTGGATTTCTCAACCTAGAATAATTACCGCTCATAAAATCTTCTTTAGTCATATCTGTCATTAATCCACCTGGTGATGAAATAACAATTTTATCAGGATGCATTTCTATTTTGGTATTAGCCCTTATATCCCATGTTCTGTGAACAAGTGCATTAGCCACAGCTTCTCTATATGCATCAAATGGAATCAATTCACATTTTTTTCTAAATCCGTCCTCAATCTTTTCAACAACATATTCATTTTTATATACTTCAAGCGCATCATAATATTGCTTTAATATTGATTTTCCACTTAAGGTAACTCTTTTTTTAAATATATTTATTGAATTACCAAATACTGCTATATCTAGTCCTGGCATATTGTTAATATCCGCAAGCAATTTAGCTGCATTGTTATATCCATTTTTTGTGTTAAATAAATTCAAACTTTTCAAAGTATCCAAATTGAAATCAAACAAATCCATTGCAGACTTCAAATGATTCCCAAGATACTCAAACTTTAGTTCTTTTTCATCAGCATTTAATTCTTCAAAATTTAAATTCATTCTTTCAAGAACCAACCTATTCTCTTCCACTGAATCGACTTCAATTGTTGATGAATTATTTCTTTTATATGCTTTACCATTATATCTATATGGGGTATTTGAACCTTTTTTCACATATAGAGTTATTGTATTATCATCATTAACTCTCAAAGTGTAATCAGGTCTAGGTTTTATCGAATCGTTTATTTGATTTTCAATATTTAGGCATTCATCTTTTGGTTTAGCAACTCCAATGACATTACAATCATCTGTGATACCAAAAATTATCTCTCCATCATTATAGTTAGCAAAAGCACTAACTGTTTTCAAATACGATTTACTTACAATTTCTTTATACTCTAAATTTTTACTTTCTTTTTGCATTTTATCATCATCCTTCACACATATTATATCATCGTTGCAATCTTTTTGCGACAATTCGACAATCGTTGCAAAAACTTCTGATGTAGCTATGTGCAAAAGATAATCTCTAAATCCCAACATTGTTTAAATGTTTGTATTTAAGATTTGAATAATACACTATAGTACTTCAAAATGTGAGCTTGGTACACCGGTCACTAAACAAATGTGCTCACTGATGCATAGATGCACTAAAGTGGTGCTACTATATCTTATTTATAATAAATATTATTGATGCGCATCAATATCATGATTTTTATAAATTCTATATAGTTCATCATATCAAAATCCATAAAGCTAGTACGTGTTATGTACCAGCGGTTTAAAAAGACATGTTACCACTTACAAGGTAGGACATAGGCTATCTTTTGCCTAATTACTTAACACTTTATGTGTTAAGTAATTAGTATTCGTAAGACATAACTTTCTTCAAATTATGCCCTTTTTTATTAAAAATAAATGAGTTTTACTTCTTTAAAATCAAGCAAGCGATTGTCTCAACGTGTAGCAAAATTATATATGTATAGCCTTTTACTCGTGGAAACAACAAATGATATGTCTTTTCCACTACCCGAAACAAAGTATGACAAGCCTTTTTAAGTGATTGGGAACATATCCACCACTATTTTAGTATTTCTAAAGCCTTTTGATAAACTTCTTCATTTAAACCATAGAAACGATTGACCAATATAAATTCATCTTCAAAAAGATTAGATATGCCGTCATCGTTGTCGTCAAGGATAACTATCCTGTCAATATCTTCCTTAGAAGATGACAAGTAATCCATTATTTGTTTCCCTCGATTATCCTCTAAATCATCTGGGTTAGGTTTTCTTGTTTCTCCGACAATAAAAATCTCAAACTGATCAAATGCTTCGGTTTTGTGTTCCATATCAATTTTGGAATATCTTCTATCGCTCGTGATAACAACACCTGAAGAACCTGACTCATTTATAAGCTTTTTAAGTAGCTTAAGCTTTTCTGCTTCCATATCAGAAATATATGGTTCTTTGCCGGTAGCAGAATTTAAAACACCATCAATGTCGAGGAAGATAAGTCTCATAAGAATAAATTACTATTTGAATGTCGGCTCACGCAATAATTAACAATCTTTATAAGTGTCTTGTCTTAACTGGACACTGATATCTACAACCTTACCAAGATTTTTCTCTTTTGGGGTTGTTGTGATGATTTGGTGAGAATTAAAGTAATAAACCTTACCAGGATCATCATAAATGAAAGCGTTAGAATGCAGGTAAGTTTCATCCTTAACTCCGTCAAAATGTGTAATATCTAAAATCACTTCTTCAGGTAGAGATTTGATATCAATTTTCAGCTCTTCGTCATACTCATTCTTTCCAAAGAAATGAATATCTCCTTTTAATGATTTGATTGCGTTATCTTTTGAGTAATCCGCTCCTCGCCATATAAAAGATCTACACAGCATTGACATTCTTGTTTGAACAACAATTTCTTCATCACTAATTGTTCCATCGTCATATTTGCAAGAAAGGAATGCGTCCGGTGTAAATGGTTCTCCTTCTCTTCCAAAAACATCTTCATTGATTTCCATGTGCTTACTTATTTCAGCCTTTAACATAGTCACAGCATCGCTGAAATTATCAAATTCAAATGTTTCATTATCAACAGTCAAAATCCATTTAGCCATATATCTACCTCCAAAAGTGCAGTAATTGGTTTTGTTAGTTACATATTACTTGAAATTCTCTTTAGCTTTTTCTCAACAGTGAAAACGTACTTATACCCGCACATATTCGTTTAAAGATGAACAGAAACAATAAAGGCTGTAAAATAGATATCGTGAAAACTATTTCAAAAAGTAAATTTGTTTCATATAAGACTTGCCCTAAATCTTTATGGCTTCTTTTAAATAAGAAAGAAGAATTTGTTGAAGACCCATCCGCTCTCAAGCATATCGAAGAAGGCAAGGAAGTCGGAGCGTTAGCAAAGAAGTATTTTAAAGATGTCGCTGACACTACTTCTCATAAAGAAGATGGTTCTTTAGACATTGAGAATATGATTGGTTTAACTAATCGTTATCTCTTAGAAAATAAGGAAACAATTGCAGAAGCCTCGTTCTCTCAAGATGGTTTATTCTGCTCTATTGATTTACTTCATAAAGTTGATGACGGATATGAAATCTACGAAGTAAAAGCCACAACGAAAGTAGAAAAAGAGCATTTAATCGATTCTTCTTTCCAAAAATACGTTCTTCAAAAACGTGGACTTAATGTGGTTAAAACCTATATTCTTCATTTAAACAAGAATTATAGAAGAAAAGGTGGACTTGACTTAAGCCAACTCTTTATAAAAGAGCAGGTTGATTTGGCTCCACTATTCTTGCAAACGCTTAGAGACATTAAAGATGATATAGATAGTATTCAAAAGCTTCTAAATTCGAAACAAGAACCTACTGGCATTCTTCTTTCTAGATGTAAAAAATGTCCGTTCATGAAGTATTGCCACAAAGATATTCCTGTTCCTAGTGTATTAGATATTAATGGGCTTCGTGGATATGACTACCTCAATAAAGGTATTGTTACTTATAACGATGTACTTTTTAAAAATGTTAAGCTTAACAAAAGACAAAAGACGCAAATAGATGCTTATTTAAATAATAAAACAACAGTTATTGATAAAAAGGGCGTTCAAGTATTCTTAAAAAATATCAGATATCCTGTCTATCATTTAGATTTCGAATCATATCAAACTCCAATTCCTCCATCAGATGATGCTTGGCCTTATGAACAAATTCCAACCCAATATTCTCTACACATCGAATATGAAGATGGAAGATTAGAACATAAAGAGTTTTTAGGAGATTCAATTGATCCTCGTAGAGAAATCGCTGAGTCTTTATGTAAAAACATTCCATCAGATGCTTGTGTGACTGCTTATAACAAAGTATTTGAATGTGACCGTTTAAATGAACTTGCTGACTTATATCCAGATTTAAGAGAGCACTTATCGAGCATTAGTAACAACGTTGTCGATTTAATCGTTCCTTTTAGGAACGGAAGCTATTATCACAAAGACATGGGTGGTAGCAATTCAATTAAAGCCGTTTTACCTGCTCTATATCCAAATGACTCTGAACTAGACTACCATGCGTTACCAGTTGTCCATAATGGCGGAGAAGCAATGGATATTTATCCAAAAATGTTAGT
>JALEUS010000034.1 GCA_022780765.1 Bacilli bacterium | reverse complement strand
CACTGAGATCAACTCTCAATCATGCAGCTGAGTCATTCAGTAAAACGATAAAAAACGCAAACTTTGCGAGTTTAATTAAACAATGCCGAAGCAGAACTAAACAAAATGGAGCAAGAACTTCAAAACAACAATAAGCAGCTTAATACGGCATCCGATGAATTTTAAAACTCTGAGAAAGCACTGGTAAATTCGGCGATGAAGTCGAAGATGCTAGAAAGCAAAGCCGATGATTTATCGAAGAAATTTCAAGCGTCAGGACCAGTTATAAAAGGAGTAGCTGCTAAAATAGCTGCGAATATGGTTGATGTTTCGACGACTATCGTATCCGTTTTTAAGAAGCTCATCGAATACACGAAAGAGGTGGTAGCATATGCAGACATCTTAACGCAATCGCAGGTCACTGGCATTGCGACTTTTAAGCTTCCTAAATACATGTATGCTGCCTGGATGGTAGATGTGTCAGTCGATACTTTGACTGGTTCGATGGAAAAACAAATCAAGTCGATGAAATCGGTTCAAAGCGGTTTTAAGACTATAGTTGAAGCCTATATGAAACTTGAAATTGAGATAATGAATGCTGAAGGACTGCTCAGAGATTCAGATAAATATACTAGGAAATCATCGCTGCTCTTGGTGCTATGAAGAACAAAACTGAGAAAGACAATCTTGCCATGATGATACTTAGAAAACCGGCCCAAGAGCTTAATCCTCTTATTAAAGCAGGCAATGAAAAGATGGATGAACTAGGCAAACTAACTAAAATGGTTAATCAAGGTGGTAGAAGAAAAAACAAAGTAGGATATTAAAAAGTAAAAGAAAAATTGGTAAGTTAACTTACCAATAATTTTAAATATAACCTCAGTTTATTCTCTACTCTTTGTGTTATCAGCGATATTCCATCTCTTCACTTTTAACATGCAGAATAAGTGAGCGATGATTAAGAACAATCCCACCAAAGAACAAGTTAATAAGACGTGGGTGAAGTTCGCGTATGATAAGACCATCGCCATATTTGTGGCAACAAAATTTAAAAGAATATCTGTCGCTAAGAATGATAGTGGGATAGCGACAATCATCGATAAAACATATTGTAAGATGGTGACAATTGACCAGATCAAAGATATTTGTCCCATGGAGAATCCTATAGAACGCATGATACATAAATCACGCTTTTGTTCCGCTAAAGAGGTTTGCATCATCAAAGAGACAATTAAGACACCTAAACCAATCGAGAACGCGATAAAAACAGAACAAATAATTTCTAAAGTTTTAAATCTTGAAGAGAAGAAATTTCTTTGATCTTTAGTTAATGTGACCAATGCGTCATAGTGATAATTAGTCACTTGTTTTATCAAAGCTTCTTTATCTACTCCATTGATTAAATAAGCATTTACTGCAGTGGAAACATATTCTTTAATGCGATCGATATTACAAAAACATATATTATATGTTTCTAATTTTGAAATATAAGCGACATTAACTTCTTTGTTGTTTAATAAAATGGTATCTCCAGCATTAATTCCTAGATTTCTTGCAGTGATCATATTAATGGTAATACCTTCATTAGGAATAGAAGCTGTTTTATTTTTACTGACAGGGATAACAACTTTATCGGTGTCAACATTTAAACCCTGTAAGGCAATTGTTTCACTTTTTCCGTTATAAGTGAGAGTTGGTTGGGCGTATAAAGAACGTTCATAATTACCAGTACCGATAATATTATTTAATTCTTCTTCAAAATTACCCACATCATTAGCAAACACCACCTGTGCATCATAACGGATATATTTTTCAAAAGTGTTATTGATTGCACTTTTGAATGATGTTAACGCCGCCATTGAGGTGAAGATGATTACTCCAGAGGCAAAAATAGCAAGGAAAGAAATAATAAACCTTTTAGGTTTAGTGACGATAGAATTTACTGTCAATCGAATTCCAGGCGAAGCTTTTTTTAATTTCTTATCAATAGAAGAAGGTAAAACCTTCTTCTTTGTGGCTTGATCATTTAAAGCATCTACGGGTGTTAATCTCGTGATTCTAAAGGAAGCAAAGAAAGTTGCGAATTGACTAGCCACAATAACCAAAATAGAGGAGATAATAACACTGCCCCATCTAAATGGTGGTAAGCCAATTTCTACACCGAAATTACTACCCACTAAAGTGTCTAAACCAAATTCAATTAAATGGCCAAATAAAATGCCAAAAGCTGTTCCGATAATCGAAATAATTAAAGAGAATAAAGCAAGTAAAACATTGATATGAGTTTTTTGTACACCAAGCGCGGACATCACACCGATATCACGCATCATCTCTCTAATGATTTGTAGTAGGAACATCGTTAACACTACTATTGTTGTGCTAAAAACAAAGATAGAAATAGCTCTTCCAGCGCTTGCCATGGCTTTAGAACTAGAAGCAATCACGGAAGCGGATAATGTTTCTGAGAATAAATATGATTCTAAGATTTGAATATTTTGACTTGATAAATATGTTTTTAAATCTGTCAAAGTTTTATTTTGGTCATATCCTTCAGAGAAATAGACTAATAAACGATTTGCAAATTTCTTGGTTTCATCAGCAAAAGAAGTACGATATTCTTCTAATTCAGCGATTTGTGCTAAGATTTGATCTTTTAATGATTGTTTGATATTCGGATTATCAATGACAAATTGATTCAATTTATCAATAATCTCTTTTAATACCTCTTTCACTTCTTCTTTATCTAAATATAAACGACCAAAGTTTGTGTTTTCAGTCGATACAGCATTTGATGCTCCATACATAATTGTGTCAGGATAAGAGATAATACCTTTAACATAAACTTGCACATATTGTTCATAATATCCAATGCTGATAATTTGCTTGGTGTGAATATCGTTTAGTTTTGCAAAAGAACTCTCCACATAGATACTAGGAAGAGTGTCATGATTTTCACTTACTTCTTCTTTAATTTGTGGTTTATAAACATCATTAACACGGTCAAAGGTAAAAATTTGTCCTGCTTTTGTCTCTTCTTTGTCATCTAAATAGGTGGAACAAGGAAGAAAAATACTCTTTTCACAGTTTTCTATTCCATCAATAGATAATATGCCTGATTCTAAATCTTGATAATTCTTTAGTTCGGTTGTAACAAAAGCATCAGGAGCGTTGCTCTTAACCAAGTATTTGTCATAATTTTCTTTAAGGCCATTAGCCATGCCGTTAAAAGCGATAATCGATGTGACACCGATTGCAGTTAGTACCGCCATTGTAACAAACATTGCCACAAATCTTTTAATCAATGCCCATAGATAAATTTTTATTATATTTTTCATCTTACCAATCGATTGCATCGACATCGTCAATCGGTGTATTTTGACGTTCTTCGATAATTTGTCCGTTCTTCATAGTGATGATACGGTTTGCTAAAGCGGTGATTTCTTTTGTATGAGTGACCATCACGATCGTACGGCCTTCTTTGTGTAATTTTTGTAATAATCTTAAGACGTCTTTTCCTGATTCGTAATCAAGTGCACCAGTAGGTTCGTCCGCTAAAAGCATGTCGCTTTTTTTCGCTAAGGCTCTGGCAATAGAGGCTCTTTGTTGTTGACCACCAGATAATTGACGAGGGAATTTATCTTTTTTATCTAGTAGACCGACACCATCAAGAATTCTTTCTATTTCTTTTTTATCTTTTGACGCAGATGGTGCTAAGACAATATTTTGATAAATTGTAATATCACTTAATAGATTAAAGAATTGAAAAATATAACCGATTGCTTCACGACGATATTTTGTTAATTGACGATCTTTAAATTTAGAAATATCTTGTCCTTTATAAATAATTTGACCTTCATTGACTTTATCAATGCCTCCAATCATATTTAATAAAGTGGATTTTCCTGAACCAGAATATCCTAAGATAATTAGGAATTCTCCTTTATAGACTTTCATAGAAACATGGTTTAAAGCATAAACTGTCGCTTCATCTTGTCCATATTTCTTTACTAAGTCTTTCACTTCAATAATTGCTTCTTTTTCCATATACTTTATCTAACTTTCAATTGTTTGTTATTCTGTAATAAAAAGTATTATATAAAAAATAATACGTACATGAATAAATAATCACTTAAATAAAAAATTTTTTTATCTTTATTAAAAAAATCTTATTGAGATTATCTCCTAAGTAACGGATCATTTCTTTTCTTTTAATAATGCTGATATAAATATTGTTATCATCGATAGTTGGAATAAAGTTTTGTTCCATGCTTAATGAGAACACTTCTAGCATTAAAGCATCAATCTGTAAACTACTATATGGGGGATATTTGTCTATCTCATTTACTTACACATGTTCTTTAACGGTTAAATCAAAGTTGGTTTTGTTTATGATGAAGCGAAGGATATCACCTTCAGAAAGCGTTTAGATATATTCACCTTTTTCATTGATTAAAAGATCATGAAAAGCAAACTACAATGAATGGTGAAAATTGTCCAAGTGGTGATTGCTTCAACAACAATATTAAATAAGATAATATCAGTTATTCTAGCTGAGTTGTGACTTCAAAAAGCAGGAGAGATAAAAAGTATACGTCAATTCAGGACACTTTGGTTGTTCGGGAAATTGAATTCTGATTTGTTATCCTCATTCCATGGAGGAAAACAAGAAATGAACAAGTTTACTGATCGTGAACGTCTTGAGTATGTGAAGGAATATAAAGCAAGTG
>JALEUS010000029.1 GCA_022780765.1 Bacilli bacterium | reverse complement strand
GAAGATGTATTAATAGATAAAGTGACATCGTTACCGTAGACAACATAAGGTTTACTCCAACCCAATAAGATCTTTGAGAAAGGATTATGATCACCAACATTATTATCCATCATGTCGATTTTTCCAAGAGGAGAGTAACCGCTGTAGGAGTAAGAATAATAATCAGATAAACCGAGCATGTGACCTGTCTCATGAATCAATACATGAGTGTCCACGTTCTGCGCAGGATCATCATAAAGAAATGATGTACCACACCATCCGTATGTGTTTATAGCAGGGGCAACATCTGTTCCTAGCCTTGATGTAGAGGAAGAGAAAGCCCAGTAAAGAGTGTTATTTGAGTCTTTCTCATGTCCCATGTACATGAACCACACCCCATCGATAGCTCCATCTTTATTGCTATCAAATTCAGATCCTCTCTTGCTCATTTTGTTTATAGCCCATTCTGTCGCATCGTAGACAATGTTTGTTATAGCGTGGTGTAAATTTGATGAAGATGGGTCCAATTTATTTATTTCTTTATAAAGATGATATCCAGAAGAAAACTCTAAATCGCTGACTACATCACATGTTGGAGAGAATGTAAAATCTAAATTTAATTTACCATAACTTGATTTGTAATAATAATCTTTTAGCGAGTAGAAAGAACAGTCATCCTGAGAGAAAGCTTTAACAATATCTTTCCTATACTTCTCCTCTTCTTCCTTTGTAACAGTGTCACCTGGTAAGATAAGAGGAATGATGAGCATATTCACATTTCCAGTTGATGGAGTAAACCTCTGATTGTAGCAATTCATATCGTTGAAGGTGGTGATAGAATTGGTTTTTATTTCATCAGGAGTATAGTATCCTTTATCAGCAGATATTTCTTTGTTCTCATTTGTAAAATGAACGGTCATCTTCTTTGTGTCATAAACAGTAGAACCGGTGACAGTGATATTCTTTTCTTTTTTTAGATGAGTCGAGTAAAAATCAATGTACTCTATTTCTAATTTGTAATTGGCAGAAGGTTTTTCAAAAACAAATCCTTTAGCATTCTTAGAATCTATGTAAATGTTTAAATCCTGATAGGTGAGATTTAATTTCTTATCTAATCTCTTCTGGTTTTTGTTGGTGTACGAGTAGTAATAAGTGCCGCTGATATCCTGATAATTAAAGGAAGTGTAAAGCTCGTACTCATCTAAGACTTTAGACATATCGACAGTAAAAGAAGATGTGTAATCAGTGACATCATCTACATGAATGGTAAAAGAAGTACTCTGTATATTCTTCTCTTGGTTATCAAAAAGACGAATCTTTTCCTGAGCAGAAAGAGTATCAGACACAGTCACTGTAAAGTCACCTATCTCTTTAAAGACATAGGATGAAGTTATGTACTCATTCAGTTCATTGATGTAGAGTGATACAGAGTTTAATCTTACACTCATCGTCTTTATTCCATCTGTGTATTTGACAACATTAACCTGCATGTCAGATGCATTGAAAGTGTCAAATCTATCGTAGGAAAGCTGAGGTAGAGAAAAAACCTCTATCTTGTATTCACCGGAATGTGACATTTCAGATGAACTATCACTTGCTGATGATCTGTTGCTGCATGAGAATAGAAAAAATGTAGATAAAATGATTGTAGACAGATTTTTGAAGAATTTATTCATATTGTTGATGCCTGTTGATTATAAAGAGACACCATCAATACTTAAGATATCGATTATGAAATTGAAATAAGAATTGTTGTTAAATTTGACAAGACGATTTGTTTCATCGTAGATGTTCATCTGTCTGTAGTAATCGTAGTTGTTGATATTGAACTGTTTGTTTGTCTCGTTGAATAAGACATCGCTATCAGCTGTTATCTGATTGCCAGTCTTATCAGCTATATTTTGATCTGCTCTTATGAATCTTATTTCATCAAACCTGTTGTGAAGAACGTCTGAAGTATAAGTTGACTCCTGAGGTGAATTGGTGATGATTCTTCTGTAGGAGTACTTTGGAAGATCAGTTGAATCTACTGTCTCATAGTATGCAGAAGAATTTATTTCAGAATCTAAGTCTACAAAGTCGATGAATGTGGAGTAGGAAGAGGTAGTATCATCATAAGCAAACTTTGCTAATCTTCCATCGACATGATAGACTCTCAGTCCATTCTTCTGAACAGGTTTCACATCTATCAGAGAATTGCTATCTTCATAGATTTTGTTGAGATTGTCTTTTCTGTAGTAATCGAGCATGATGTATTCAGAGAAAGGATTGAAGTAGACTGTGTTTGTCATATCATCTTTCCTGTATGTTTTGTTGTTTTCGGAGATGACGATTACAGAATTCTCCTCCTGGGAAGAGCTTATGGTAAGCGAGTTTACGTTACCGTATACCACATATGGTTTTATCCATCCTAAGATCATCTTGGAGTAGGGATTATGATCACCTACATATGCATCCATCATATCGTTGTTACCTAAAGCAGAGTAGTTTTCATATGAAACATCACCCACATTTGCTACGGTGTTTGAGTAATTATTTAATCCTAACTGCCTTCCGGTCAGGTAGATCAGGTTTTTGCTCCTGGGGCCATAATAGATATTTCTCTCATCTACTCTCTTGTTATCAACTGTCAAACCGTAACCGTAGATGGTAGATGAAGCAGAGGTGAAGGTGTAATTTTTAGCAACTGGATTATCTACATCAGGTTCAAGAGAGGTAGTAGAAGCAAAATCTCCCCAGACCGAATCTGATTTTTTTAACACAGAGTCGTTTAAAACACTTTCGTTATGTCCAACATAGATGCAGTGGATGTTATCTATGTAACCATCCTCATTGCTATCGTAATTTTTTAAAGATATTCTGTACTTTACCGATGCCCACTTGGCTAGGATGGGAATCAAGTTATTTAAAGAGAAATCTCCTCTTCTTGTGGTTCCATCATCTTTCTCAATGGTAATATTTTTGCTTCTCTCTTTGTCGATTATATCGTCGCTAAATACACTCTCCATATCAGGAGCTAAAACTTTAAATGCTTTAACATAATCATCTAAGCTGTCTGCTACAGATAAGAGTTCTTCTTTTCTTACTGTATCAAATTCTTTTTTAGCCTCTTCTTTCAGATTATCGACCTCATCTTCCATGGATAAGAATTCAGTCAGCATTCCTGTTATTGAAAGCTGTCTGAACGAAGATTTCTTATAGTAAGAGGAAAGAGATTCAAACATCCCATCTGAAACAGTGTCATCAAGAGGAGAAGAAACAGTTCCATAAGTATTTGAATTATTGTAACCGAAGCAAGCTTTCTGCAGGTTTTCCCAGAGCATCTCTGTCGCATTTGCTCTATAGTATGTCCTGTATGGAGAATAGGAAGGAACGTAATCTGCTGTCGAATTTTCATTGTCTGTTCTTCCATCGTTTTTTAATAGATAATCAGGAATGACAAGAGGTATCACCAGTGCTTTTGTGTCTCCTTTTGAAGGTATCAAAGTCTCCTGATTGCTTATTATAGGATAGTCTTTATCAGCTATCTTCCTTGTTGAATTGATTGTGCTCAATGTGTGAGAAATAGTCACTTCCTCAGGGGAATAATAGCCTTTATCAGCAGAATTGACTGTGGTATTGGTGATTTTTAAAGTCATGTTTCCTTCGCTGACCCAGTTGTAATCAGGTCTGTTTTCAGTGACATTGACAGTGAATGTGTTTGATACAGTCTCTCCGTTTTTACCGACAAATGATGCCTTGATTGGATAGGTTCCAGTGGTGTTAAAAGTGTAGGTCTCTATATCCTGATCAAAGACAGTAAAATAAACGTCCTGCAAGGATACATGATAGGTTATCTTCTTTAGCTGACCATCGGATAGTCCGTTATAAGATGCTGTATAATTTATGGAGATATTTTCAAATTTCTTCACGGGATCAGTTATAGAAGTCTTTCTTAAAACCGACTGTTCATCCTGAGATAATGATGATGTGTCTATAAGAAGATTAGACACATAATTTCCTACATCGTAAACAAAAATCTCATAATAGATAGGAGATGAAGAGGAAAAAGATCTTATGTAGATTCGATAATCTCCGGTCTCTAAAAACTCATAAGCGTTTATTCCAGAGGAGACAATCTTTGGATAATCGGTGTAGTTATCATTATTCAGTTCAGGTTGTCCTTTTTTCCAAAGACGATACTCGAATTTATCATTAGTCAGAGTCTCTGTTGCAGTTTCAATCGTCGTATTCTTTTTAAAAGTCTTCTCATCGACTCTTATTCCGTTGGTGTTAAACGTTTCAAATCTACTGTAGTTTGTCTTTGGTTTAGTTACAAGCTGAAGTTCCTTTGTGTAACTGTCATCTACCGGTGGAGCTGGAATAACAGTTGTACCAGAATCCTTAGATGATTGAGTTGATTCTTGTGAAGTTTGACTTGAAGAAGGCTGACTAGATGAGATCTCACTTGAAGTTGAAGTGCTAGAAGAGGAAGTTGTCGATGGTGTTGTTTTTTTATTCCAATCAAAGTTGCAGGAAGCAGAGAGCAAAACTACCCCCAAAAACAGAGCTAATAATCTTTTCTTTTTCATATAAAAACCTCCTGTCTAAAGGGTTTTTAATATTATATATTAAAATTTATATTTTTATATTAAATTAAACTCCTTTAAAAGTGACAACGTTGTTATATAAAAGTGTTATTAATGATTATTTACAAAATCAATTTGTTCAATTTTATGTTTTCATATCATGTAATACAATAAAAAACTGAGAAGTTATATATAAAAATGGTTTTATATATAATACTTTTTATTGAAACGATAGTTAGATTTGATAAAAAGAACAATTGATAAAAAATCATTTAAAATAGATTTCATCATTTTACTCATTTTCTCATACAATCATCTATTAAATATTTTTCTTTATTTTTGTATTGATATTATATATAATTAATATGCCTCGAAAGAGGCTTTTTAGGTAGAACAATATGCGTGAAAAAATTACATTAGTCTGCAGTGAATGTCAATCTAGGAATTACATCAGTTCTAAAAAGAAAGGTGTAGTTGAAAGATTTGAAGCCAGGAAGTTTTGTCCTAAGTGCGGTAAGTATACTATTCATAAGGAAGGTAAGTAAATGAAAAAAATCTCAAAGTATTTTCGTGGTGTAGCTGAAGAAGCAAGAAGAATCAGATGGCCAAATCAGAAACTTCTCTGGAAGTCTGTTGCAATAGTTCTCACCATAGCAATTGTCAGCGCTCTGTTTATTGTACTTTCTGATTTCTTAACCTTGTACATCAACAGAGGATTCTCAAATGCATTCTCAACATCAACATCGAGTACAAGCAGTTCAAGTTCTGTATCAGCAGCGATGAGAGTTTTATTCAATCTGATTTAATGATAAATAGGAGGTTTATTTATGAATGACGATATAAAAAATATTAATCCATTGATAGGAGAAGTGAATCCTGATTTTGATGGAACAAAGGAGGAAGAAGAACTTCCTGAGAAAGCATGGTATGTTATCAACACCTTTAAAAACAGAGAGAGACAGGTGAAGGAAGATATCATCAAGAGAGCTAAATCGATGAACATCGAAGATAAGATTTTCCGTGTCGTCTGTGCTGAATATGAAGAACAGGTTTTAGATAAAGATGGAAAACCAAAGACTAAGAAGGATAAGCTTACTGGTAAACAGGTTCCTAGCATGAAAACAAAGAACTACTATCCTGGTTATGTCTTTGTCGAGATGATCATGACAGATGCTACTTGGTTTGTTGTCAGAAACACTCCAAATGTCTCTGGTATTACAGGTTCATCAGGAAGAGGAGCTAAACCTATTCCTATCCCTCGTGAAGAGATCGAACCAGTTTTAAAGAGAATGAATATCGATGATCCTGATATGTATTCAGATTATAAGGTGGGAGATCTTGTCAAGATTATCATCGGTACATTTGCTGATACACAGGGTGTCATAACAGAAGTTTTACCTGAGAACAATGAGGTTACAATTCAGTTGATGGTCTTTGGAAGACCTCAAGATGTCACATGCAAATTCTCTGAGATTGAAAAAGTCGATGAGAACAGTGAGGATTGATGCCTAAAGTCTTAGTTGTGGGAGCAAGCAATGTAGATTATGTTGCTCTTTCAAACAATAAGCTGATAAGAAAGGATTCCAACATAGGAAAGCTGAACATTACTTTCGGAGGTGTTGGAAGAAATATAGTAGAGAACCTCGCTATCTTAGAGGATGATGTTTCTTTTATAACCTTTCTGGGAAACGATAGTTTTGGAAAAGAATTAAGAAAAGATCTCGAGAGTATCAATGTCAAAATATACTCTCCCAACAAGAAGGAGAGGACTTCAAGCTACCTCGCTGTTTTAGATTCAAACGGAGATATGGATGTCGCTATCTGCGATACTGAGATCATAGATAAGAGCACGGTTGAAGATATAGAACCTTTTGATGATGTGATATCAGAGTTTACAAGCATCGTTTTAGATGCGAATATAAACGACAAGATAATCGATCACATCTTTAAAGAGTACAGTGACAAGAAAATACTGGTTGAAGCTGTCTCTGCAAACAAGGTGAAAAGGTATGAAAAGTATCTAGACAAAATATATCTTTTCAAGTCGAATGTTTTAGAAGCTAAACATTTATTGAATCTTTATGATGCAGAGCCTATGCTTTTAGCTAAGAGATTGATGGAAAGAGGTGTCAAGAATGTTGTTATCACTGATGGAGGTAAACCTGTCATCATCGGAGAGAACAACGAAGTTGTATTTGTCACACCAAAACCGATTGAAAAAATAATCTCAGCTTCAGGAGCGGGAGATTCTCTTTTTGCAGGACTGATACACGGACTTATCAATGGAGCATCATTAGTAGAGTCAGTCGCTTTTGGAATAAAAGTATCACAGATGACTTTGATGGTAGAAGAATCTGTGAACAAAGATATAAAAAAGATAAAAGATCTAATAAGAAAAAGAGATCTGTAGATTTATTTAAACTGATCCACTAAGAAAGGAATAGCTTTTTCAAATTCAGGACCATAGAGTATTCCATCGACATTGTCTTCAATGGTTTTTTGCATGGCTAAAGAGGTGAATTCATGAGCTACTTTGATAGCTTTTGTGATATCGTCAGTGGAGAGTATGCTTCCTGCTAAAGCAGAGGAGAAGACATCTCCTGTACCATGGAATTTCTTCTTTAAATCATTTGTACCATAGTAGTATTGGTTCTTTTTGTTGACAAGAAGACAACCGACATTGTTTTCTCTTTTAACACCGGTCAAGACGACGTTTTTAGCTCCTAAAGCTAAAAGCTTATCGACGACAGAGTATGCAAGCTCATGATCTTCTGGTTGATAGAAGGTGTCAGTCAAATAGCAAGCTTCTGTCAGATTTGGTAAAAGGTAATCTGATACCTCTACTAATCTTTTCATGTCATCGACATGTTCTTTATCAAAGCCTTTATACAGTTTTCCGGATTCTCCGAAAGCAGGATCTATAAAGATTATTGTGTTTTCTCTTTTCAACTTTTTTATTATAGATAAAACGATGTCTACCTGTCCTTTAGCAAGATAACCGGTGTAGATCATATCGAAATTATTATTGTATCCATCCCACTTGTCTACAGACTCTAACATGTGATCTGTTAAATCGACAAATGAGAAAGTTGGGAAAGCTGTATGATTTGATAAGACTGCTGTAGGTAGACCGACACACTCTATCTGTAAAGAGGATATGATAGGAAGAGCAACGGTCAAAGAACAGCGTCCTAAAACAGAATAATCCTGTATTGTTAAAATTCTTTTTTGCATGATGTTTGTCCTTATTCTTTTAGAGATTTCTCTAAGATAGCAAGAGGGATAGCGTAGCAAGCAGAAATCTTTTTTAATTGATCAATGGTGGGTTTTTCTTCACCATTTTCCCATTTAAGTACAGTTTCATCTTGAATCTCAAGTGAATCAGCTAATTTGCAGAAATCTAGATTATATGTTCTATAAAGGGAATTTAGTATTCTCTTGAATGTCATTTCTTATCTGAATCTTCTAGCTGAGATACAGTGTATTCAATCTTTTTCTCTTCTACTTTTTCTTTCTTATTTTCCTCATCAATAATCTTCATCTCTTCCTGTTCTTTTAAAGCTTCTTTGGTGTTTTTAACTTTTCTGACAGTGCTTATTAAAGAGAAGATTCCAACCAGTATCAAAATGATTCCGACGATGATAGAAATGCACTTTTCGATGGAAGCTTTGGTTTTATCAATGTTCCATAAGACGATGTAGATGATAGCTAAAACAAGAAGCATCCCGCTTTCAATAAAAGAGACAACTCCTTTGAATTTGTTCTTTTCTTCTCTCCAAATAATCATATCTAATCCATAGATAACCAGTATAGCAAAGTATGAGAAGAGAGCAGTCATTATAACATAGGGGAGAATAGTGTCTATCAGATTTGGTTTAAAGAAGACAACGACAGCAAAACAGATGGTGATAACACCTGTCGGTATCTCAGAGGAGAAAGGTGATCTAAATAACAGGTAGCCTGCTAAGATGTTGATAATACCATAGACAGTTAAGATAGAACCTACTGAATATCCAAGAGCTAAAGCAGCTGAATCACCGTTTTTTGGATCGTTATATACCGAGATGATAGTTAAGATAAGTCCAAGAGCAATCAGGATGATCGATTGAACAATCTTCAACCACTTGTAAGTATTTATCTCACCATTGTCAGGTAATCTCTTAAAATGAGTGAGTTTTTTACTTTTCTCTTTCTTAGGTTTCTCTTCTTTTACCTTCTGTTTTTTCTCTTTTTTACTCTTTTCTTTTTTGATATTCTCTTCTTTTAGTTCGTTATTTTTTTCTTTATTTTCATTTTCTTCAACGGAAACAATTTCTTCCGATTTTTTCTTTTTTGAGAACATGCACACCTCCTGTAGTATTAACTACAACAAATATTATAAGACAAGTATAAAAGAAAAATAAGTTTTGAATACTATTTATTTCTGATTAAGATGATGTAATCTCTGAGAAGATACAGAGCAAAGATAAAGAGTTCAAAGATGAAAGAAGGCTCTTTGTAGACATCATCAAAATCTATTTTTGTCTCTCTGATAAGAGATATTGTTTTATTTATAAAATATTTTTCATCGACTTTATTCATCTTTTCAAGCATCTTTAAAAAGAAGTAGTTGTTCTTACTTTTAGATAGCTTATATAGAAAATAATCTATCTCTTCTCTGTATCTCATGTTTTCATTTAAGATAGTAAAATTGCTCAAGCTGATAAAGAAGTGACTGTTTTGATTATCAAAGAACAATTTTAGATTTTTATTGTCTACATCGATAGCAATTATCTTTTTGTGATATGAAGATAAAACTTCCTTTATAGCGTTATCATATGACGATATATCATCGCTGAACATATTGAAATAAATATTAAAAGAGATGAAATAATCGAAAGGATAAGAAGAGGAAGAATAGATGAGTAGTCCGTTTTTTAAACATCTCTTCTGAAATAGACCAGAGTTATAAAAATCGCTATTTAAGTCTTTGTCTCTCACTCCTATCCTGCTTGAGAAAGAAGTTAATTCTTCACTATCGTAGCTTTTACTATAATAATTGAAGAGACCTGTGAAAGCTTTTCCATCCAGCTTATCAACATCTGTATCAAAAACTTTTATAACAGCTAACATAGGAAGACCTAAAAGATATAAAAAATACTTTCTATCTATGTTATCTGGACAGTATTTCTTTAATAGATCAAAGGATTTTGCTATATATTTTTTATCTTCAGACAAGAAACAGAAAGAATGTATATCACCTTTAAAAGAATACATGTTAAACATTCTTCCTCTTGCGATGTATATCTTTTTATCAGTGGATTGATCATATACACTGTCAATAAAGAATGAAAAGTCATCCTTGCCGGTGAGAAGTGAATAAAGATATTTATCCTTGTATGTTTCAATATCGGTTTTATCATCCGGTAAGAAGGTGAAACAGGTTGAAATCTTAACGTCTTTTTTCTTTTCTTGACTCCTCTTCTCATCTTCAGATAAAGAGAAAATAATGTGTTCATCTGCTTCAGTGTACATATCTAAAACAGAGATTGCTTTTTCATCTTCTAAAAGAGACAGGTTGATATCAGATAGAGATTTTCCTAAGCATTCATCATAATATTTTAAAGTGACAATCCCATTCTCGTATTTTCTTAACTGATAATATAGTGAATAATAGTTATCGATGAAATTCATATCAGTATTCAACAGATACTTATTGATGATTGTTTCATTTTCCTCTTCTATGAAATCATCTATGCACTTATCATCTATGAAAAGAGTGTCAATATTGATCTTATCTTTTTTAGGATCAATTTTTATTCCATATCTCTTATTAGAGTAAGAGATATATATGATGATCTCTTTTTTATCTGAGTATTCTTTTTTGAAGTTGATGAAGGCGTTTTTAACGGTCTTTGATATGTGATATTTATTGTCTTTGTCAATGAAGTAATAACCTAAGGCGTTGAAGACAAAAGAAACATCATCCAAATTGAAAGAGATCTTCTTTTTTAAAAGAGAGATAGCGTTTGTATGTGTTTTCTTTAAACTGGTTCTCTTTATATCAATTATTCTATAAAAGACAACGTATATGATAAATAGAGCGTACAGTTTATTTTTTATAACACCTATATCAGTATAAGGACTTATAAAATCATCCACATAGTTAAAAAGGTAATGATAAGAGTCATAGCTTATACCTTCTTTTATACTGGAGTAAATCTTTTCTATTGCTTGTTCAATATCAATACTGTAGATAGTTGAAACGATTTCATACTTGTAGTCATTGTCAAGAAAATCTAAAAGGAAGTCCTTGTGGAGGATGGAGTAAAGATCATTTTTTATCTCATCTTTATACTTTAAAAGCATCGAATAGAAGAATTCCTTATCCTTATTGAAGAATTTGATCATGTCCTCGTTCTTTATATCATTTTCTACAAACACCAATGTTTTATAGAAGTTCGGTTTAAAGAAATCAACACTTGATACATACACTCCTTGAGAGAGGAGAGCTCTTCTTTTTGAAATATCATGGTAGTCACCATTTTCTTTTAAAATATCTTTTCCATCATCATCTGTATATGGGATGTTTAAATTGCTTTCTCTGAAATCAAAATCAACAAAGGAGAAGAGAGATATAAAATCGTTTTCATCTCCCTTTTCAAAGTCGAAGAATTTGACATATTTGTACATGCAAAAAGGAAGACCGATGAGAGAAAGAAAGATGATAGGTACAACAGGCATAGAAGAGAAAGAAGATCTTATCTTTCGATATAAGAAACGAATTTTATCCTTGTCTCTTTCTTTTAGATAGTACTCTGTCTTTTTCTCATCAACCACGTATTTAAAGCTGTCAGGACTTTCCTTATCTTT
>JALEUS010000017.1 GCA_022780765.1 Bacilli bacterium | reverse complement strand
GACACTTTTTTCCGTCTACCGTCAACCATTCTGTATTCATACGAAGTCAGATAATAGCGACCTCCTATCATCTTGATTTCTTTGCCTTCGCCACGATGCTTCTCGACCCAGTCTGGATATGTTTTTCTATTTCTCATGTTCAATACCTATATAGGTATTATATCATAAGGATTGGAATATTACAAAAGAAATATGAATCGAGTAAAAAAACAAAAAACAGCTCTCTTAGGCAAGAAAGCTGTAATTGTTTGACATGGATTTGTTCGGTTCAATACCTACGTATTAAAAGTTTAGGTTTAATCACAATCAATTCTTATTATTATCAAGTTCATATCTTCTAAAAAACATTTTTCACTTTTTTATTTTGCATGCTCTCATATATCTCTTTTGTATTGACATAGAATGTTACATCATCCATATCACAACATGTTCCCCAACCAGACTCTTTTTTATCTAGATCTTCAAATAATGGATGAATAGGCATAGTGAAATAAAAGATATACTTCATCTCTTTCTCTATCTTTATTTCAAAAATATCGAATCCATTCTTTTCTATGTTTTTATCCACATCAGTATAGTAAGTGATGAAAGAATATAAACTTTCAACCATTACATACTGTTTATCTAAACTCATCGTGACTAAAGGATAAAAAATATAAGTCAACCCTAAATCACATGTCTCACCATCATCATTAAATGTATACTCACCAGCATCGAGTCTCACTATTCCGTCTAAATCAGTGCCTCCATAAAATTCCTGTTCTTCTCCCATTGAATAGATTCTTCGTCGTACTGGTTTACATGATACACATGTGATCAATAAGAGTGTGTGTAGTATTGTCAGCACCTTGTTTAGTTTCATAATAAATCTCTATCACTTTAAAACGAAAAACTTCTCACCTTTAAAAAGGAACCGAAACATTCATGAAAAATATTTCTAAAATATGCATCTAAATCAAAATAGTAATCTGTATAATTCCAATTATCATTAATTGACATCAAATTTCTATATTCTCTCCACTTTATAAACCAAAGCTGATGAGTCTTATAATAGCTTCTATATCCATTTACAACCATAGAATGAACTCCATACTGGCCACGAGCTGTATTCCACATCACTGGGTAACCAAGATCGATTTCCATCTTCACATGAGTTAAAAAACTCCACATAAGATCCAAACGTGCTTTTCTTGTTAACATACTGTATCCATAAGCATATGTCACCTCTTTATAGATATTCTCCATATTCAAAGATGTCCAAAAAGTTGACTCTACAGTATATCCATACTTAATTGCAACACTTCGGATTGTCGCATAAAGCTTTTCTATTTTTTTTATCAGTAACAGGTTTATAACCCCGTTTGATTAATTCTGCATAAAAACTGTCATCATGTTTTCTATCAATTTCTGCATAAGGGAATTTATTCATGCCTTTATAATCCCTCAAATATCTCATAATACCAAACATTGCAGATAATGTGCAGTTGCCTTCTCCTTGTCCGTTTAATCTGTAGTAAGAGTATTTATCTTGTCGTACATTAACATATCCTAGCAGACGTTTGCTTGTCTCAAGAATATATCCGCTGCCGTAACGATCTCTTATGTAAGCATCTGGATCATTTATATTTCCTGAACATTCTATTAAATTCGTTTTCTGTCCAGCATAGTACCTACCAAACTTCACAGTTTTCCAGTACTCATCATCAGCATATGTTACATCGTATCGAGCAAAACCAGATTCTGTCTCATAAACAAATCCATCGTATTCGCTGAACAAAACAACATCTAAATCCTTTAAATAATAAAGATCACCGCTTTGAGAGAACTTTAAAAAGTTATAGTCATTACCGACAACAGCATAACCATTATCTCCGTTAAAATCTAAATAAACAGCACTGGTGTTATCTGTAACATTGATGACTGGTTTTCTATCTTCTATGCTTTCAGCTAACCACTTGTTTTCATTAAAAGCATTGTATTTTAAGACGAAAGTAGAAAAGTTATCTTCAATAAAATCTGATACGCTGTTACAATCACCTTTCAAATACTGTTTTATATTGTCTTCTGTAGCTTCTTTAATTCCAGCAGAGTTCAATACAGAGACCAACAAAACGATAATACTAAAACCACAACTTCTTAATCTCAGTGTCTTTATCATATTCTTCTCCTTTCTAAATGAATAGGCATCTGGTAATTACTTTAATTATAAGGAATTCAAGTGATATTTTCAATTCTTCTCTTACAGCGAAAAATCAAAACAATAACATTTGCCTTAATCTTATTCATATCAAAGCATGATAAAAACAATAAAAAAAGTCTTGACTATAAAACAAATCAAGACTGATATTCCACTATGGTGACCCTATGGTGATTCGAACACCAGACCCTCTGATTCGAAGTCAGGTACTCTGTCCAGCTGAGCTATAGGGCCAGATCAATTGAAGAAACGAATCTTTATCTTATCTTGAACGTAATCAGGAACACTCTTTATCTCAAGATTTAAAGCTAAAGATAACTCTTGAATAAATATCTTGTTGAGATCTAAAAGAAGATGAGTTTCATAATCGGTTAACCTCTTATTAAGCTTCTCCTTCTCCTCTTTGTACTCATAGAGAGTTTTTATGATACGACAGATCTGATATCTATCTCCTTTAAGCATGACTTCTTCAAAGAATTTCTTTCTTTCCCTGGGAGATATCTCTCCGAAAGAATCGATATCTTTTATAGACAGTATCAGCTCATCAGCTTCCTTTTTATTAAGTATCTTTCTTATTAGCTGAGAAGAAGTAGAAACAGGAACAAAAGATACATAGTCATCAGGATACTCGTCATCAAAACAGGGAACAAGACGATAGTAGTCTCTCTCTTCATCTCCTGAGTTAAGCTTCACAACATCTTCTATCACAAAAAGATGACCTCTTCTGTCGATTACCCTATCCCCTTTAGTCAACATCAATTACCTCCAAAAAATAAGACATCAAACAGTTGCTCATTCCATCAATAATTTTACCATTTTTTCTTAAAAATTGTAAGTACAGCAACTATACGAAAAAGACTTTTAACTTGTATTAAGTCTACTGTTTGTCAATAGCTTCTATCTCTTCTTAGCGACTTTTAAAAAAATGAAAAAATACTTTGATGTTTTATACATTTTTTTGTGTTCCTTATGGTAAAATATACTACTTTGAAATAGGAGTGTGAGATGATAAATTTACTTGTTGCCGGCAACAATTTTGCCTCTAAAGGATTGCTGGTTATTGCATGCTCACTTCTTCTTAAAGTCAAGGAAGAAGTGACAATCTACTTCATGACGATGGACCTGAAGAACATCTCACCAAAGTATATTCCAATAAACGATAACAACTTCAAAGTTATCGAGAGAGTCTTAAAGATGCAAAACCCATCTTCAAGTCTAAAAATTGTTGACTGTACTAAGGAGTATTTGAAAACTATGTCTGAAAGAAGAAAGAAGAATTCAGGCTATACTCCATACGCTTTATGCCGACTGTTTTCTGATTTGAAAGAAGATATTCCAGATAAGGTTTTGTACCTTGACACAGATATCATCATCGCTAAAGATATCTCCTCTTTCTATCACAGTGATATGAGTGAATACGAGATAGCTGGAGCACTTGATTACTATGGTCGTTTCTGGATAAAGAGAGACTACATTAATTCAGGTGTTCTTCTGATGAACATGAAGAAGATAAGAGAGACTGGTTTTATGGAAAAATGCCGTGAATTCTGTAAAACTTCCTTCTCTATCTTAAGCGATCAAGATGCGATAAATAAGCTTGCTAAAAAAAAGCTGATTGTCAGCGATATCTACAACGATCAATCTCGAAGACCCACTGAGAAAACTGTTATCAAACATTTCTCAAAGCAGATCAACTATCTGCCTGTCTATACAATCAATATCAAACCATGGGATGTGGAGAAGGTTCATAGGAGATACAAGATATTCAGATATGATGACATCTTAAATGAATATCTCAAGTATGAGAAACAACTGATTATTTAAGGAGATAAAAAATGAAAAAGAAATTTCTTTCTACTCTTCTTCTTTGTTCTCTGCTTTGTTCTTGCTCAAGAGAACTTCCGACAGTGAAAATGAGAGATTACATCACAGAAATCGATCTTTTCAAGGAACAAGATGAAGTAAAGATCATGCAGTTAACCGATCTTCACTACTCTTTTTTCACTGATTTTCAAAGAGAACAAAAGTACATTAAAAAGCTGGTTGAAATAGGTGATCCCGATATCATCATGGTGACAGGTGACATTATTTTAGGAGCAGATGAGAACACGTACAATCAATTTTTTGAGATATTAGAAGGGCTGAAGAATTCCAAGGGAAGAAATGTTTTTTATGGAATCACTTGGGGAAACCATGACAGACAAGGATACTTCGATATGGGTTTCCCTGACTACATTGCAAAAAAGCACACTTCCAGCGACTCTTATCGTCTGGAGCACGATTACACTTACCATGGTTTATACAGGCATCCAGAGAGCTCTCTTCCAGGGAGAAGCAATTACGTTGTCAACATCACAGACGGTGACAAAGTAATCTGGCAGCTTTACTCTATCGATTCCAATTCCGATCACTTCAATGGTATCACCTACGACTACGATGTCATTCACGATGAGCAGATACAGTGGTTTAAAGATGTTGAGAAAGAGACAAGAGGAGGAGATACAAACATCCACTCTTTAGCTTTTTTCCACATTCCTTTATACGAGACTGCTTTCAGCTACGATGCAGCGAAAAGAAAGACCAATCCTCTTATAAAAGAGGGAGACTTCGGAGGAGAACTTTACGAATCTCCTTCAAATATTGAAGGATTAAAAGAGTACAATCTGATATCAGATGCTGTCTATGTCGGATATAAGAAAACGGATTTCTTCTCAGTCGCAAAAGAAAGAGGAGTCAAAGGAATGTTCTACGGACA
Organism: Bacilli bacterium; assembly: GCA_022780765.1. GTDB lineage: Bacteria > Bacillota_I > Bacilli_A > RFN20 > CAG-288 > Enterosoma. Next base: position 1,839 of record JALEUS010000017.1, on the reverse strand, counting down.
CGATCATATGAACAATTTCTGGGCTCTTTACGACGACAAAGCTTACTATGATGAAAACACCAAGACTGTCATCAATCCCAATTCCACTGACGATGATGTACTTTTAGCATATGGTACAAAATCTAGCATTTATCTTAGCGATTATCTAAATCAAGGAACCAACACGCCTTTGGGAGCTAACCTGATAACGATTCACAAAGACGGATCATTTAACGGCAGGGAGAGAAGCTCAAACACAGATTTTAAATTTATACATCTTAGCTATTCGGAGATTGAATAAAATGAGAACATACAAAAAAAATTACTTTGATCTTATATCATTCATCTTTATTTTTCTTTTGACTTCTTATCTGTCCTACTATCTTGTATTCTGCTTTCTCACCGAGATAGCAAATAACTTTTTCTTTTTCAACAAGACCTATCCCATCTATCTTTTGGGTATTCAGTCATATGCATTCCTCTTCATAAGCTATCTTGTAGCGACAGGAAGATACAGAAACAATAACAGTCTTTCAAAAAGATATCTAATATCAGGAAACATCCTGTTTGTCTTCTCATCTATATCACTGATTGCAATATTGATCAAATTAGCAGATAAGACATATTCACTTGATAAGGTTGGAGGTCCTCTTCCTTTCTTCCCATATGAGAATATCATCTTCCCTTGTATAGGACTGATTTATTCTCTTTACTACATCATAGCTGGTATTAGAGAGAATAAACTTATCCATCACTTTGTGGTTCCCAACTACAGATACAGGAAAAAGTCATGGCTTATTATCAAAGGTGTACTGTTTTCATTCTTCCTTTTTGTGGCTAGCTATTTTACTTCGCTGATTCTGTCGAGTTACAAAACATTCCCAGAGCTAAGAGAGACAAACCATCTGTTTTTACTCTCAATCTTCTACTTCTTCTCTCTGATGCCTTTTATCCAGCTATTATGTTTCTACATCATAAACAAGATGTCAAACAGAGACTACCAAAGGAAATTCTCTTTAAAGATAGTATTCTCATCTTTGACGATGATCCTATCGATAGTCTTCTTCTTAATCATCACCATTTATGAGAGAAACAATGCTAATTTTTTAACCGAAGAGCTCACTAGTCTCTTCCCACTAGATCACATGCTGATGAATTCGCCTGCTTTCTCAATCATCCTTCTTTCATCTATAACTATCATCTCATCTATTGTAGCTTTTATAGCATCAATATATCAAAGATCCTATTATCTGATTCATGATCTCTATGATTAGCTTAGTTATCAGAGTAAAAGATATCAGAGAAAGAAACGGTCACAAACAAAAAGAGGTCTCCGATTTACTTAAGATAGCACCTTACGTACTATCGAATTAAAAAACCAGCAGAAGCAGACCTGATATCGAGGTTTTAATTTAGATGGCATCCTTGTACAGGGTCACTTTAGCTGAGCTTGTCAAAAATGAGATTCCCTACAACTTCAAGGATAAAAAAATTCAGGAACTGATTGAAAACATTTAGCATCAAGACAGCTTCATAAAGAATTTAGCTGTTGAAATAATAGCGATGGTCTTCAAAAAGATATTGGATAATCAACAATTTATCATCTTATTGTTGAGCTTTCTTATCAGGTCAATATCGACTTTTAAGACATCTCTATCAAAAGTGTAAAGCCCATTATACTCACCTTCCACATCATTAAACTGAGTATAGACAATCATGGATAGGCCTCTTCTTTTATGAAAGTAGAGGTCTTTTTCATACAGTTTTTTTATCTTCTTCTCATAGGTGATCTTATCTTTACACTTCTTGTGTGCAAAGTAGTTTTTAAAAAGAGAATGCATCTGTTCTCTATATCCTATT
>JALEUS010000016.1 GCA_022780765.1 Bacilli bacterium | reverse complement strand
AATAAATAACAAGGTTGTGCAGGAGTCATTTTATGATTTCTACAAGCAGTATCAGAAGACAAACACTAAATACAGCAGGAATAATTTTTCAGAAAAAGATAAGAAGTTTTTAGATATTCTGCAGGTAGCGTATAAGTCATCCGGCCTTTCAACTGTTTCGTATGTCAAAGATAACAGGTATTTAAGCTATGTATTTGATGTTCTTCAATCCTATCCTAGAGGTCATATCTCATATAAAGAAAGAAGGATTCGAATAGATAATAAAACAGAAGATGCAAAAGTGTACATATCTTCTTTTTATAAGATAGAAACAGACTTCAATATGAAAGATATCCTCTATATGGATAATAGCATGGCTCTATGTTTTAATGAGATAAACAACACTATCTACATGAAAAGATTTCTCAATATCCACGAGTACATACTACTTCAGTTCGCTTTCTCTGAACCTTCTTTCCCATATCAGCTTTATCAGGATATGATATCTTCTATGTTGATACCTGCTATCAGCAAAGATATTAAAGTAGCTGAGAATGTGTTAGAAAAAAGCAGAGGTTATTTAACTGAGATAAATTACTACATCATCTATGAGAATGAAGAAGATGAATCATTGAAATTGAAAACAGAGTATATCTTGGATGGTTCTTTTACAGATGAAGATACTTTTGTCACCTATGATAAAAAAGAAGAACACACCTCTTTTATTAAAGAGCTGCTCTTGTTAAAGCTAGAGAAAAACATAGTTATCAAAGATAAGCAGGAGATATATCGTATCCTTTCATCTGACTTTTCAAGTTTAAATAAGGTGTGCAGATTGTTTTTCAGTGATAATTTAAAAAGAATAAAGGCAAACAGTAAACTCAACTTTAAAGTTCGTGTATCATCTGGAATAGACTGGTTTAAATCTGATCTCTTCAGTGATGAGTATTCAAAGGAAGAGATTGAAAGCATCATTGACCACTATAAAAAGAAAGATAAGTTCATCAAACTGAAAGACACTATCTTTAATTTAGAAGATGAAGATAACAGATTTAAACTTCAGATAATTGATGAATTTAAAATCGATAAAGGTGAAAGCTTACCTATGTATCAGGCTTTGAAACTGAATGTCTTCTTAGAAAAAGAAAACGTGAGTCTGACCGATAATATTAAAGATCTCTTCAACAGTTTAAAGTCTTATTCAAAAGAAGATATAAAGATTGACAATCATCTTGTGAGAACATATCAAAGAGATGGAATCAAATGGCTCTATGTTCTTTATAAGAATAATCTTTCTGGACTTTTAGCTGATGATATGGGACTTGGTAAAACACTCCAAGTGATCGAGTTTTTAAAGATGATCACTTTAAATAAACCGATATTAATAGTTACACCTAAAGCTATTATTTACAATTGGAAGAATGAGTTTTTGAAGTGGAAGTGGTCAAATAATGTACAGATTATCGAAGGCAAACAGACAGATAGGTTAAATATCTATGATACGATGAAAGACAGTTCTACTGTATATCTGATATCCTATGAGACTTTGAGAAACGATATAGATAACCTGTCATCCATATCTTTTTCATATATCATCTTAGATGAGGCTCATAACATAGCAAACGCTTTTGCAAAGAAGACAGTAGCAGTGAAGAATTTAAAAAGCGATCACAGATTAGCTTTGAGTGGTACTCCTATTCAGAATTCACTTTTAGATATCTGGTCTATCTTTGATTTTCTTCTGCCTGATTACTTGGATGATTATTCTACATTCAGCAAGATGTACTCGACTTTTGATGATGACGAAGAAGATAAGAAGAAGAGATTAAAACTACTTGTCAATCCTTTTATTCTGATGAGAAAGAAAGAGGATGTGTTAAATGATCTTCCTGCCAAAGAAGAGATTGATGAGTACATCTCTTTAGATGAAGAATCTAGAAAAATTTACTCTGCTTATCTTTATAAAGCAAAAGATGAACTGACAAAGAAAAATAAGATTCAAGTTCTTGCATATCTGACAAGACTTAGACAGATATGTGTGGACCCCTCTTCCTTTATCGATGATTATTCAGTGTTATCTTCTAAGCTTGAAAGAGTTATCTTGATGAGCAAAGAAGCCGTCTTAGAAGGACATAAAGTCCTCATATTCTCTTCTTTTGTAACTGTTTTAAATCATTTGAAAGAAATGTTTGATCTTGAGAATATTTACACTGGTGTCCTGACTGGCAAAAACACAGCGGAAGAGAGATTAGTGTTATCCGATGAACTGAACTTTGGTAAGATGAAGATTCTTCTAGCATCTTTAAAAGCAGGAGGGACAGGATTGAATCTAATCGGAGCTGACATAGTTTTTCATCTTGATCCCTGGTGGAATGTGCAGATTGAAAAGCAAGCTACAGACAGAGTATATCGTATAGGTCAGACAAAGCCGGTGACCATCTATAAGCTTATTGCTAAAGACACCATTGAAGAGAGAGTTTTACTTCTTCAGAACATGAAGAAAAATATTGCTTCTTATATCGATAATGAAGAAGAGATAAATTATACAGATGAAGATATCCGATTCATCTTAGGGGAGTGATTATGGAAGACGTGTACAGTTATCTTTATACAGATAGTCAAGATGAGGTAAAACCTCTGAAATTATTTGAAGGAAAGGTTCTTCTCGTATTTAATTTTGCACTCCACTCCTCTTTTCTTTCATCTTATGTATCAAATATTGAAATAGCCTACAGAGCCATGGCTGATTTAGGATTTGAAGTATTATCTTTTCCTTCTTCCTCTTTTTTAAAACAGAATGATGAAGATACACTTAAGACAATAGAGTATTTAAAAGATAACTATCAGATAACTTTTAAAGTTGGAAAGAGAATTGAAGATGATGCTCACAATGCTCTTCTTTTTGAAAGACTGGCTTTAAACAAAAAATTTAATGGATTAAACAATATAAATCCTCTTTATGAAACAATCGACAGTTACTGGTTGAGCAGAGATCCTTTTTATAAAAGTAAAAATACAATCAAATGGGTGTTCACCTCATTTGTGATTTCAAGAGATGGAAAGATAAAAAAGAGATATGAATGTCTTGATGATGTTCACAATATAATAAAAGATATCAGAAAGGAGCTTGACAGATGAACGTGGTAAAAAAGTGTATTGAATACATCTCTCCTCTTTTTGAAAAAGACTTTTCTGGACACGATATACAACACACTATGAGAGTGTATAAGACAGCTTTGAAGATAAATGAGTTTGAAAAAGGAGATAAGCTGATTGTCTCTTTAACTGCTCTTTTACATGATGTGGACGATTATAAACTTTTCTCTACCGAAGATAATGAAAATGCAAGAAGATTTTTAAACTCGCTATCTTTATCATCAGATGAGAAAGAGCAGATAATCGATAACATCAATTCCATTGCTTTCAAAGGGAAAGAAAGCATCATCCCAAAGACAATTGAAGGGAAGATAGTTCAAGATGCGGACAGATTAGATGCTATCGGTGCAATCGGTATAGCTCGTGCTTTTTCTTACGGAGGAAAACACGATAGAAAACTTTATGATCTTGATAAAGATGTGAAAAAAGATCTCTCTTTTGAAGAGTACAAAAAACAAAACAGTGACACTTTATCTCATTTCTATCAGAAGCTGTTCCTCCTTGAAGATATGATGAATACTGATTATGCAAAGAAGATAGCTAAGAAGAGAACTGAGTATATAAAAGAATTTGTAGATGAGTTTCTTCTAGAGATTGAAGGAGAAAGATAGACAGAATGTTTTTGATTCTTTCTTTTTGACACGATTTTATTAATCTTTCATTATCTTCTTCATTTTTGATATACTTATTCAGTTATGAAAAAAGAAATAGTTCTCATTTCTGCATGTCTTTTAGGAGAGAAGTGCCGATACGATGGAAAAGATAATCTTGTCGCTGAGTTGAAAAAATTGACTAAGTACTTTGATTTGATTCCTGTATGTCCAGAGGTCAGCGGTGGATTGAAAATCCCTAGAAAACCAAGTGAAATAAGAGAAGATAAAGTTGTATCGATAGATAATAAAGATGTGAGTGAGAAATTTTATGATGGAGCCTACTGGGCTTATGTGATTGCTAAAAAATACTCTATCAAATTAGCAATCTTGAAAGAGAGTTCTCCCTCCTGTGGTACACACACCATCTACGATGGAACCTTTTCAAATAAGAAGATTCAGGGAATGGGAATAACTGCAAAGAAATTGCAAGATAACGGTGTTAAAGTCATCAGTGAGAAGGAAGCTTTGATACTTCTTAAAGAGTTAGAAAGACAGGATGGTAAAGAAATTTAAGATAGCTTCAACAGAATTAGATAATCGCTACATCTTAGCTCCTTTAGCTGGTTATACAGATTGTGCTATGCGCAAGATCTGCTCCTCTTTCTCTTCTGCTTTGAATTATACAGAGATGATCTCAGCTGAAGCTCTCTTTTACAATTCTAAGGATACTATCAAAGAGATAAAAGATACTTATATTGATAAAGAAAATAGAAGCAGATTAGCTATACAGCTGTTTGGCGGAAACAGTGAACATATAATTGAAGCGTTAAAGATAGTCAAAAACATAGGTCACTACGATTTTATCGACTTCAACTGCGGCTGTCCTGTAAACAAGGTGATCAAGCAAAAAGCAGGTTCCTTCTGGCTAAAGAGACAGGATGAGCTCTTCCATTTATTAAAAGAGATGGTAAAGATATCTGATAAACCTGTGATACTTAAGACAAGGATAGGTTTTTCATCGATTATTGACATGAATCATTTTGTTAAAGAAGTAGAAAAATGTAATGTTTCTGCTATTGCTATTCACGGTAGGACAAGAGAAGAATTCTTCTCTTCTAAAGTCCATTATGATGTGATAAAAGAGTGCAAGAAAAACGCTTCTATCCCTATCATTGCAAACGGTGGGATAAATGAGGACAATTTTTTAGATGTTTTCAAACAGACTGACGCTGATGCTTTGATGATCGGGCAAAGAGCTGTAGGTTATCCTAAGGTCTTTCAGGATATGGTAGATATTGAATCTGGAAAAAGAAAAGAAGAAACCACACTCCTCTCTCAGCTTAAGACTTTAAAAAAACATGTTCAGCTCATGTACATGTATAAGGATGAAAAGGTGGCTTCATGCCAGCTCAGGAGCATCTCTTTAAAATATTTAAAAGGATACAAGATAGATAATGAGATAAAGAAGAGGATTATCTCTGCTAAAAAAGAAGAAGATTATCTTGATGTCATCTCTTCTTTGATGTCTCTAAACAAGCATATTTGATAAAGAGAAAACACTGTTGTAAAATTAAACTATGGATGACAGAAGAGACGAAGAGATACTGAAGATCTTAGATCACAGCAAATCCGAATATGTATCTGTTGAAGCTTTAGCAAAACATTTCAACATATCGGAATCCACGATAAGAAGAGAATTAAAAAGGCTCTCTGAGAGACATAAGGTCCTAAGGGTTCATGGTGGAGCAAAAGCTATCAATTTCTCTGGAACATACACTTTTGAAAGAATAGATAAAGAGTATATGGAAAGAGAGAACTCAGAGGTTGAGCTAAAAAAAGAGGTTGCTAAACTTGCAGTAAGCCATCTGAAAAGTTCATCTATTGTCTACATGGATGCTTCGACAACAGTTGCAAGCATGATCTCTTTTATTCCCAAAGATAAGAATATAAAGTTTGTGACAAACTCACCCACTTTAGCTAAAAAGCTTACTGAAAACAAACTTCCTTGTTATGTGACATGTGGAGAGTGGAAGCTGACTACAAATGCTCTCATCGGTCCGTACGCTTTAGAGTTTTTAGATAAGTTCAATTTCTCAACAGGTTTTTTTGGAACGAATGGAATACATAGTCAAGCTAAGTTTACAACACCAGATCCTGAAGAATGTGCTATAAAAATGAAAGCAATATCAAGATGCTATGATGTTTTTATTTTAGCAACTTCAAGCAAACTAGATAATATAGCATCCTGCACCTTTGCTGATTTTGTAAGACCTACGTTAATAATTGATAAAATCGATGAAAAGTATCACAGCATTATCAAGAATGTGGAAACTGTGAGCAAATAATAGGGTATAATTTAATAGAAAAAAAGGAGAATGAAATGATATACACATTATCTATTGCACCATCTATAGATTACACTCTCGATCTTGAAGAGAAAGAGTTGAAAATCGGCTGCGTCAACAGACCAAAATCCAAAGGTTTGTCTTTGGGTGGAAAAGGAATAACCGTTTCTAGAATGCTCAAGAATTTAAAAATTGACAGCGTTCCTATCGTTGCTATCGGAGGAAGAAACGGGGAGATGATCAAAGAGATGATCGATAAAGAATTCAAGGATGCTATCTATTTAGAGACAGAGACTGAATCAAGAATTGATGTCATGATAACAGGACCATCTCACGATACCAGATTTGATCCAGCAGCTCCAAAGATAAAAGATGAAGAGCTTCACAGATTATTTGTTCTTTTAGATGAGAAGATCAAAGATGGAGACATCCTTGTCTTAGCAGGTTCTTTAGGTCAGGAAGATAAGAGTTTATATGCTGATATCATCGCTAGATTAGCAAAGAAAAACATCAAGGTGTTTTTAGACTCTGTTGATGAAGCTTTAAAGAATGCTTTACCATGTCATCCTTTCATGATCAAACCAAATCAGGAAGAATTAGGTGATCTTACAGGTAAAGTATTAAACAGCAGAGAAGAGATAATCGATGCAGCATTAGCTTTAAAGAAGAATGGACCTAAATCTATACTGGTGACATTAGGTAAAGATGGTGCTTTCTATTTTGCAGAAGATGATTCGATATATCATTGCTCCTGTGCAAAGGGAGTTCAGGTTTCCGCAGTAGGCGCTGGAGATTCATCTATCGCTGGTTTTATTAAAGGTGTTTTTGACAACAAAAAAGTAGAGGATGTTTTGATCTCTTCTATGGCAGCTGGCGGAGCAACTGCTTTCAGTGAGTATTTAGGTTCATACGAGCTTTATGAAAAACTCATCTCTCAGATAACTGTAGAGAAGATCTCTTAATAATCAGCAGACAAAAAATTAAAGAGTGAAGGTAATGATCTTCCCTCTATCCTATTGAGATAGATAAAAGAAAAAGGATTGTTTTCAATCTTATGCAGGTGAATAACAATCCTTTTTTTGCTCTGTTTTTATTTCTGAGAACTATCTTTGTTCTCTGCTTTGCTTTTGTTTTTTAAATCGAGGAAATAGATGATAGGATCGATTAGTCCTATTGCAAAAGAGATGAGGAAGAGAACTCCAGCAGTTATGTATCCTCCTCCTAATTTAAGAGAGAAGAGAGAAGAATTTTTCCATCCATTGATAGATGCAAAGTGACTAGCTACACAAAAAGTCAGTATTCCAGATAACAGGTAAAACAGACAGCAGGAGAGAAGAGTGTAGTAATCTGTGCTCTCATTTTTTGCAGCCTTTTTGATGAATAAAAAAGAGATCACTAAAGACGCTAATGACCCTATCAGTGCAAAGAAGAAAGAGATGACAGCTAGTGGTGTACCAGTGAGTTGATTGTTACCAAACATCGTTTCTACTCCGGAAGCAAGGTTGGTTTTTTGATTTCCAGAAACAGAGACGATACCTGTTGTAGAGATGATTAATACAGCTCCTATGAAGGCTAAAAGAGAGCTAAATAAATTGATAAATTTCAGATACTTTTTCATTGGTTCCTCCATTTTTTATATTAATAAAATAAAGCAGATACTTTATAAAGTAAACATATTTAGAAGATTAACTTCAGATAAAATGCTTGATAAAATCATTGTAAGAGATAAAAACCTGACCTTCTAATAGAGTATAATTGCTCTTTTTTGATATGATGATCACATCAGCTTGATTGAATGAGGGGATGATCAGACCACCTTTTTTGTTGATTGTTTTCTTGTATTTAAGAAGCTCATCGCTCTTCTCGTTGAACAATCTTTTTTCAAAGGCAAATTTTTTCTTGTAGAAGAAAGGATCCATATGTTCTATATCGTTGTAGTCGATGCTGTTATCTAAGAAGGAAGAGAACAGATCGCTGTTCTTTTTCTTATCTTTGATCTTCTGACTTTTCATTTGTTTCTTCAGTAAGATTGTATCAGTACTGATAAAGCAATTGTTATATCTTTTAAGCATCTCATTAATATCTAAATCGCTCTCTTTTAATAGTGCGATAAGAACTTCCATCGACATCAGCGCATCATCATCTGATCTGTGGTAAGTGTACTGTTTTTCATGATAGGTATCAATCAGTTTATCAAGAGATGTACAGTTTTTTAGATGATGAAGATTCTTTTCAAAGAGCTGAATATCAAAACAGTTGAATTTGATAACTTCTTTTGAATATCTCTTGCAGGTAGAGATCAAGTAGTTGATATCCTGAGAAGCAGAAAAGCCGAAGATAAGATTGTTCTCATCCATTAAAATCATCTCTATCTCTGTGTAGAAATGAGGGAAGGTCTTCGAGTTTCTGAACTTAAAAAGAGGATAGGCTAAAGAGATACCATGTCCCTTTTTTGCATTGCCTAAAAGGAATTCACTATCTGGATTAATAAGAATATCTTTCTTTTTGATAATATTGAAATTTTCATCTGTTTTCACATAGCCAAAGGAGCATAACTTTCCTATTCCGTTCTGGCAGTTTGAACACTCTGTATCAAAAAACACATAATTCATATCAATATATTGTAAATTATTTTGCTTTC
>JALEUS010000014.1 GCA_022780765.1 Bacilli bacterium | reverse complement strand
CCTCTTCTCTCTCTTTTCTTCTCAGCTCTTTCTCTTCTTTGAGGAAAGCTTTCCTCATCTCTTTTGCTTGTTTCTTTTCAAGCTTTTCTCTCTTTTTCTCTTCTCTTCTATCCTGAATGAGTTTAGCTTTCTCACTCACACTCAGTTCATTTTCTTTTTCAGTTAAGTAAGTATTAACTTTATCGTTGTAAGGACTGTCGACTTCCGTAATTCCCTGAGAAGAAAATTTTTCTTCATTAACAATAGGTTGTATATCTCTTTTTAAAGTTTTTTTCTCCTCTTGAACCTTTTTCTTTTCTTCTTCTTTTTCTTTTTTAATAGTCAGTTTTCTCTCTTCGATAATAGAGATTCTCTCTCCTAAGGGAAGTTCTTCTTCAGAGATCTTTAAATACTTGTGTAACCTATTTAATCTCTCTTCTTTCTTCTTCTTTTTATCAAGTTCCTTCTGATGTGAAACAGCGAAGTCCTTCTTCTCTTTCTCCTGTTTCAACCTGTGCTTTTTATTTTTCTTATCATAGGAGACAAGGAGAACCTTATCTGTTTTCTTATCTGTGTAATTGTTTAGTAACTTGACATATTCCCTGTCTTTTTTCTTTAATATCTCTAATTCTTCAGAAATAACTTTCTTACAGTAATCAGCGATCTCTTTTTTGTTCATCTCATTATATTGTTCAGGAAGAAGAGGTTTTAAATAGGATACTTGGACAGGATACCTCTTGTAGTGATACTTCTGATTTAAGATTCTATCTGAAAGGTAGATGCAGACAGGTATGATAGGAAGATTGTTATCTATTGCAAGCTTGAAAGAACCGGAGTGGAAATCTAGCAAAGAGAAATCAGGTCCAAAAGACCTTGTTCCTTCTGGGAAGATAACAAAAGAGTTTGTTTTATCTCTTTTTATCTCCTTGTCTATCTCTTTAAATGTCTCTATCTGTTTTCTAAAGTCGTACCTGTCTATGAAAAATCCACCGAGTGCTCTGTTGACTTTTCCCACGTATGGCATCTTTCTCACTTCTTTTTTTGCGATGATAGATAATGGTCTGTCGCTTGTTAAAATGAGTGCGATAGGATCGAAGGTCGAGATGTGATTAGGAACGAAGATGCACTGTCCTTTGGGAACACTTTCTAATCCTTTGATGTACAAAACTGAATGGAAAGCTTTTTCATTTAAACTGGAAAGAAAGTCATACGCGTATGAAAATCTCTTCTCTGCAGAGATTATACTTGGATTTTTAGCATACTTGTTAAATTTTCTTGTTTTGGTGAAAAAGAGGTGACTGGCTTTAAATACCATTCTTAAATATTTGATCATTGTTACTCTTCCTCCCTTATATACATTGAAAAACTGATTTCATTAATTATAGCAACTTGACAGAAAGTATCAAGATTATCCATGTTTCCAGCCAGCGAGAAGATCAGTTTGTTGTAGGTGTTGAAGTCGTAAGTGAACTTCTCGTATGTCGGATTAAAAATTAATGAAATGACATTTTTACCAATTACATATTTTATCAAAACTGCTCCGTACGGTAAATTGATAAACTCTGTTGTGCTTATATCTTTGACACTGTTTTCTTTCGCTAATGAAAGAACATATTTCTTCAAGATGACTGCTTGTTTAAAAAATTCATAGAGCTCTTCTCTCTTCTTTAAAAGAGAGTAATCAAATCCGTTGATGAAATCCCCTTTGTTATAGGAGTTTCTCTCTCCGTGTTTGCTTAAACCTATCTCTTCTCCTTGGTGGAAGAAAGGGATACCAGAAGCGAAAAGAGTTGCCATTATGCACATCTTTATTCTTCTGAAAATCAGATTATCTCCTTCTAATGGAAGACAGAACTTCAGTTTGTCATATAAAACGTTGTTATCGTGACATTCAAGATAGTTTACAGACTGACTAGGATTTTCAAAAAGAGGAGCAAAAGCTATCGGTTTACATGAGCCTAACATGACGTGTTTAAACCCGTCAAGATAATTGACATCTCCTGAAAGATATCCTCTTATAGACAGCTGCGATTCGTTTGTCTGTCCCTTGACTATGTCTCTGAAACGATCGTTGAAGAAAGCTACCTGAGGTACTTTTCTAGCGTTGTTCATCGAGCACTTTTCATCAGCTTTTAAATTTGTCCACAGATCCCATCCTTCTCCTAAGAAGAAGATGTCTGCTTTGAGTTTTTTAGCTTCCTGATACGCTATGTTTATCGTATCGACATCAAGCACTCCCATAAGATCGAAACGGAAACCATCAACATCAAAGTACTTGATGTAGTGGATTATTGAATCCATAATCAGTTTTCTTGCCATGTGGTGTCTGGATTCTATATCGTTTCCACATCCGCTTCCATTTGATAGAGAACCATCTGGATTCTTTCTGAAGTAGTAGTTTGGAACAAGGATGTTTAAAGGATTATCGCTCACTGAGAAGACATGGTTGTAGACGACATCTAAGATGACTCTTAGATCTCTCTTGTGAAAAGAGGAGATGAGTTCTTTAAGTTCAAACAGTCTCTTATATGGATCATTTGGATCTCTGCTGTATGATCCCTCGTTGACGAAGAAGAAGTTAGGATCATATCCCCAGTTGTACTGAGATAATGGATCATCTTCATTGATGGTGTAGAAGTCTAAAACAGGCATCAGCTGTATGTGTGTGACTCCTAAAGATTCAAGGTAATCTATTCCCAGTTTCACATCTCTCTTCTTGTCTTTGATAGGATAGGTTAGTGCTTTGTATGTGCATTTGTCTTCGATGTCCAGTTTAGAAGTCATGTCTCTCACTGAGCATTCGTAGATGATATAATCCATCTTTGAATCCAGTTTTGTCAGCTTGTCGATGTTTGAATCAATGTTTTTAATCTTTGCTAAATCGACGATGTACGAATATTTTCCGTTAGATGATAATGAGAAAGAGTATGGGTCATTTACCTCGTATATAGTTCCGAAGATCTTAGCTTCATACATATAGATATATGACTCTAAATCCTCCTCTATCGAAGTCTCATATACTCCGCAAGAAAGTCTTGTCATCGTGTAGTAGCGATAGTAGAGATCCTCTTTTCTTTTTATCTTCACTTTCATCTCTCTTGCAAAGGGAGAGAAAACTCGAAAAGTTGTCTTTCTCTTCGTGTAGATAGCACCCAGTTTTCCGCTGTATTTGTATCTCTCATTGAATTCCTCTAAAGTAGCGAGATATGAGATATCTATAGGTATCTGAATATTCATGTCGCTGTATAAGAAGTAATCGTGTTCACAGGAGAAGATGACATTGTTAACAGAGAGAGTGTAGATAAAAAAGTTGTTCGATTCGCTCTTTGCTATCGGTATCAGTTTCTCCTTTATCTTGTCATCCTCGTAGAAGTAGAAAAAAGAGATGTTTCTGTAGTAGATATCTTTTGAGATCGATACTTCCAAAGTCTTCTTGCCTTTGTAGATGGCTTGGATTGCACTTTTCATCACTCTTCCTCCTTCTTCATGTATGTGACACATCTTGGATAAGATAGAATGGTCTCAAGAATCCTTAAAAAGTCAGAGTAGGAGAATTTTCTCACTTTGTCTACGACGTATGTGTAAGGAAGATTATCAGCATAGACTCTTGCAAACTCATATACCAGCCTATCAGGATCAGAGAGAATCTCTTCTGCTTTCTTCATGTAGTTTTCTTTTATCATCTTAAAGTACTTTCTGTTCTTCCTCTTGATTATAGAAGAGAGATGATTTGATAGAGCGTTTGAAAGAGTGGAGAACTTTTCGCATTTGAAAGACATGAGAATGAAGGTGTCTTCATATCCCTCTTTCAAGTCCATCGAAAGAAGAGATGAATTGGTGTCACTCAGCATCTTTTTAAATTCCTCATCCTCCTTTAGATAATCTAAGACTATCTCATAGAAGATGAAAATGAGCTCTCCAAACTTTTCAAAGAGATTTTTTCTTTCATCGAGTTTGATTCCGAAAGTCAAGATGTTATCTAAGCTATCTCTGCAGATGATGATATCTCTTTTTTCTTTGACTTCAGAGTAGTTCTCTTCAAACTTTTTCTCTACGCTCTTTGTCTCAGGGAAGATGGGGAAATGAATCTTTTTGCAGTCTTCTAAAAAAGAGGAAGGCTCTGCATCGTAAGAGGCTATAAAAGTTAAAGACTTCAAAGAGTAGTAGCGGAAGAGAAACTTTTTCATTTCAGTGAGATGGATTTTGTTGATATCTTTTCCCTTGCAATGCGTTCCATTTGTCATCGGAGAGGAGAAGAACATGTTTTCAATCGTCTTCTCTTTAGAGATAGATAAAGGATCCTCTTTGTATTCTAAAATGAGTTTCTTTTTATAGCTCTCTACAATCTCATCTGTCAAAGAGAGATTTCTGATTCTCTCAAGAAGTATGTTGAAAAGTTTGATGAGGTCTCCTTTTGTAGTGATTTTGTAGATGGTGTATGAGAAGGTTGTCTCTGATTCTATTTTACCTTCTTTATTTATCTCTTCTCTTGTCTTTTCATCCAAGATCATCTCCTGCAAGAGGAAGGGGCATCCAAAATTGATCTTTGTTTTGTTTATCTCGTTATCGTGAAGATAGAAACCTTGAGGGATGTATAAAACTCCGCTTTTTTCTTCACTCTTTTTAGGGATGAAGATGAGATTTACTCCAGTGTTCTCTTTCTGTTGATAAAACGGAGTGTTGAGGTGGCCATAATCGTTTTTAATCATTTTACTTCTTTCCTTTCATCATAGAGAAGACATCGACTTTTTTAATCTCACTCAGCTTTTCTCTAATCTGATTTTCATTTATCGAGAAGTCATCAAAAACCGATGAATCCAATATTTTTAAATCTTTTAAAACCAGCATCCTGTTTATTGCAATTGAAAGATCATTGTTTACTGAGATGAGGTCAAGTTTGATTTTTCTAATAGCTTGTCTTATGTATTCAATCGGAATATCTTCTTTTAAAGTTGAGTAGGTGAAAAAGATTCTCTCGACATTGTTATAAAGCATATTCTTATCGTATATGAAACAGATGACTGCTTTACACTCAGATATTATATCGATAATCGGATGACATTGGATAGATAATATATCTTGAAGAGCTAAAAAATAGTAGACTATAGCTTGTAAACTTGCATAAGTCAAATAAAAATCAAAAACAGTCTTGATCTTTTTGAAACTGTAAGTAGAGATCATCGTCTCATTTTTGATAGATTGGCTGTAGATTATCTCATTTGTCTGAGAATAATCTACCGGTATATCATCTAAGCTGTCCTGAAAAAAGCTGTCTTTTTTAAAATTCTCCCGCTTAAAGATGTCTCCTAGATATATGTAGTCTTTTCTTTTATTTGAATAGATCTTAGGAAGGATCTGATACAGATCTTCTATCGATATATTATTTAAAGCATTCAAATCGATGTCGATTGCCGAGTAGGGAAGAAGCATCTTGCTTTTTAAAACTATGTAGGAGTCTTTTCTGTTTTCTTCTATTTCTTCTGTGAGCTGTTTCTTTTTAAACGATAGAAAAGGCGCATCCCTAAAAAATCCTTTCTGATATATCTTTTTAAAAAGCTTTATGTTCTCTTTCATCCTTCTTTTCTTGAAATAAGAATCTACAGATGAGAAGAGCATTCCTTCAAAGATGATTCCTTTTCCGTAATTGTAAGTTCTAAAAAAATACTGACAGTTATTGTTTTTAAGTTCCTTTGATGAGACGTTATCCTTATTTAATACATGTGCTAAAAGAAAGAGTTTCTCTTTAAAAGCAACATCTTTGTCAAAATAGTTTCTCTGTATGACACACTGTTTTTTGAATCTGTTGCTGTAGACGATCATTTAAGAGAAATCCTTTCTTCTGACGACTTTGAGTCTGTTTCCTTGGGCGATCTCAACAATACCTTCCTGTTTTAATCTGACTAAAATCTGATCAGCTTTTGAATACGATAAGGAGAAGTTTTTCATGATGGTACTCTTTGAAGTGATTCCTGTTGTTTGAACGAAGTCTTTAACGCTCTCATAAGTATGCTCAGAAGGATTGGAATACGATGATAGCTCATCTTCTTGAATGTCATCTTTTAAGTCTAAGAAATCTGGAGAGTAATTCGGTGTACCTGCATTTCTTTTCAGATAGGAGAGAACTTTGATCATATCAGAATTAGAGATGAATGGAGATTGTGCACGTATGAGGTTTCTATTGGTTGTGGATTTAAACAAGAGGTCTCCTCTTCCTATCAGAGTCTCAGCTCCCGGTTCATCCAGGATGACTCTGGAGTCGACCTGGGTAGAGCATGAAAGACATAATCTGCATGTTATATTGCCTTTAATCACCATAGGTATGACGCTTTTTTCTGGTCTCTGTGTCGCTATGATAAGGTAGATACCAGCTGCTCTTGCTTTCTGAGTAAGCCTCTGCACATAGTCTGCAACCTCGTTATCCGATGTTTGCATTAAATCCGCAAACTCGTCGATGACGACAACGATATCAGGGATATCTGGCATATCGAAGTCACGATTGTTTTTCTTTATTTCTCTGTAGTCATCCATATTCACAACGGAGTACTTCTTCAAGATGAGATATCTTCTTTCCATCTCATCGCACAGTTTTATTAAGGCAGTGACAGCTTCTTTAGCATCAGAGATGACAGGACAGAAGAGATGTGGTTCCATCTCATATCTGGCAAACTCAACTTTTTTAGGATCGATGAACATCATCTTTAGTCTGCTAGGATAGTTTCTCATGAGCAGAGTCATGATGATTGAGTGAACCATCACTGATTTACCGCTTCCTGTCGCACCTGCAATTAGAAGGTGAGGCATCTTGTTGAGTGGATAAGTGATTATATTTCCTGAGATGTCTTTTCCAATAGGTATTAAAAGAGGATCTTTGGTGTTCTGCTCTATTGTAGTGAATACCTCTTTAAAGGACACTCCCATAGGTTTAGCATTTCCTATTTCAATTCCGGGCATATCCTGACCTTCGACGACTGTTTCAATTCTGACAGACTTGTCACCTTTGAGAGCTCTCTGTATCTCAGAAGTGATGCTTTTTAACTTGTCGCTTCTGACTCCTTTATCTAAGGAGACATTCAGTCTTGTGACTGAAGAACCTATAGTTGAAGACTGAATTCTAGCTTGTATATTGAAATCTTGGAAAACGGAGTTGATGATTCTTCCTTTCTCTTCAGCTGCCTGTCTATTTATCTCAATCTTGTCAGAGTCATCTAAATCCTCAAGCAGATCATCGCTGGGCAGAGGATAGTTGTACACTCTTTGGACAGGAGAGACAAACTGCATGACTTCATCCAGTTCTCTCTGTTTCTGCTGCTGTTTTTCTTTTTTGATTTTTTCTTCTTGCTCTCTCTTCTTCTTGAAGTACTCTTCACAGATGAGAGCTTCTTTTTCAACATCTGACAGGAGATCGTCATCGTTTTCTTTTTCACTGTCATCTTTCATGTTTACGGTTATGGTGTTTGTAGCCTGTACTTTGGATGCTCTTTTTGCTTGTTCCTCTAACGGATTGAAGGAATCAACAAACATGTTTTCATCTTTCTTTTCAGATCGACAAGAATCATCAGCGAAAGAGAAGGTGTTCTTTGAAGATGTATTTTCTTGTTCAGGCGAGAAGGACTCAAATGAAGAAGATGAAATATTCTCTTCTTGTGTTTCTTTATACGGATAAGTACTGTTCTTGACTTGAGAGGAAGAGAGGTTTTCTTTACCATAAAAGCTGTTATCTTCACTTACATATGATTTTTCCTTCTCTCTGTTTAATTCTTCAACAGCTTCTTTTTCAGTTATTGGCATGACATAAGTATTATTTTTTTTCAAAGAGTTCTGATAGAATTTTTCACTCTCCGCATCGATCTTTTCTTGAAGATTATCGCTTTTAATTTTCTGATTCTGCTTTTCATCCTCATCATCGAAGAAAGCGTCCATCTCATCAAATTCGCTTTTTCCAGAGAAGAAGTAATCTTCTCTATTCTCTTGTTTTTCGATTATGTCTTCTTTTAAAGAAGATTCGTTCTCTTTCAAGCGGAAATCCACAGAAGAAGAGTTATCTTCTGTATACTCATTATCATCTATTTTATTATCCGTGTATTCATCTTCTTTTTCTTCTTGCTTTTCAAAGAGCTCACTTTCTTTATCATCATTTTTGCTGCTATTATTTTCATAATAAGGGATATCTCTGCTATCGTTTTTATCCTCGATGACAGGATAAGAACTGGTCTTTAAAAGCGTGCTTTCTTCATCAGCTAACTTCGCTATTTCTATATCATCTTCATCAGAGATTGATTCGTCATCCCAAGATGAGTAGTCATCTATCAGATCATCAGAAGTCTTCTCTTCTTCTTTTTGATACTCCGATGAATAATTCTTTTTCTTATCTTTGACATTTTTTAGTTTCTTGATTCCTAAAATCAGAGGTCGATAGACGATCAAAAAGATGCCAAGAAGCATCAGGAAAGAGAAAAATATCGCATCTCCTATCTGATGCCAAATAGAGCCGAAAAGAGCAACAGCAAAAGCTCCTATGTAACCCCCACCAAGGGAGGAGAGAGAATCAAAAGAGTCGATTGAATAAGGTCTTCTTGCAAAGGAAAGCATGAGATCGTTGTATGTGAAAGATAGTTTAGAGAAGTTGAAAGAAGGATCTTTAACAATCAGATTGTAGGAAGCAAAACACAGAGATGAAAAGAATACCAGAAGGATTCCTAGATACACACCTTTGTAATTCTTAAAAGAGAAGAACTTCTTTCCAAAGAGAAGCTTCAACGAGAAAAGCATAAGGATAGCAATCACAAAAGGATAGAAATATCCAAACACATAAGCCAGGATATAAGTCAGAAAAGCACCTAAAAATGTTGAACCTGTCGAAGCGATCAAAAGCAATAAAAAAATCGCGAGGGCTAAACAGATTCTGTAAAAATCTTTTGCTTTAAAACCTTTTTCTTTCTTCTTCTCTTCCATAGTCAATTATCTGATGTTATTTATTATCTTTAAAACAGATTCTCGTGCTTGTTTTTCGCTTTTAAAGATAGCGCAGCACTCTAGTATTTTAACATAAGTGTGGCCTATTTCAGTCTTTAGATTGTCTTCTAAGGAGGACAGATCAGAAGTGTTGACATTCTTCACCCAAGAACAGTGCATAGATACTCTCTCATCTGAAGAGATGTCTTTGTGCTGTTTGATGTCTTCAATAATCCACTGTAGGGAATCTTTTAATCTTCTGGGCAGAATAGCAACTCCTAAAACCTCGATGAGACCGATGTTCTCTTTTTTGATGCACCAGTACTCTTCGTGAGGATGATATAAACCTAAAGGATGGTCTTCATCTGTGTAATTGTTTCTCAAAGCGAGGTCTAAGACAAACATATCTTTATCCTTCGATGCTATAGGAGTGATGGTGTTATGTCTGTTACCATTTTCATCGAAAGCGAAAATATTATTCTCTTTATCTTCAAAACTGATAAATGAGTCGAGTATTTTTTCAGCTAAAGATATCATTCTCTCTTTGTTTTTTCCTTTCAATCTGATAACAGAGAGAGGCCATTTCAGATATGTGACTTTGATGTCTTCAAATGAAGGGACGTCTATCTCAAAGAGATCTTCTGCAAAAAACATCGGGAGAACCCTGTCTCCTCCCTGATAGTGATCGTGAGTCAAGATGCTTCCTCCGACAATAGGAAGATCAGCATTGGAACCTAAAAAGTAGTGAGGGAACATATCTACAAAAGATAAGAGGTGAGAGAAGGTGTCTTTGTTTACCACCATAGGAATATGCTTTTTGTTGAAGACAATAAGGTGATTGGAGAAATATGAGTAAGGAGAGTACTGAAGGAAATAATCTTCATTATTTAATGTGAGAGGAACAAATCTAAGATTGTGTTTAGCAGGATAGGATGCTCTTCCTTGGTATCCCATATTCTCTTTGCACAGCATGCATTTTGGATAGTTGATGTTGTTTTTGATGAGTTTAGCTTTAGCTATCTCCTTAGGATCTTTCTCAGGTTTTGAAAGATTGATGGTTATATCTAAATCTCCATATATTGATTCAGTTTTCCACTTGATATCTTTTTTTAGATTCTCTTCGTTTATGTAGACAGATTTAATTGAGATACTGTAGAGATAATCAGTAGCTTTTCTACTGTCATCTTTTAGAATATCTAAAAATTTGTTTTTTACTTGTGAAGGTCTAGGCAAAAGTATATCCATTACTTTACTTGTGAAATTTTCAAATGAGTACTCTTCTTTTTTAAGAGCGTAGAGTTCTTTTAAACAGGAGAATATATCATATGAGATAACCTCCTCTTTATCAGCGAAAGGAATCATAAAGAATTCACTTAAAAGGTTTCTGAAGTAATCTTCATCGTAGGAATCTATAAGATTGTTGTCAAGAGAGTACTTCAAAAGCACATTGATATTATGTTCAACCGACATATTTGACTTTATGTACTCCTTGTCCGATTATCAGATTTAAATATGTAGGATGAAGACTGGTCTTCTCTATGTAGATCTTATCGACGTGAGCTTTGAACTCTTCGATCTTATCTTTTCTTACCAGAGCAATGACATTTCCACCCCAACCGCCACCGGTTTCACGGCTAGCAATGCAGTGTTCATAGCTGCGGCATGCTTCCACTAATATATCTATCTCAGGACAGGTTGCATCGTAATCATATCTCAGACCATCTCCTGAAAGGTTGATCATCTCAGCGAAAGATGAAACATCCTTTCTGTTTAAAGCATCGATCGCTTTTTTGACTCGATCTTCTTCTTCTACAGCAAACTTAGCTCTTTTTCTTATTGTTGGATCCTCTATGTGCTGCTGAAGAGATTCAAACTGTTGAACGCTCAGAGAGCAGAGATTTTCAACTTTGATATGCTCTTGAATTATTTTCAAAGCTTTCTGACACTCTTCTAATCTCTCATTGTAATGAGATGAAGTTAAAGAATGTTTAACCTGAGAGTTGATGACAACTATCTGATAAGGATCGATGTTTACTTTGACATACTTGTTATCAAGCGTTGCACAGTCAAGGTACATAGCTTGCTCTCTTTTTCCGTTAGCACAGGCAAACTGATCCATTATTCCACAGTTGAGACCATTGAATTTATTTTCAGCTTCTTTGCAGTAGATTGCAATCAAGGTGTTGCTAAGTCCTAGCTGTAATTCAGATACTATCATGTAGCAGGTCACCACCTCAAGTGAAGCTGAGGAAGAAAGGCCGGATCCTGAGATGTTCCCAAAAAACAGCATGTCAAAACCATAAGGTATTTCGTATCCGTGATTTTGAAGAGTTTTGACAACACCTAAGGGATAGTTCACCCATGAGTGCTCATCATCCTTTTTTACATCGTCTAGGGATGCTTCAACAACTTCTGCCTTTTTGACATTGCAAGAGTACATGCGGAGTTTTCTGTCGTTTCTTTTTCTGCATACTAAAGCAGTTCCTACTGATAAGGCACAAGGAAATACGTGTCCTCCATTGTAATCGATGTGCTCACCGATAAGATTGACTCTGCCAGGTGCAAAATAGATGTTCAGATCGTCTTTTTCGTTAAATACGCTAGAAAAGCTTTGAATTAATCTATCTATATTCATATGTCAATATTTTAACATAAGAGCCATATATATTCTTCAATAAGCAACAAAAAAATGAGCTTAAAAAAGGATAGTGATGAGGATATCTTATTATTGAAAAATATAAAAAAAAAGATATTATATATATTGTTAAAACGAGTTATGTTAAAGAAAATAAACGCATTTACTGCAAATGTAAAAGATTACTTAGTAGACCATCCACAGACTAGAAAGTGGTCTAAGTGGGTCTTAATATTTTTTGTGGAGATCATTTCCGCTTTTGCTTTCGCCTATGGTTTTAGAGCTTTCACAGCTCCTGATACCACCTGTGTCACCTACTGGCAGAAGACGGATAATACTATAACAGATGCAGATGTCTCTTCTCCTACCAGGCTGATATCAGGAGGAGCAAGCGGTGTCTCTCAGACGATAGTAAGAATTATCTCAATCTTTGTCAACATTTCAAAATTCGAAAACATCATCGTCTCTGTCTGTTATTTTCTTCTCAATGTACCTATCTTCATTCTAGCATTTAAAAAGATATCAAAACAGTTTACTATTTTCACTTTCATGAATGTTCTTTTTACATCACTATTTAATACATTTATACCTTCATCTTGGGTCTACAATGTCATAAATATTTACAAAGATGTTTTAGCAAGAGCAATATTTGCTGGCATCTGTACCGGTATTTCTTCCGGTCTTGCAATGCTCGTTGGAACAAGCACGGGAGGTTATGACTGCATAACTGTTTACATCTCAGAGAAAAAGTCGACATCAGTAGGTAAGTATTCACTTTTATTGAACTCTCTCACCGTATGCTGTTTTGTCATCTTCTCTGTTATCGGTATCAATGTCAATCCTTCTTGGAACACTCAGAACACCAATGTTGTTGTCACCTTTGCTTTATACACCATCGTATACTTCTTCATCTCATCCCATGTTACAGATTTCTTAAATCAGAAGAATAAAAAGCAGGAGCTTCAGATATTCACATCCAATCCTGATATTCCCACAATACTCATTCACACATTCCCTCACTCAGCTACAGTTATCGATTCACATGGAGCTTTCTCAGGGAAAAAGAACTATGTGGTTTATATGGTTATATCAAAAAATGAGGCCAAGAAAGCTTTAGCGATGGTAGCAAATGCAGACAGCAAAGCTTTTGTAACAGTTATCGATATCAATCAGGTTTTCGGAAGATTCTATATAAAGCCATTTGATTAAATTGGAGGATTTATGAGCACATACAAAGATTTAGCAGAACTTATTTTTCCTGATGTCAAATTGACAATCAAAGATTTAGAGAAAAGATATCCACCTAGAGATCTCAAAGAAGGAGCTTTTGTAACAAGATTTGCTCCTTCTCCGACCGGTTTTCTTCACACTGGTTCACTTTTTACAGCGATGGTAGCAAAGAAATTTGCTTCGCAAAGCGGTGGTGTCTACTTTTTTAGATTAGAGGATACAGATCAGAAAAGAGAAATTCAGGGAACTGGAGAAGATCTTGTAAAGCAGTTGAAGACCTTTAATGTCACTGCTGATGAAGGATACTTTGGAAATCACGATGAGGGAGATTATGGACCATATCAGCAATCTAAAAGAGCTGACATATACAAGGTGGTTATAAAAGAACTGATGAAGAAAGGCAGAGCTTATCCTTGTTTCTGCTCTAAAGATGAGCTTAATGAACTAAGGATGGTTCAACAGGCTAACAATGTCATTCCTGGTTACTACGGAGAATACGCTAAATGCCGTCACTATTCTGTGGATGAGATGATAAAGATGATAAAAGAAGGAAAAAACTATGTCATCAGATTCAAAAGCAAAGGTAACCATCTGAATCATGTGACAGTTCACGACATGATCAGAGGAGATATGGAACTAGCTGAGAATGATCAGGATATCGTCATATTAAAAAGCGATGGCCTTCCTACATATCATTTTGCTCATCTTGTCGATGATCATTTTATGAGAACTAATCTGGTCACAAGAGGAGAGGAGTGGATATCTTCTCTTCCTATTCACATCGAGTTATTTGAAACTATGAATTGGGAGAAACCATCATACGCGCATCTCCCTGTCATCATGGTGAACGATAGTGAGACTGGAAACAAAAGAAAGCTCTCTAAAAGAAAAGACAAGGAAGCAGCAACTTCTTACTTCCTGCAACAAGGTTATCCTATCAAAGGTTTTATTGAGTATCTCATGACGATAGCCAACTCTAATTTTGAGTCGTGGTTAGAGCAAAATATCAATTCTTCACTGGATGATTTTAAGTTGAGCTTTGAAAAGTTCTCCCTTGATGGTGCGCTTTTTGATTTGCCAAAACTTTCTAATATCTCAAAGGAGTATCTATCTCATCTTTCAAAAGAAAAGTTCACTGATGAGTTTTTAGCTTGGGCTGAAGAGTACGATAAAGAGGTTTACACTCTTGTTAATAATGATAGAGATTACTTTGAAAAGATTATCAACATAGAAAGAGAGCAGGAGAAACCAAGAAAAGATTATGAAAAGTTCTCTGCTGTTTTTGATAAGATCTCTTTCTTCTACAGTGATTATTATGATAAGAAGTTGAATGATCCTCTTCCCTTCTCAGAGTTTATAGATAAAGAGGTTATCTCCTCCTT
The DNA here is from genome assembly GCA_022780765.1 of Bacilli bacterium. Classification (GTDB taxonomy): domain Bacteria; phylum Bacillota_I; class Bacilli_A; order RFN20; family CAG-288; genus Enterosoma. Next base: position 1,879 of record JALEUS010000014.1, on the reverse strand, counting down.
CCTTCTTGACTTTGTTTCCGATTTACAAAGAACTCTCAGCATGGATGAAAACAGCTGGTTTTCTGCAATGAAGGAGAAAGGTAAGAAATTTAATTTTGCTGACGATAGGAAAGAGTACAAAAAGAATCCAGAAAAATACATCGGTTGGTACGCTGACTGCATATCGTTAATCAGAATAGCTGTGTGCGCATCAACCCTCTCTCCAAAGCTGTATGACACTTTACAGATTTTACAAATCGATGAGATCAGAAGAAGAATTGATAAGGTGATCAAAAAGCTGCAGTGAAAAACGATAACAGAAAGAAAAGACATAAATTAAAGATTTTTCAAAACATATTCAAGATAACAATCATCATAGCACTGTCTGTTTTAGGATTGATATATGTGTTGAAGGACAATCCTATCAACACTTTTCAGGTGCTGTTTTCCGCAAAGTTTATTCCGATACTGGTCATCATCATCGCTGTGTTATCTCTTCTTTTTATCGATGCTGCGGCAATAACCTTTCTAGCTAAAAGATACAACAGAAGATATACTTTTTTTGAAGGTATGATGAATACTCAAATAGGTGATTTTATCGGTACTGTCAACAAGACGAGCGCAAAGTTCATACAGGCTTACACCTTTACAAAACAGGAGATAAAAGGAGCTAACGCTGCTTCTATCATCTCCATGAACTACCTTGTTTATCAGTTTGTATTCGTTATTGTTTCAATATTATTTGTCATCTTTGGATTTCCTTTTGTCAAGGATGTATCTTTGGATATACTCGGTAACATGAGAATGTTTTATCTCTCCCTTATCGGTCTTGCTATATCGGTTTTAATTTTGTTGGCAATCATCTTTTTTTCTTTCTGCAAACCTCTTCATCGACTTTTAGTGTCCTTGATGGTCAAGCTCTCTTCTCTTTTTAAACTGGGAGATGAAGATGAACTGTATAAAAAGTGGACGATGACTTTTGTGACTTACAGACTTGAGATTATCAAACTATGGCATCACAAAAGCATCCTTTTATTCCTTCTTTTAACCAATATAGCCAAGCAATGTCTTACAAATATCATTCCATTTCTATGCATGTGGGCGATGAATCTACCAGTAAACAAGGATATATTTACAACCGTTTTCTTCTCCTCATCTTACCTGCAATTGATATCAAGTTACATACCAGCTGGAGGGGCAGAAGTCGCCTATCAAAATCTATATACATTTGTATTTTCCTCATCGTATCTTCCATCTATAGCTGCTTCAAATCTGCTTTGGAGAGTGTTTACTTTCTACTTCCATCTTCTTTTTGGAGGATTATGTTTTCTCTTTTATAAAGGCAGTCCGAAAAGAGATGAGCTTCTCTCTAACACCGCTACTATCTTCGATCTGCAGGTCATTAATTTTTCACAGAGCGCTGATGACAAGACAAAAGAATTCTCTTTAGGAATCATCGATAAGAATCATAAGCATTCTAAGAAAGAGCTACTTTCCAAAGAGGATGTTGAAAGATCTTTTTTGAAGATTAAAAAGAGCATGAATGTCTTTGAGATAGAAAAGCAGATCACTCCTGATATGGAGCAGCTTGAGAAACAAAAAGAGGTTTTAGCTAATGTAATAAAAGAGACAGAGCAGCTCATCTTAGAAGATAATAAGAAAAAACAGCAGCTTGATTCTCTTGCCAGTGAAGAGATAAACAGAAGAGAGGAGAAAAAAAGGATAAGAGAAGAAAAAAAGAGCAACAAAGATAAAAAAATGTTAGAGAATATGCTCTTTGAAGGTAGTAAGATAGATGTAGATGAAAATGGAATTAAAATCCATGGTCCTGAAGTGTATCAAAAGAAGACTCTCTTGAGTGAGGATCCTGACGAGAAGGAGGAAGATAGATGAATATACT
>JALEUS010000004.1 GCA_022780765.1 Bacilli bacterium | reverse complement strand
ATCTTACAGCCGGCGGATTCCGCCACCTTGGGCAGGTAACGGAATGCACTGTCCGCAAAGCTGTTGCCGACTGTCAGAATTTTCAACTCGTCCGCCGCCGAGACCACCAGTCCGGTCAGCAGAGCCGCCATCAGAAAACCGATTTTACGAAACATTCAATTTTTCTCCTGAAATTGAGTTGGGATAGTATTTACAATACCATTATTTCAATGATAATTCAAATTTTCAGCGCGCTTCTTTACTGTAATATGGATACTGGCCGATAAAATTCCTCGATACAAACCTGCCCGATGGGGCTATCTTCAGTACCACGACCATTTTTGTATATCGTGATGTTTATCCAACTTGATTGTGAAACGGTGTCCGGTATAGAAATGGAAAACAATGCGGCGATCAACCCGGTGGCGGGAACTTTTGGCGTAATCTACTGGACACAAATGAAAAAGCCGATCACTTCTGACCGGCTGAAACTGAAAAATGGTAGCGGGGAATGGAATCGAACCATTGGCCTTCAGGTTATGAGCCTGACGAGCTACCACTGCTCCACCCCGCGATAACTTTGTTATTATACTCCTATCTTATTACAATATCAAGCAGGATTTATTAGGTTATATATTTCTACATGTTAAATGCGAATTAAAACAATGATATTCTCTCACTCAACATTTTCTTTGCTAAAATAAAATTATGAAAAAAGCACTTGTTGTAATAAATTCATTCTCCACAAATGAAAACGTCATATACAAAGCTAGGAGACTTAAAGATGAATTAGAAAAAAGGAATATTTCCTGCGATATAAGAAAAGCTTGTGAAATCCCAGTAGTATCTACAGGAGATAAAGTCTTTTTTCCTTTTAAAGAAGAAGAGTATGCCTTCTGCATTTATCTAGATAAAGACAAGTATCTTTCTAAAGCTTTATCTTCTTGCATGCATTTATACAATAGTTATCAAAGTCTCCTTCTTTCAGATGACAAAATGTCCTCTATTCTAGAACTAAAAGACACTTCCTTCTCATCTCCTTTGACCATATCTTCTCCTCTTTGCTATATGGATGAAGTTGATGAAGAAAAGTATTCTTCTTTCTTGCTATATGTTGAAAAAGAATTGAATTATCCTCTCATCTTAAAACTGTGTTATGGTTCTTTAGGAAAGCAGGTGTTCTTAATAAAAAACAGAAAAGAATTATTTGCGCTGTACAGAGAGTTTAAAAAGGTTCCTCATCTATTTGAAGAGTACATCTGTAAACCTATCGCAGATGATTATCGTTTGATCGTCATAGGTGATGAAGTTGTTGCCTCTATGGAAAGAATAAATGAAAATGATTTTAGATCAAATATATCGTTAGGTGGTAAAGGATTCGATGTCACTGACACAATCGATGATAAATATAAAGTCGCGGCTGTTAATATTGCAAAAAAACTTCATCTGGATTATGCCGGCATAGATCTCACCTGTGATAAGGATTCAAATCCTTTGTTTTTAGAAGCAAATGGCAATGCTTTCTTCACCGAGATTGAAAAAGTGACAAGGGTCAATGTCGCATCAAAACTGATAGATTACATATTAAAAAAAGAGGGAATATGATGCTAAAAGACGAAGAGAAAATTAAGCAGTTAAACGAAAAGATCAATTCTTCTTCAAGGATAGTATTCTTCACTGGAGCTGGTATTTCAACAGCTTCTGGAATACCTGATTTCCGCTCAAAAGATGGACTTTACAATCAGAAGTATATCTATCCTCCAGAGGAGATTCTTTCTAAAGGCTTTTTCTTTTTCAATGTAGAGACCTTTTATAAATTCTACAAAGAAAAGATGCTGGTGTTAGATAAAAAACCAAATGTAGCTCATAACTACATCACAAAGTTATCTGAGAAAAAAGATTGCTCAGTCATCACTCAGAATATAGATGGACTTCACACTTTAGCTAAAAATAAAAATGTGATTGAACTACATGGTTCAATATATAGGAATTACTGTATGGATTGTCACGCGTTCTTCACAGCTCAGTACATAAAAGATTCAAAAGATATAGTTCCTCACTGCGATGGTTGTAATGGAGTTATCAAACCTGATGTCGTCTTGTACGATGAGTGCTTAGATGAGATGAACATCAACAGAGCGATAGTGAAAGTGACGGAAGCAGATCTTCTGATAGTGATAGGAACTTCGCTGACAGTCTATCCTGCAAACACCTTCCTCTCCTATTTAAGAAAAGGAGAGATGGTGATAATTAATAGAGATGCTACTGCTTATGATAAGTATGCATCTATAATTATCAGAGATGATATTAAAGAAGTCTTTTCTTTTCTTGATAAAATGCTTTAAAAACTGTTGTTTTATAATTAAGTTGCTTTATTTATAGATATATAGATTCCCTTCGCTATAAACAGCCAAAAGAACTATTATTCTACATGAGTAATTCTAAACATTTTTTAAATGTTATGCTTTATAATAAAATGACTCAATATTTGAAGTTAATTTTTAAATATTGATCGATGATGAGGTAAAACGATGAAAAATTATCCCGAATGGAAAGATAGACAGATTCTTATAGATCTCGCAAACAGATTTGCTACTTGTTATCAGAATGAGGACGGATCTATTTTTTATATCGAACCTCAGTTTTACACGTATCTTCAAGGATATAAAAGACTCAGACCTGAGAATTATCAAAAGATCTTAAATAAGATGGATGAGATAGTAAAAAAGAACAGGAAAGTTATCTTCCAAGGGGACGAGGATTATCCTCTCATAGAAAAAGATGAATTCATCTATCTGACTGCAATGGATGTTGCTGATCAAGCGAAGGTGATAATCGAAAAGGAAAGTCGTCCATCAGATTATGGAGACTAGGAGGGAAAATGAAAAAGAAAATAAAATTGTTATCAGTATTGACACTGGTTGTTTCTTCTATAACTTTATCTTCATGTATTTTTATAAGAGGTGATTTAGGTGATAACAACACTTCTTCAAAGACACCAACTGTAAGTGGTGATGTAACTTACAACACACCAAATTATCCTACTGGTTCAACGACTCAGCTGCTAAATAAGGATAATATCGGTCTATGTTTTAACCAGAGATATTTCCCTTCTGTAGGAACAAACAATCTGCTTGTTATACCGGTTGAGTTTCAAAAAAACGGAGTTGTCGATCACTTCTCATCTTCCACTCTTCAGATGATAGAGAATACCTTTTTTGGTGATGAAGAAGACACAGGATGGGAATCTCTTTCCTCCTTCTATGAAAAATCTAGCTACGGAAAACTCAAGATACAAGGTGAAGTAGCAACGCCTGTCACTTCAACTTACTCTTTAGATTACATCACAGAGCAATATCAGAAGAATCCAAATTACGACAGCGTCTATGTTTCAATTGTAGAAACAATAGTCAAGAAAGCTATCGAAAAAACCATTGCTAACGGAACTGATATATCTAAATATGACAACAACAAAGACGGATATATAGATGGAATATGGCTGATTTACAATCAACATTACAGCACTACAAATGATCTCTTCTGGGCATTCACATCCTGGATGACATCAGATCCTTCATTCACATACAACAACAGCACTTATAAAGCTAATCTTTACGCTTGGGCAAGCATCAGTTTTATAAATAACGGTTTTTATAAAAACTATTTAACCTCCAAATCCGGAGACTCGCACACTATAATCCATGAGACAGGTCATATGTTAGGTCTTGATGATTACTATAACAATACCTATATAAACAAAGTCAGAGAATCCCCTACAGGTGGAATAGATATGATGGATTACAATGTCATCGATCACATGGGTTATTCAAAATACTTCTTAAACTGGATAACACCAACAGTCATCAATGACGCATATGTCTCTTCTCACGGTACAGAGATAACAATCAATTCTTTAGTTGATCAGCAGGACTGCTACATTCTCCCTGTCTACAAGAACAATGTGGAAGTAAACAATGGTACTCCTTTTGATGAATACCTTGTTTTAGAGACTTATACACCCACATCACTGAATCAAGCAGACAGCAAACATATATATGAAAACGGAGCTATAGCTCCTAATTCTACCGGTTTAAGGGTCTATCACGTGAATGCTAAAGTAGGTAAGATATCTGCATCTTCAAACAAACTTATCTGGGATGGCTGCTCTTATGATAAGATTCCAGCAAACAACAAATCCACCTATGGATATTACTATCTCTACTCCAATATGCAAGAGAGATCATATGGTACCATCATCGAGGATGTCAATTTAAATTACTACAGGACACGTCTTGTATCAATACTTCCAAAAGATGAGAAAAAAACAACTGAAAAAAATCTCTTTAAAGCATCTTCCATGTACACCAAAGGAGATAAATTCATGTGTGAAGGAGGCTCTTACACCAACTTCAAATTCGATGATGGAAACAGACCAAAATATGGTTTTGAAGTCACAGATTTAACTTCTTCATCAGTGACAATATCTTTAAAAACACTATAGAAAGAAGAGATAAGATCATTTGCACTGTTTAAATTTTTACCTATAAATTTTTGAGTAAAAAATATTATTTGACATATATTGTCTACTCAAATATTATGTATTTATGAGACAATTTGACTATGTTGATAATGTCATCGTTTTAGATGAAAAAGAAGAATACATAAAAGCTATCAAAGGTGAAAACCATATGGCTTTTTTAAAGGAAAACTACAGCTATGTCTTATCTTCTGAAGATAAAGATGCTATCATCTCTAGAATAGAGTTCTATCATAAGTTACTAAAGAAAAAGATCGATTTCTATCATGTGCACATCGATGACAGCTATCAGAAGATGAAGATGACTGATCCTTTAGTTTTTAAAAGAATAATAGGTCTTCCTGAAGAGATAAAGATAGATTACTCTAAAGATATTATCTCTCAACTAAATTTTGAAGATGATTTATCTTCGCTGAAGATGTACTGCTATAAGACTCTCACTAGCGGCAACTACACCACTTGGTTTAAAGATGACTTTAAATCGTTTCTATTAAAAAACGGAATCTACTTTATGTACGATAGAACTAAGGATTTCTTTAAAGAAGAAGTCTTCTTTCCTATCCTTTTTAATGAGCAGAGGTTTGATAAAAAGATAGCTGATTATATAAGAGATCTATCTTATTTTAGACTCATCATCGACTCTTCTTTAGATGATTTATCGAAAAAAGATATAAACTTATTTAAACGATTAGATGTTTACTCTTTTGAAAGAAGAGTAGACTATTTTATCAATTACATCGATGATAAAGAGATAGATTCGCTCTCTTTAAAAGATGGTTTTAAAGAGAAATATCAGTACTGTTTAAAGAATTCTATCTCCTGTATGATCTCTTATCTCTTCGATAGATTCTGTAAAGAAGTGCTTAAAAGTGAGAGAGTTTATAAATCAATTTTAAGCGATGTAAAAATTGAAAACTATTATGTCAAATCAGGTGAGAACTCTGAAGTTTACTCTCTTGATAACAAAGAGTTTTTCTTCCCTTTGATCAATAAAGAATATCTCACTTTTCTTTACGATAGATACAGATATCTCAACGATCCTCTTTTGATTTATCTTAAGATGAAACTTCCTTATCAAGGATACAGTTCTTTTTTATCGCAGTACATGAAAGATAAGACAAATCCTTTTTTCTCTTTGAAGTACAACAGTGAGATAGATGAGAATTTAGATTACATGTCTCCTAAAAATGGATCTATCATTTATCTTGTCCACTTTACCAGCGCTAATCACAGCGGAACTTACATAAAAAGAAAAGCTTCTTCTCACGGAGTAATCTATCAGAAATTTAATGGATTTATCATCGATGAAAAAGAAAAAGGATTGATCATCCTTGAAAAAGAAAGGTTTTCATCTGATTTTAAAAGATTTTTTTATAAGAAAAAACTGTCAGAAGATATCTATCTAACTTTCATAAAGCAGAGATACATAAGCAAAAAAGAAGAGATTTCTTTATATGAGATACTTTCTCAAATAGATAAAAGATGTAAGACCGATATCATTTACAAACTTTTTACTCTGTTTGAAGATCATTCGTTTAAATCAGCGGTAAAAAAATATTTAGAGATGTATTCTGATGTAACGATCTCAAAAGAAAACTATACTTTCCTCTTTCCTTTCTTTAAATATCTCTTTTTCTCACCTCTTGCTATCGAGCACGATAACATGAGCTATCTTATTTATAAGACCAACAATAAATTAGCTATCGACAACATAATAAACAGCGGTAGAGATGATGAAACATATGAACCTTCTCTTCCTTTCAAGTACGTCAGCTACGGACGTTTAGCCTACAGTTTTAAAGAAACATACGATGGAAAACCTTACTTCTGCAGCTGCCAGAAAGATGCTATTTTAAATACCATCGATCACTACAAAAAAGAATATGAAAGATTGAATCCAAAAATGAACAGATCTCTTCTTAAAAAGAATCTCTACATAATGGAAAAAAGTGATCTTCCTTTTTATGTGAAAAGAAACTTAGATTTAAAAAAAGATATATCATCTCAGCTGCATTTTAAAAAAGATCTGTGCCATCTTTGCAATCATGTTCAACCTCTCTTCTATGAAGATAATATAGCTATTGACAACAACTACAAGACCAATGCGATATACGAGACTTACATTCACGCTATAGGATGTAAAAACAACGTGTTTGAAAAGACAGTCATCACTTATGATGAGTTTAAAAAGGAACTAGAAGATAGAAATACCCATATGAAGTTCCCTATCTGTCAATCTCCTGTGTGCAGTATTCCTCCAGTAGAATTGACTCCTTATTTCAACCTCAACGGTAAAGAGTTAGCTTTGCTTCTTTTATATTTTTACTACGATTACATAGCAGATACCACCTTCTTCAATAAAATATCTTTGATTAGTAGGCTTTCTCAAGAGGAAGTCAAAGGAATACTCTTTGAAGAAGAGAATGATAAATTCGATGAAAAAAAGAAACTGATTTTTAATGGCGATCCTCTTTTCTACTCCAGAGTGAAAGCTCTATACGATATCATCTTATCTTCTTACAGACTGAAGTTGTCTGAAAAAATAATACCTGATTTGGATATGAGAATGTCACTGGATGTCACTTCAAACAGTGATGATGAGTATCCTTTTGTTTCTTTAGGTAATGTCTTCAATTGCTACTGTAAAAAAGAACCAGCTTCATGTTCTTTAGATGAGTTATTCTTCTGCAGCTGCGATAAAGAAGCTATTGAGAAACTCACAAAAAGTTACCTGTCTTTGAAGCTGAAAAGCTTTATAGACAGCAATATCAACTGTGCATTTATTCTCTTATCTGCCGGTCTTCCCTACATTGTTATCAAGAAGCTTTTAAAGTACGATGATCCTTTATTAGCTGTCAGCAAACTCACCTACAGAGACAAAATATGTCGAAGATGTAGAAACTCTTCTCACTCTGCACTCAACAAACCATTTTTAAAGACCATAAACTTCAGCGACAACTCCAACTCAGAGTACTGTTTTGTAAAAAATGCTCTCGCCAAAAATAACCTGTTTATAGTCGGTCCATACCCCTTCTCTAATTTCTTAAACCTGCATGATTTAAATGAAGAAATCGATCTTGATGATGATGATTTCTTGCTAATCTCTTCTCTTCTTTTGACAAACGATTCTTCTTTTGATCCTCTCTATATCTTCTTTAATCCGAGTGAAGATGAACTAAATAATTATTTAAATGAATTTAACAATTTATATCAATTAGATAAGAATACTTCTACCGCTTTCAATAAATATATATTTAATAACTACAATAGAAACAGCAGATGTTTATTTGCAGTGATTACTTCTTATTTTTATAAAGAAGACACATTTTTAAGATTAGCGAAGAAATATATGAAACCCGTTGATGGGACAGATGATTATCAGAATATGAAGCTTCTTGCTTTCTTCCTTCATTTTCTTATCAGATGCTTTATCAACACATACATAGATAAAGAGAAGAGGATAGGAAGATAGATATGCAAAATAACAAAATCCTTAAATATTACGTACCTTCAGAGAAATATCACTATCAACTAAAAGGTGACAGTTTCACTCTGTTTTCAGATGATATGACTTATTTTTATACCTCTGTTTTAGATTACTTCTGTATATTAGAAAAATTCAAGATGTACAAAGAGATTATAAAAGATAAAACCAACAGTGATCCCATATATAATTTCTTGAAATTTATGGGAATAAATAAAGATATCCTGATAAATAGCAAAGATGATGATCTGACTGAAGAGAAGATAATCAAACTGATTCATTTCGATGATGAGATCCACTTTTCAATGCTGGAAGATGATTCATTAAACAGCGTAGGAGTCCCTCATAAACTTGAGATCTCATCTCTCTGTTCAGGCATCTATGTGGAAACATATAACGGAGAATATCTTCCTAGATATATCTTGCCTTATGCCTATGAAAGATATAAAGACATCTTTGGTGACACAGATTTTATCTACCATTCCTTTTATCCTTATCCATCAGCGACAAGCTACCAAGAGTTCTCTTCTATTATCCTTCCTTTAAAGAATAAAGGATTCAATGAATTGCTCGATATTGTATTTAATTACACGTACGAAGATATATCCCCTGCTATAAAAATAATGTTAACCTCTCTTGCTAAAGCGTTTCTTTATCACACTCTATCATCTAAATTTGATGGAGTAAAAAACATGCTTTCATACAGCTACGACTCTCTATTTACATCTTTCAGTTGCAGTCTTATTCCTCTGTTAGGAGTGAGGGTTGGAAAACTGTTTGATGTTTACTGCGATGTAATCAATTTAAAAAAGACAAAAGATAAGGAAAGTCCTGACAGCTTTAAATACGTGGTTGATGAGAAAAAGACAGAGTACTATTTAAAAGAAAGAGACAAAGATAAAATTCGTTTCTTATATCGAAAGATAAGATCTTCTTTCTCTTCTATGCCTGTTGTACCTATCATCTTTCTTTCTCTCATCGGTCTTCCTTTTTGCATGTACAAATATGTCAAATTCTTCGACTTTGAAAAAGGAGACGAAAACGACTTTATATCTCTCTTCTCCTTTGTTGATTTTGATTTCAGAGAAAGCAATTTGAACATCCCATATACAGCTGATGATGGAAAAGATATTTTAAAAGAAAATGGTGACTACCATAATATTTCAAAAAGAAGAGCTCTCCTCTCTCAAGGAGTGTATGTATCAAGTGCTGATTTCTTTAAACCGAACATCTATAAAACATTGGTGTTTGTAGAAAATGATATAAAGAACGAGGACATGATCAAATTCTTCAATAAGGATAAGGAATTCTTCTATTCGACGCTTTTAAAGTATAAAGATGAGATAAAAAATGATCTTTACTCCATCCTCCACAAGGACTTCCTTTTAGATTTTCTTGATAATGACTACAAGTATGAAATCGTTTCAACTATCTACAGCATTGATATTGAACAAGCAATAGAAAAGATTTACTCCAGTATAAAAGAAGGCATAAACTATGATTCTTATCATTACCTTTTTAACTATGTGGATGATTTTATAAGCCCTTATACTGATATAGGTGTTATAAAAAATAAACTGTACGCTCTATTTATCATATACGTTGTCTTTTATAGAATAATTGATATAAAGAGAACCGGTTTAAAGAAAACACATACAAACGATATCTCTCTTTTAAAAAAGAAGATCTCTTTCAATTTGGATG
>JALEUS010000094.1 GCA_022780765.1 Bacilli bacterium | reverse complement strand
ACCGCCTGCGGAATCACCTTCAACTATAAAAAGCTCATTATTGAGATAATCTTTTGTTGAACAAGGAGTGAGTTTATCAGAGAGTGAGAAGCTGTTCATCTTTGTTTTAAGCAGCTCTCTTTCCTTTCTTTTATCCTCTTCGCTCTTCGCTCTTATTCTCATCTCATTTATCGTCTTACTGACTATGCTGTCACTCTCCTTAGCATGTTCTTCAAGATGATAGGCTAACTTCTCTTCGATTATCGAATCGACGGAGTTTAAAGCCTCTTTCGTACCTAGTTTTCCTTTTGTCTGTCCTTCAAACTGAAGCAGATGTTCAGGAACCCATGCTGAGATGATGCACACTAAACCTTCCCTTAAACAATCTCCATCTAAAGACTCGTTCTTCTTTATAAGATTGTGAGAAGAAGCGTAGTAATTAAAGCAGCTGGTGATCGCTTTTTTTAAACCGGTGACATGATATCCACCATCTGTTGTTCTTACACCGTTAGCAAAAGAGATGATCTTTTCATCGTAGTTATCTTTCAAAAAGCCAAAGACTGTCTCAACAGAAATACCTTCCGGTGATTTGCCTTCAATGTGAACAGGCTGACAGAGAGCAGTTTTTCCTGCTGTCCTTCTTTGATAATATTCTAAAAGACCTCTCTCATAGAAATATGTTTGACTTCTACCGCTCCTTTCATCTTTCAGATGGAAAGTGACACCTTTTGTAAGACATGCTCTGTGATCTAAATGAGAAGAGATCCTCTCATAATTCCAAGTGATATCTTCAAAGATAGTGTCATCAGGAAGAAATCTGACCGATGTTCCTCTCTTGGTAGTTGGTCCTAAATCCTTAATTCCTGAAAACTTCTTTCCTCCGTTTTCAAAACGACCGAAATGATCTACACCATCCTTGTATGAATGTATCTCCATCCATTTGGATAAAGCATTTGTAACAGCAGCACCGACACCGTGTAAACCTCCAGCATGAGAGTAATTCTTTTCATCGAACTTTCCTCCGCCGTGCAGTGTCTGATAGACTATTTGAAAACCGGTCATTTTCTCTTTCTCATTGTAATCGTAGGGAATACCTCTAGCCTGATCGATAACCTCCAACGAATTATCATCGTGAATTATCACGTAAATATTCTTTCCATATCCTTCATTTGCTTCATCGACTGCATTGTCAACTATTTCCCAAACAAGGTGATGTAAGCCGATTGTATCGGTTGAACCTATATACATTCCTGGTCTTTCCCTGACAGGCAATAGACCATGAAGAATCTTCAAATTACTAGCATTATATGATTCGCCCATATTTCTACCTCAACCTATCAATTTTACACAAAAAATGATTGAATTTAAAGACGAAACCTATATAATTAAAAATGTTTTATGAAAATTTTTTACACAGTATTAGCGTATCTGTTAACTATCATATTCAATTATCTGTTAGGATCGATCTCTTTTTCAAAAATTATCTCTTCTCATTACGGTGTTGACATCACTAAAGTAGGCTCAAAAAACGCTGGTGGTACCAATGTTGGAAGATCAGTATCCAAAAGAGCAGGAATATTAACTATTGCACTTGATTTGTTAAAATGTTTCTTGGCTCTTCTCTTTACATTTGTAATTTTTAGATATGTGAAGATGGATATATTTTATTATGATCAATTCATTGAAGTCATCTGTTCTATCTCTGCTTTTTCAGTCGCTATAGGACACATATATCCTGTATTTTCACACTTTAAAGGTGGAAAAGCTGTCGCTTGTTTTGCAGGTTACTGTCTTTTTATCTCACCTGTTCTTTTTCTGATTGGTCTTCTTACGTTTTTTATCACTTTTAAGAGATTTAAGAAGATCTCTTTATCTTCAATAATCGGTTCTTTTTCTTGCCTACTCTTCTCATTTGTTCCGCTTATTACTCACTTGACATGTTTTAAAGATTACTCTCTATATAACTTCGGTCTTTTTTTCTCTCCATCATTCATGATCCATTTAACTTATGTGACAACAATAACTGTTTTCTTGTTTATCTTGACCATTTTAATAAGACATTCAAGCAATATAAAACGACTTCTTGCAGGAAAGGAACCTGTCACAGTATTTAAAAAAGATGTAAAAAAAGATGCTGATGAAAATGAAAGCAAGATCATCACTATCGCTATCAATGAACTAAATAAAGAAAAAATTGATAAATAAGAGTTTGATAAAAGAACCAAGTCCGTTAAGGATTTTTGTTTTAGCCTATTAAGTAATTGACTGACGCAAATATATAAGATTAAATATGACAAATATGTAAAATAAAAAATCGCAAATTTGTAAAATTAAATGCAGCAAATTTGTAAAGTGATATTGAAAAATATAACAGGTAATCAATATGGATATAAAAGAGAAGACGATGTTTTTGTTATACCAATTGGTTGTTTAAAAAATTAATATTAATAAAGCAAATGTCTTTTGATAGATTATTTGGCCAGTTTTCAAATCTCTAATAGGCTTGCTCTAAGTTTCCAATCTTTTTTATCTATTAGATTAGAAAATTTGACTCTTATCTGTTTTTCATTTTAATAATACAAACATATACATTAGACTAAAAGATAAAGAGAAATAAAAGACTGATTGTAAAACTATTTACTATTTAAAACTATTGAACAATTATTATCTTGAAATAATGTACAAAAAAAGAGCTGACAAGATAATTTTAGATATCTTAACCAGCTCTGATTTTTATTTGTGTTTTTTATTTTTAGGAGATTTTTTGCCACTCTGCGCTTCATTGATAGCTTTCATTGTCTGATTCAATCTAGCCTGCGAAGGAGTGACACCCATGGAACGATACATAGCTTTTATCATATCTTCACTTATAGGAGGATTCTTTTTCATCTCTCTTTTGATAAGTGTTCTTGCGATAAAAAAGCCAGCGATTAAAGAACCTAATATGAGAAGAACAATTATTAAAACAAAAGCCCAGATAGGAATTGACATCATAATCTGTTATGCTCTTGAATCATACTCACCAGTATCGGTTCTGATGATGATTTTGGTGTTGTTTTTAACAAACATAGGAACTCTTAATTTGTATCCTGTCTCTAAGATAGCATCCTTTGTGGCTTTGTTAACTGTGTCACCGGAGACAGCGTTATCATCGGTCTCTGTGATAGTTAAGGTGACTTTAGCAGGAAGCTCAACACCTAATATCTCATTCTCATAAAAAGTGACGGTGATAGGATTTTCAGGAGTGATGAAGTTCAGTTCCCACTTTAGATGCTCTTTAGCGATTGCAAAATCTTCATATGTCTCTGCATCCATAAAATGGACCAAAGTTCCATCATCGTAAGTGTAGTTCATGGTTCTTTTATCTAAGTAGATGGTCTCAACCTTATCGTCACCATTGAATGACATGACATTGATAGCACCAGTTCTTAAATTTTTAGCTTTGATTTTAACAATCATCTGCCTCATAGCAGTCTTGTTGTGATCGATAGATAAAGAAGTGTAAATCTCATTTTTCCACTTGAATGATTTACCAGGACCACAATCGCCAATCATGATAATATCAGCCATTTTTCACCTCTTTATTTCTTCTCTTCGTGAAGAGTCTTTTTCTTGCAGCAAGGACAGTATTTCTGAACTGCTAACCTGTCTGGATGAGTTCTTTTATTCTTTGTTGCAATGTAGTTCTCGTTTTTACAAACAGAGCAGCGAAGAGTGAGGTTTATACGTTTATCTGCCATAATTATTTTCCTCCATTTTAAAAAATGCAAATTTTTACAAAACTCTTTTATTATATATAAATTCTTTGATATTTACAAGAATATATCGATTAATTTACGATAAATAGTTCTCTTTATTTTCATTTGAACTTTAATGAGTGGAAAAAGATAAATCCATGTTTTATAATTCTAAACATAAGAGGAAAATATGAGGAAAATATGAGGAAAATAATTTTTAATATTGGAAATAAAACAATAGGAGATGGAGGAATCTTGATTCAGAGCATGTCTGATAGGAAGACATCTCTTATTGAAGAAAACATATCTCTTACCAATTCTTTAGAAGAGCTCTCTCTTGACATGATGAGATTCTCTATTCTCGATGAAGATGATTTAAATGCTCTTATAGAGATCAAGAAGAAAGTGAATATACCTATCATTGCCGATATCCACTACAATTATCTATACGCTATAAAAGCGATGAAAAATCATGCAGATAAAGTCAGGATAAATCCTGGAAACATCGGAAGTGAAAGCAATTTAAGAGAAGTTATCAAGACAGCCAAAGAGATGAATATTCCTCTCAGAATAGGAGTTAATTCTGGTTCTTTAAACAAATATAAAGGCAAGACTTCATCAAAGATCGATGATTATCTTTTAGCTTTAGATGAAACCTTGGAGATCTTCAAACAAGAAAATTTTGAAAAGATAGTCCTGTCTTTAAAAAGCAGCGATGTAGATATGACAACACAGCTTTACAGAAGAGCGTATGAAAAGTATCCCTATCCTCTTCACATAGGTTTGACTGAAGCTGGAAGAGCACTTGAAGGAGCAATCAAAAGCACTGTTGCTCTATTCCCTCTTTTAAAAGATGGAATAGGAGACACGATAAGAGTCTCTTTAGCTGAAAAAAGAGAGTACGAGATAAGAGCTTGCAAAACACTGCTGAAGTGTGCTGGAAGAATAAAAGTTCCTTCTTTAACTGTCTGTCCAACGTGTGGAAGAACACTTGTCGATGTCAAAGAGCTCTCAGATAGAATACAGCTCATCTTGGATAGAACAAATAAAGATATCCATGTCGCCTGCATGGGCTGCCCTGTAAACGGATTAGGAGAGGCAAAAGACTGTGATATAGGTATCACAGGTTCAGGCTTAAAAGATCTTTACATTCTCTTCTCCAGAGGAAAAGAGATCGGTAGATATAAAAAAGAAGAAGCACTAAAAAAGATAGAGGAATATATAAAAGAGTTCTAATCCTGGTGGAAATCTCTAGCGTTTCCACCTTTTTTAGCGATGTTTGTTCTGACAACTTTCATCCTGTGTTTCTCTTTAACTCTCTTGATAGCTTTAGAGACTTTCTTCTTGTAATTCGGTTTTACCTTATCGCTCTTATTTTTATTGTATGCGTGTCTTATCTTCTTTTGAAGCTGTTCATTTGACTGATCTTTCTTTCCAAGATTTTTAAACACATAGGATTGTGATATCTTCTTAAGACCAGTCTCGTTGACTTTAAAGACATCAAAGGAAACTTCTCTCCTTTTTAAAGAGAGGATATCTTTGATCTCTTTTTCATTGTCCTTATCTACCATGATATAAGAGTCGCCATCAGTAAAAAATCTTCCAGTTCTTCCTGCACGATGGAAATAGTAGTCAAGAGTATCAGGTAAAGAATAAGAGATGATGGTATCTATTCCTTTTAAATCCACACCTCTTGAGAGATAGTCAGAGGAGAAAACAATAAATGAATCTTTCTTCTGAAGAGAAGAAAATGTCTTTTTTATCTCCCTTTTATCAAGTTCACCATGGAAGATAAAAACATCTTTTCTGTCTTTGTAATCAAGATAGACATCATTTGCTTCCTCTACGCTTTTAAAAAACACGATCATCTTCATGTATTTGATTGAAGAGATGATCTTATTTAAAGCTTCCTTTTTTAAATAAGATGAGAAATCGATGAGATGATGAGAGATCTTATCACAGTTTATCTTCTGTGAAATAGAGACGACGTTTTTGATTTTAAATCTTCTCTTGATTCTAGTTATATCCTGTGTCTTTATCGATGCTGAAAAAACAGAGATGATGCTCTGATCGATCTGTTTTTTAACATCTTCAGTAAAAAATAAAAATCCATCAAAAAGCAGCATGTCAGCTTCATCGATGATGACGTATGACAGTCTGTTTGTACTATAGTGAGAGAATACTTCCTTATACATAGAAGGAGTCGTTATCACCACTTTAGCTTTCACTCTTGAAAAATCATTTTTTGATTTGATGACTTTGATAAACTCTTTGCTGTAGCCTAATAAATCAAAGAAAGAATCGAATTCTTTTTTTACCTGATCAACCAAAATATTTGTTGGAACTATGATGATAGCTTCAATTGAATCAGAAGAAAAATCTATGTTGTTTATGATAGGGATAAGATAGCAGAAAGTCTTTCCAGAACCTGTGTACGAGTTAGCTAAAACACTCTCCTTTTTCAAAAGAAGAGGAATTGTCTTAGCCTGTACATCAGATAAAGAAATGTATCCTAAAGAAGAGAAAGCATCTGCTATCTCTTTTTTTACGTTGAAAGATGAAAGAGCAACATCACTCATTTTCATCTCCAGCAACGATCTTTATTCCTAAGATATCGGTGTCTTCAACTGGAACTTTTGAAGGACAAGAAGAGAGAGGTTCAAAGGCTTTTAAATTCTTTGGAAAAGCGATGACATCTCTGACATTATCAACCTTAGCAAGCTCCATAGCAAGTCTTTCTACACCTATTCCAAAACCGCCTTCAGGAGGAACACCGTATTTGAGAGCTTCAACCAGGAATGAGAATCTCTCTTTTATATCTTCATCGCTCAGTCCCAAAAGCGAGAATATCTTTTTCTGTATATCACTGTCATGGATTCTCAACGCACCTGAAGATAGCTCAACACCATTTAATACCGTGTCATAAGAAGTCGAACGGACCTTGGTTGGATCGCTATCTAAATACTTTAAATCCTCATCGATAGGCCTTGTGAAAGGATTTGATAAGGAGATTATATGTCCTTCATCATCTTTTTCAAATAACGGCCAGTCAATAACAAAGAGAGGTTTATATACATTTTTATCAATATATTTGAGCTTGTTAGCATATGCAACTCTTAAAGCACCAAGAGCAACGCAAGCTTTCTCTTTCTTGCTGTCGGCACAGATGATAAGAAGATCATTCTCTTTGATAGCAAACCTGTTCTTGAGTGCTTCTAAAGATTCAGGATCGATGTTTTTGACGATGGATGAAGAGAACTCACCATTTAAATACTTGATAAAAGAGAAACCGAAGACAGAATATTTCTTTGCTAACTGATTGTCTTCATCCATATTCTTTCTGCTTATCTTATCTGCGTAATTCTCAATTATAAGAAGAGAAACATACTTGTCTTTAAAAGCATTGAAACCACAATCTCCTAAAATGTCAGTAGCATCATTTAAAAGAAGTTTGTATCTTGTGTCAGGCTTATCACTTCCGTATTTTGTAATAGCATCTTCGTATGAGATCCTTTCAAAATCAGGCAAAGTCACATCGATGCACTTTTTAAAGATGTGCTTTAAAAGACCTTCGATGATATTTAAAACATCCTCTCTTTCAACAAAGGACATCTCGCAGTCTATCTGCATAAACTCAGGCTGTCTATCAGCTCTCTGATCCTCATCTCTGTAGCAGTGCGCTAGCTGATAGTATCTGTCAATACCTGATATCATCAAAAGCTGTTTGTATAGCTGTGGGCTCTGAGGAAGAGCGTAAAATGAACCAGGATAGATCCTAGAAGGAACGAGATAGTCTCTTGCTCCTTCAGGTGTTGACTTGATGAGAGTAGGAGTGTCGACTTCAATGAAATCATGCTCATCTAAAAACTCTCTTGTGGCCTGAGCTATCTTGCTTCTTAAGATGATATTATTCAACATGTTTGGTCGTCTTAAATCTAAATAACGATATTTGAGCCTGGTATCTTCAGAGACATTTATCTCTTCCTGTATAGGGAAAGGAAGAACAGCGCATTTTGAAAACACTGTCACTTTGTCAGCGACGACTTCAATATCACCCGTCAGCAGATGAGGATTTCTCTCTTTTCTTTCTCTGACCTTACCGACAACTTGAATACAGTACTCATTCTTTAGATTCAGCTTTTCAAACTGCTGAGAATCAAGGTAGATCTGGGTCTTTCCAAATCTGTCTCTGAGATCGACAAATGCGAAAGAACCTATATTTCTTATAGTGTCGACCCAACCTGTTAAAGTCACAGTCTTTGACACATCCTCTTTTCTTAAAGAGGAACAATTGTGAGTTCTTAACATAATACCTCCTATAAACCTAATATCTCTTCAAAGGTTATATCTTTCTGCTCTCTAGTTGACATATCTTTCAACTTGTAAGTCATATCGCTATCGACGATTATAACATTTTTAGCATTCTCTCTATCAGCCATCTTGATAGCACCTTTCATCGATCTGGAAAAGGAAGGAAGAGATACCTTGTACCCTTTATCTCTGAGCTTTTTAGCGATGATGAGGCCATCTCCATTTTTTCTTAAGTCTATCACAAAGTAATCGAGAGATTTTTTATAGTCTAAAGAACCTTTGCCTATGAGTGATAAAATAAGTCTTTCAATACCGATAGAAAAACCTATTCCTTCAAACTCAGGTCCACCAAGTTCTTTCATGAGAGATGAGTATTTGCCTCCACCTGCTAAAGCACCTAATTTCTCATCACTGTAAAGTTCAAATACAAAACCGGTGTAGTAATCAAGACCTCTGACAAGATTATCATCCACTTGGAAAGAGACGTTCAGTTTTAAAAGAAGTTTTTTAATCTGATCAAACTCTTCTCTATCTTCTTCAGTCAAATAATCTGTTATCTTAGGAGCATCCTGAATAAACTTCCTGTCCTCATCGACTTTGCAGTCAAGAATTCGAAGCGGGTTTGTCTCAAGTCTTCTCTTGCAGTCTTCACACATGTATTGAATCTTGTCAGCAAAGAAAGAGTAGAGCGCTTTTTTATAGTTGTCTCGGCTTGTAACTGAGCCTAAGAAATTGATCTTTGCTTTAACTTCTATATCACCCAAGATCATCTTGCAGGCATCGATAGCAAGAAGAAGAGTCTCAACCTGAGAAGATAAATCGATCTTCTCATCGATTATCTCAACACCGAACTGGTGAAATTCTCTGTATCTTCCTGTCTGTGGTCTCTCATACCTGAAAGCTTTATCGAAGTATGAAAACTTCAAAGGAAGAGAAGGAGAAGAAAAGAACTTATTTTCGATGACTGCTCTGTTGATTGAAGCAGTGAACTCCGGTCTTAAAGTGTAAGATCTATCCCCTTTGTTTATCAGGTCAAATGTCTCTTTTCTTACAATATCAGAGCTTTCACCAACGCTTCTATGAAACAGTCGGCTCTCTTCAAAAGTAGGAACTGTACAGAAAGAAAACCCATACCTTTCTGCTAGAGAGAGAAGCTTATTTTTTATAGATATCAAAACAGAAGCATCGTCGTAAAAATAATCGACAGTTCCTCTGGGCTTTTTAATGATTTCAGACATGATTCCTCCTATTTACCAATTCGTCTTATGTTGAAGACAGATTTTACTTTGTAAAGAGCAGCGATGTAATGATCGAGAATCTCTTTATCTTTGACCAGTATATCTACTGAAATTGTTGCAGTATTGTTGGCAGTGTTCTGTTTAGCAGTGCATTTTATGAGCTTAGCATTGCACAGCTGAAGAGTGTTTAAGATATCTACAAGCAGCTGATTTCTATCGTGACATTCGACAGCTAAAGAAACCTGATAATCCAGTTTCTTCAGATTGTCTGGATTCCATTTGACATTGATCAATCTAGCTGAGGAATCCAGTTTCTTGATGTTGGGACAATCGGCTCTATGAACTTTCACACCCTGACCTGTTGAAACATAACCGATGATCTCATCACCAGGAAGAGGTTGACAGCAGTTAGCAAGAGATATTAAGACATTGTCTCCGTTTTCTAAGACTATCGAATCGGTAGTGTTTCTCTTCAGCCTGTTCTTGGTAGAGATATCAGAGCTGTTATCGACAAGCTTATCTTGGATGCCCTCTTCCTTTTTGTTCATCACCTCAAATTTATCGATGATAGATGAAAGAGAGATAGTCTTTCCGCTCAACTGTAAGAACAGTTCATCTGCGCTGTTGACTTTCAGTTCAGCAAGCATCTTTTTAGAGAGAAGTTTGCTGACATCTGTCTCCACATGATGATCCTTCATGTAATCCAAAAGCATAGTTCTCCCTTTCTTAATAGAATCCTCTTTTGCAAAATCCTGATTTTTCTTGACAAGATATTTTCTTATAGAAGACTTAGCAAAGTGAGATTTTGCGATGTTCATCCACTCAGAGTTAGGATAAGCGTTTTTAGCGGTGATTACTTCAACCACATCACCAGTCTTTAAAACAGTCGATATAGGAGATAATACACCATTGATCTTAGCACCTGATAAATGCTCGCCTAAATCGGTATGTATTCTGTATGCAAAATCGATTGGAGTTGATCCGTTAGGAAGGCAGATGACATTTCCTTTAGGAGTGAAGACATAGACATTAGCATCGAATATATCGTGAGATAGAGTGTCCATGTACTCTTTAGCATCTGAGTTTGATGAGTCAGATATGGTGACAAACTCTTTAAACCATTGGAGCTGATTCTCAATCTCCATCTGCTCTCTTTTAGCATCGTAGGAAGAGCCTTCCTTATATCTCCAGTGAGCAGCAACACCGCTTTCTGCGAGTTCATCCATCTTCTTTGTTCTTATCTGAATCTCGAAGAAGATTCCGTTTTCAGTCATAATCGTAGTGTGAAGAGACTGGTACATATTTGTCTTAGGCATGGCTATATAATCTTTGAATCTGCCAGGCATAGGACGGAAGTTTGCATGTATATAACCCAGTATCTCATAACAGTTTTGCTCGCTTTCAGTGATGATTCTTAAGGCAAGGATATCATATATCTGATCAAATGAGTAATTCTTAAGATACATTTTTTTATAAATAGAATAAACAGATTTGACTCTGCTAGAGATCTCGTAAGGAATACTTGTCGAAGAGAGAATGCTGTCGATGTGCTCAGTCAGCTCCTTTAAGGTCTCTTTAGAGTCTGAAACGAGCTGATTGCACTTATCTTCAATCTCTTTGACCTTGTCTGGTTCAAGATAATAAAGGGAGAGATCTTCAAGCATAGTTGAGATGCTGTATAAACCTAGACGATGAGCAATCGGAGCGTACACTTCTAAAGTCTCATGAGAGATTCTCTGCTGTTTCTCTTTAGGTTGATACTGTAAAGTCATCATGTTGTGCAATCTGTCTGCAAGCTTGATCAATATGACTCTGATATCTTTTGCCATAGCCACAAAGATCTTTCGATGATTCTCTGCAGTGAACTCCACATTCTTATAATCGGATAATCTGGTAACTTTGGTGAGAGCTTCAGTCATCGTAGCTATCTCAAGTCCAAAGTTTTCAACAATCTCATCAAATGTCGTATCCGTATCTTCGATGGTGTCGTGAAGAAGACCAACTGCTATCGTCTTAGGTCCTACTTGAAGCTTAGAGAGAATATAAGCAACATAAAGGCAGTGACTCACATAAGGGTCACCTGATTTTCTGACCTGTCCTGAATGTTTTTTTTCAGCAAACCTGTATGCTTTTTCAATAAGCTGCTGATCTTCAGGAAGAGTTATATATGAAGAATAGCTTTCCTTAAGCTCAAGAAAAGTGCAGACACGATTTTTGATTTCCATCAGATTATTTTAGATAATTACAGATCTAGAAGTGATTTGCACTTCAATTTGAAAACGCAACTATCTTCAAACTCCTTTAAATTGATCAAAGTAACAGCACCGACAGGATTTCCTCCTGCTTGTTTAACAAGGTCTTCAAGGGCTTTAAAAGTTCCGCCAGTAGCCATCAAGTCATCGACAAGAAGAACTCTCTCTCCTTTTTTAAATGAATCCTGAGGTATAGCTATTGTCGCTGTACCATACTCTAACTGATAGGTGGTCTGACAAGTCACACCAGGCAGTTTTCCACTCTTTCTTGCCATGACAAAGCCTTTGTTCATATGAAAAGCAAGAGCAGAGCCAAAGATAAAAGCACGGGATTCAGGACCACAGATGATATCGGGTTTAAACTCCTCAGCCAGCTTTGCAAGATCACAGATTGCACTGTGGAAAGCTACAGAATCCTTTAATAGAGGAGAGATATCTTTAAAAGATATACC
Organism: Bacilli bacterium; assembly: GCA_022780765.1. Taxonomy (GTDB): domain Bacteria; phylum Bacillota_I; class Bacilli_A; order RFN20; family CAG-288; genus Enterosoma. Next base: position 27,724 of record JALEUS010000094.1, on the reverse strand, counting down.
CTTTTTAGGAAAATCTAAAACAACACGAATATAATCTTCATAATTCATAGTAAAACCTCTTTTTACAACCTTTATATTTTACCATAGAGAGAAGTGTCAAATAAATAAATTCTATAAATGTACTTAAATTTCATTTTTAAAACATGGTATACTTTTACCATGATAAAAATAATTTCAGATGTAGGTTTCTGCTTCGGAGTAAAAAACGCTGTTGAAAAATTAAAAGAGATAAAAAATGATGGTGGAAGGATCTTTCTTCTTCATCCTCTCATTCACAATGCTCTTTTAAATGACAAACTTTTAAAAGAAAACAATGCGACTATCTTTGCTGGCGAAGATCTAAAAAAAGAAGATACCATTCTCTTTTCGGCTCACGGTCATCTCCTTGAAGAAGAGAAAAAGTACAGCACTTCTAGACAAGTAGATGCTACTTGTCCTCTTATAAAAGAGAGATACAAACAGTTAAAAAAATGTTACAGTGATGATGTAAAATTCATATTCGTCGGCAAGAAAAATCATCAGGAAACAAAAGCTTTTTTATCCCACTTTCCATATCTCATCTACATCGATGTCTCTTCCTTTAAAGAAGATATCAAAAGACTAGATTTAAAAAAACAAGATAAGACTTTTCTGATCTCTCAAACGACTATCTCTTCTTTTACCTTTGATGAGATAAAAAGAATCATCGATGAAAAAAGCACATTAACTTCTTTTATCTCTCCTTGTAAACTCTACGATAGCCGTGCAAGAGAAGCTATAGATTTCCTCAAGGACAAAAATATAGATAAATTGTTCTTCATAGTCGTCGGTGATAAAAGTTCATCGAATGCAAATGAGATACTCAATCAAGTTGAAAAAATATATCCTTCAATCGAGGCAAAAATAGTTTTATCTGCGACTCAATTAGATATAGAAAAACTAAAAAATAGAGACATCTTTATTTCTTCAGCGACAAGCGCTTCATTAAAACAGGTCGAAGATCTTGTAGATGAATTGAAATCTATTTTACAAGACTAAGAAGTTTTTTTATCTTCTTAACCTCTTCTTTTTTATATGAGAGCAAATTGTTTTTCTCATAGTATTTTAGTTGACTTGAAAGCATTTTAATAAACATCTCATCCCTGTTTGAAATGACATATGGACCATAATAATAATCCTCTTCTCTGTACTTTAGTATCTCATCACTTTTTTTAAATTTCAAAAGAGGATAATATCTTTTTTCAAAAACGATGGTTCCGTAGGTATTTATATAACCATTATTTAATAGAAAAGTAATAGGTTGAGAAAAAGAGATCTGCGGTTCAATTATTATCTCTTCTATCTGGGAGAGCTTATCAATACCTCTTTTTAAAATATCGCAGATGGTATCTCCTCCCATACCTACAATGATCAGAGTTTTCACATCATTTGGAAGTTTTTCTATACCATCCATAAAAAGAGGAATAACCTTAGAATGATTATCTTCAATCGTCTTTAAAAGATTCTTATACGGGCCTTCATTCTTCTCAGAAGCGTACACTTTTTGAAAATTTTTTTCAAGCATTATCGAAAGATAACCATGGTCAGCCCCTACATCTAACACAGGAAAAACTGATACAAGATCGTATATCTTTTTTAGTCTGTCTGAAAGATCTATCACTTTGAGCACTCTTGTATTATCGATTCTTTAAATTTCATCTCTATCTGGCGAACTCTTTCAGTAGATATTCCTAGTTTCTTTGATATCTCTTCAAGAGAGTATCTCTTTCCATCCAAAAGACCAAATCTCATCTCAATCAGAATTTTGTCACGGTCAGAAAGAGCGCTGATGTGATTCATTACTCTCTCCATCATGATATTGTTTTCAACAAAAGCATCGGGTGAATTGTTTGCATCTTTATCAAATAAGAGGTCAAGAAAACTCACATCTTCATTTATCGAAGCGTCCAAAGATACCGGTTTCATGTTCACTATCTTTAGTTCTTCAACTCTCTCAGGTGAGACGATATTGTTGAGTTTTTTCGATATCTCTTCAGAAGTAGGCTCTCTGCCAAGAGTTATCTTAAGTTCATTTTCAGCTTTCACTATCTTTGAAATCTTATCTAACACCTCATGAGGCAATTTGATGAGCCTGTACTTCTCATTGATAGCAGAGATAATAGCCTGTCTTATCCAAAATGTAGCATAGGTTGAGAATCTGAAACCTTTGCTGTAATCAAACTTATCGACAGCCTTAAGCAGACCGACATTACCTTCTTGAATAAGTTCAAGATAATCGATTCCGCATCCAACATATTTTTTAGCTAAAGAGACGACAAGTCGCAGATTAGACTTGATCAGTTTATCCCTCGCATTCAGATCACCTTCTTTAGTTTTTTTCGCTAATTCAGATTGCTCTTGGTAAGTTAAAACCGGATAAGCAGAGATATCCCTTAGATACATCGTCAAAGCATCGGTATCTTTTGTGTATATGTTTCCTTTTTCAATCTCAGTTTTTATATCCTCTTCACTTTCACAGAGCTCGATTTTGTTTTCAATCAGATTATTCTTTAAAAGTTCAAGTGAATCTTCATCGAAACGATAATCATTAAACAGTTTGAAGAATTTATCTAAAGAAATCACTTCTCCCTCTTCTTTATAAAGGTAATTTAACTGAGGAAGAAAGTTTTTGAAATTATCTTTATTGATCAAAGCAAAAGAGTTCCCTTTAGACGAAAGACCATTTTTCAATAATAAGTAGAGTTCACTGTCAAGAGAATATAACTCTTCCTTTTCCATGTTTATCTGTTTCTCTTCTTTCATAACTAATCTTTTCTAAAATCTTTCAATAATTTTGCTCTGGAAGGATGTCTGAGCTTCTTTAAAGCTTTAGCTTCAATCTGTCTTATTCTTTCTCTTGTCACATCAAATAGCTGACCGACCTCTTCTAAAGTGTGTGTCTTACCATCAAGTAAACCGTATCTGAGCTTGATGACTTTGGCTTCTCTATCTGTGAGCTGTAGAAGAACTTCATTTATTCTCTCTGTCTCCATAGCTCTGTTTGCAAAATCGTAAGGCGATTCATTATCCTTGTCGACAATAAAATCTCCGACATGAGAATCCTCTTCTTCACCGATTGGCTTTTCAAGAGATAGAGGATCCAAAGATATCTGCTGAATCTCAATGATCTTAGAAGCTGAGAGCGTTCCACCCATAGCGTCAGATATCTCATCAGGAGTAGGATCTCTGTTGAGTTTCTGAACAAGCATCCTCTGAGTCTTTGTTATCTTGTTGATGGTCTCAACCATGTGGACTGGAATTCTGATAGTTCTTGCCTGATCAGCTAAAGCACGAGTGATAGCTTGTCTTATCCACCAGGTAGCGTAAGTGGAAAATTTAAAACCTTTACGATAATCAAATTTATCGACAGCTTTAATCAAACCAAGATTACCTTCTTGAATGAGATCTAAAAAGTCCATTCCACGATTCAAGTAGTGTTTGGCAATAGCCACAACAAGTTTCAAATTGCACTGAATGAGTTCATCTTTAGCATCCTGATCACCTTCTTCAATAAGTTTAGCAAGTTCGACCTCTTGCTCTTTGCTTTCTAAAACATCGTAAGCACCGATGCTGTGAAGATACTGTCTTATAGGATCAGAATTCTTCACATCAGCAGAATTGATAGGATCATTTTCGTTATAAAAATTCTGAAGTTTTGGTTGATCGTCATCTGCATCATCAATTTGTGTTATATAAAGATCGTCTAGCTCATTTACAACATCGGTGTCATTTGCATCCAAAAGCACTTTGTTATCGTAGAGATAATCGATGAGCATCTGATACTCGTTATCAGTGAGCTCATAACCCTTAAGCTGAAGCATCATCTCATCCGTGGTTATGGAATTACCTTTGCCTTTAGCATAGATTAAAACGGATTCTTTGATGTCATCAATAGTAAGTAAAGTACCAGAAAAATCTTTTATCTTGATTACACCTTTCTTCTTTTTACTGGATGTATCTTTATCATCAGAAGTGATATTTTTATTGAATTGTTCAATATCTTTTCCTTTTGATTTCTTGATGGAGACACCTTTTTTCTTTGCTTCTTCTACGACTTTGTTGACAATTTTCTCAGGCAAGAGGTATTCAGAGAGATACTCTTTTACTTCAACAAGAGTTAAGTAATTACTGTTTTTCTCTGCAAAGGACACAATCATGTTGACATAATCAGCAGTTGAGTAATTATTGCTCTTACTCTTCTTTTTACTGCTTTTATTTTGAACAAAATCATCTCCAACAATCTTCTTACCTTCAATCTTTGAAGAAGCATGCTTTTTGCTTTTAGTAGAAATTGTTTCCTTATCGCTTCCACCTAAAACAAGATTGTTTATATCGTCATCCAGTATAGCTTTATCTACTTTAGAAGAATCTTTTGTCGCTTTCTTTTTCACCTTTTCTTTCTTATCCTCTCTCTTCATATTATCCTTGTCAGTTTTTTTAATTGGCATATATTTCTCCATAATTCTAGCCAGTCAACACATTGACAAAACGAAAGTTTTAGTCACAAAATCATTCACAAAATCACATGAAAAAACCGGCATTACATTAATAGTTTAATACTTTTTTATTTATTTCCAATTATAAAGAAAGAAAAGTGCAAAATTTATTTTTCACTATCTTTGAGCATATTTAGCTTCTCATCTAATGATATATCGGAGTTTAATATCTCCTCTCTCTTATCATTTTGAATGCTGACAGCTTTCTTTATCAAGTTTATCAAGCAATCTTCACCTATCAGTTCTCTTTTACTATCGATCAAACAGTTTTCAAGACACACAAATATCTTATCGATCACATCTAAAGAGATCTTCATCCTCTTCATGGTAATTATCTCAGAAAAATCTATCTCCTCTTCATTTGTATCTGTCTCATAAACTTTTTTAAATTCACTAAATAGAGAGATAAGATCATCTTTTGTAATAGTTTTTTTATCTTGATACAATCTTCCTAAAAGCATCTGAACTATATAGAAAGGAAAATAAGAAAACTGGAATAAATCATCATCTACCTTGTAGCTGTTGATAATTTCATAATATGCACGACTGGAAGCTATAGCTATCAAAATTGATATCTCGTTTTGGATGATTTTTGAATTGACAGTTTCAGTTTTATACGAAGAAGAGTTCAACAGATAATTTGCTAAAGATATAGCGCTGTTTGTGATTTTTGATGTCGATGTGTCGAGATTATCAAACACAATTTTTTCTTCTCTCTTCTTCTTTTCTTTGGGATAGAATACCTTACTATTCTTTGAAAAATAAGATAGAAGATTCTCACTTGATATATCAGTCACTCTGGATAAACCATCAATATTCTTCTTCCTGTTCAAATCTGTTAAATAGGGATAATAGTCTTCAAGTTCTTTTAAAAGGTCGTTGATCTCAGAAGATGAAGTGATTTTCTTCCTATTGTTAAGCCTGTTAAAGATAATGAAAGAGAAAGGATTTATAGTTTTTTTTATCTTTGCAAGCAAGTAGTCTTTTCCTTTTTTAGAGATCACTTCATCTGGATCTTTTCCTTCATTATCTCTGTCAAATCTTACAACAACTTTTACATTTATATTCTCTTTTAACATAGGTAGAAGAGAACGCTCTATCCCTTTCTGTCCAGCATCATCTGAGTCAAGAAGCATTCTTATCTCAACAGCTTTCTTCTTTAAAATAAGAATCTGTTGAGAAGTGATATTGCTTGTCATCAAAGCCACTGCATTTTTTATTCCAGCTTTATAAAGAGCAATAACATCCATATAACCTTCAACAACATAAAGACATTTTTCTTTTTTTAAATACAGATCAGCTTGATTCAAATTGAAAAGATAGTCTCTTTTGATAAAAATATTCGTCTCCGGATAATTAATATATTTTTGCTCTTTAGTAATCGAATCAAGAACCCTGGAAGCAAAAGCAATTATCCTTCCACGCTCATCTTTAAGAGGAATTGTCAGTCGATCAGAGAATCTATCTAAGTTTTTACTTTCAGATAAAATCCCAGCCTGTTGTAAAACGGATAAACTGTAATTCCTATTTGAAAGTGCCTTAACAGATAGAGAACTATCAGCAGGAGCATAACCTAAAGAGAAATCTTGAATGATATCTTTATCTATTCCTCTGCTGGTCAAATAGTTGATGCATTTTTCCCCTTCAGAAGTCGATAGTGAAAGAGAATAAAAATCACCTAATTCTTTTAAGGCCGAATACTCCTGTTTATACTTCTCAAATTTCTCATCTGTTCTCTCAATGAGTTTAATATCGCTAGGCAGATCAATCTTGCATATTTTGACGACTTCTTTTAAAGCTTCAAAAGAAGGAATGTTCTTATATTTAGAGACAAAAGTTATCGGTCCCCCTCCTGCTCCACAAGTGAAGCACTTATAAATGTTTCTCTCTACATTGATACTCATAGAGGGATGGTGGTCGTTGTGAAAAGGGCAGATGCATTTATAGTTTTTTCCTTGTTTGACTATGTTTTTTCCACCCAAAAAATAGAGAACGACATCGTAGATTTTTGCGTTTTTATTTACATACTCAAAAATATTTTCGCTCATAAATCTTTGTTTATCTGTTCGTATAAGTAATCAGATAAGTCAGAGATCGGAATCCTTTTCTGCTCCATACTGTCTCTTTCTCTAATGGTGACCTGTTTATCTTCCAATGAATTGAAATCAAAAGTCACGCAGAAAGGAGTACCTATTGCGTCTTCTCTACGGTATCTTTTTCCTATAGAACCGGTCGTATCAAATGTTGCATCAAAACGTTTTGACAATGACAAAAACACCTTGTAAGCTTCATCGTTTAATTTGTTAGAAAGAGGAAGAACTGCTACCTGATAAGGCGCTAGGAAACTGTTTAGATGCAGTACCACTCTGCTGTCATTTTCAGATAGCTTTTGAATCTCATAACTGTCACATAGCAAAGCCAGCATCAGTCTATCCAAACCGAATGAAGGCTCTATAACATGTGGAATATATCTTTGATTTGTTTCAGGATCAAGATATGAAAGATCCTGTTTTGAATAAGAAACATGCCTTGAAAGATCATAGTCACCTCTCATTGCAATTCCCATGAGTTCTCCCCAGCCTAAAGATGGGAAAAGATATTCAATATCTGTTGTTCCCTTCGAATAGAAAGCAAGCTCGTTTTTTTCATGATCACGATAACGAACATGCTCATCTTCAAGTCCAAGTTTTTCAACGAAGGCTTTGCAGTTGTCCTTATAGTATTCAAACCACTTTTCATCCTCACCAGGCTTGATAAAGAATTCTATCTCCATCTGCTCAAACTCTCTTGTTCTGAAAGTGAAATTTCCAGGAGTTATCTCATTTCTAAAAGCTTTTCCTATATCGCATATACCGATAGGGAGTTTTCTTCTAGTCGTTCTTAACACATTTTTAAAATTGACAAATATTCCTTGAGCTGTCTCAGGACGAAGGTAAACAGTCGAAGATTTTTCTTCAGTCACCCCTATAAATGTTTTAAACATCATCTGAAACTGTCTGATATCGGTGAAAGAAGATTTCCCGCAGTTAGGACACACTATTCCATTGTCTTTGATAGCTTGATTGAGCATGATGTTATCCATTCCTTCAACATCTATCTCAGGATGCTGTTTTTTTATGAGATCATCAGCTCTGTAACGACTTTTACAGTATTTGCAGTCAACAAGTGGATCGTGGAAGTTAGAGACATGACCTGTGGCTTCCCAGACCTTTGGATTCATAATTATTGCAGGATCAATCTGCACATTGTATGGATTCTCTCTAACAAAATGTCTAATCCACAGTTCCTTTAAATGATTTTTTAACAATGTTCCAAGAGGACCGTAATCCCAAGTATTAGAAATGCCGCCATAGATCTCACTACCTTGATAAACAAAACCGTAGTTAAGCAGATGCGTTGTTATCTCTTCAAATGTTTTTTCCATTATGTCACCTCATTGTAATTATTAATGCACTAAAAATTATATCATGATTTACTTAGTATAAAATTCAACTGAAGGAATTATTCAGATAATAAAGAGAGCAGATTTCTGTCGACTGAATATTGAAATTGATTTTGAAGATATGTGTTCATATCAAGGAGCACTCTTTTAAGAGATTCGTAAGGAACCTTTCTAAAAAGATTCTCTTTTGAAAAAGGAAAGAAAGAAAACCGTATGACTTGTAGCTCAGTTTTTGAGTAAAAGGGATGCATGTTTCTATTCACACAATCCTTGCAAACAAAGCCCCCTTCAGAGAAAGAAAATGAGACAAGATTATTTGTTTTACCGCAGTAAATACATGATTCAGTATCCGGTAAAAGACCTAGATATCTTATGAGATTAGAAGTAAAAAGCAGAGATGACACAAGATAATTCTCTTCATCAAGATTCTCAAGAATAGTGAAGTAAACTTCTAATTCTTCATCAGATCTGTTTTCATTATAAAGAGAATATCTCTGCAGTGAAGAAGAAAAGTACATCAGAAAAAGTCCTATATTATACGATGTATACTTCTTAGAGATATCGTATATAAGTTTTACTGATAGTATTTTGCAAAACTCACTGTTTAATACATCATAATCAAATTCAATTATATTACCAACCAGTAAGCATTCTTTAAAATTGCTCTTTGGTTTATACACGTTAGTGATGTTGAAAGTTATTTTTCCATCAGTTGAAATAACCGTTACTACAGCATTAGCTGAAGAATATTTTGATACATTGATTACTATACCTTTTGAAATCTTTCTCATTTAATAGAATCCTCAAAGCCAAACTTTTTCAAATACTTTTCATCATTTCTCCAATTGGGTATACATTTGACAAGAAGATCAATATGACAAGGAAGACCAAAATATCCTTTTATGCTCTGCTGAGCATATGTTCTTATCTTTCTTATCATGCTGCCGTTTTTTCCAATGACTATTCCTCTTTCAGATTCTTTTTCAACGATGATGTCAGCATAAACTTCCATTATCTCATCCTCTTTGACTTCTTTGATGTCTATATAGATAGAATGAGGAACCTCAGCATCCAATAAGCGCATGCATTTTTCTCTGATTATCTCTGCGATGATGTACTCTTTTGGCCTATCTGAAACGTAATCAGGAGAAAATTCAAATTCCCTTTCAGGAAGATGTGATTTAATTTTTTCAAGCATGTCCTCTATACCAAAATCATCCTTGCAAGACATCTCGACAAACTCTGCTTTTGGAAGCATACTTTTATACTCAAGCAAACGCTTCTGACCCATGGGAAGACTCACTAAATCTATCTTGTTAAAACAGACGATGACAGGGACATCTAAAAGAGCAATCTTTTTTGGTAATTCTTCATCCACTTTAATAGAAGCATCGACAACATAAAGAATCATATCGATTCCTTCCATTGAGTTATAAGCATCTCTTAATAAAATAGAGCCTAGCTTTCCATGGGGTTTAAAGATTCCAGGAGTATCGACAAAGATTATCTGATTCTCTTCATCGGTCAAAATCGCTCTCACATTATCTCTTGTAGTCTGTGGTTTTTCAGAAACGGGCAAAAGCTTAAATCCTAAAGCTTTATTAATTATGGTAGATTTACCAGCATTTGCTCTACCAAAAACAGATACAGTACCACATCTCATTTTGCAAAGAGATCCTCTGAAGAAAACGAGTAGGGAAGAAGTCCTTCAACTGTTGTAAAAAGCTTTTTGTCCATGTCATTATTGAAGATGTAAACTGGACATTTGAGATTCATAAGTTCTGCCATAGCCTGACGACATACACCGCATGGAGTACCGATATTTGAAGATGAAGTGATACATCCTAAAGATACTATGTCTTCTTTTTTATACCCTTGAGATATCACCTTAAATAGAGCTACTCTCTCAGCGCAACAAGCAACAGAGTATGCTGAATTTTCAATGTTGCAACCTAGATGATACTTTCCATCCTTAGTGACAACAACAGCACCTACATTGAAATGAGAATAAGGTGTATATGCCCTGCTTTGAGCTTCTTTTAAACATTTTTTCATGAGTTTCATATCTGTTATAAAATCGTAGCAGAGAGTATCTAAAATTTTCTCTTGCAAGGAGAACATCTCTTTCTCTTCGCTCTTGCTCCTGTGGTGATCATACCCAAATATGTGTAAGATACCATGTATTAAAAGAAGAGCATATGTCTTTAAGATGTTTTCATTTCTCTTCTCAGCTTCCTTTTTGCAGATGTCATGACAGAGTATCACAGAACCTAAATCGATAAATGGCTCATCTTCTTGTTTCTCAGAAGAATAGGGAAAAGTAAGCACATCGGTAGGAGCATCCTTACCTTTGTATTCTCTGTTTAGTTTCTGCATCTCTTTTGAATTTACAATTGTGACAGATAAAACATATTGCCCTTCTTTCTTAAGATAAGACAGAGTGTGTGTTATTGTCTCAGAAAACAGTTTTTCATCTACTTTTACTCTAGTTTTGTTTAAAAAATCGATGTTAGCAGATAATTTATTCATCAATATACCCCCTTATTCGGTGTACCTTTTATTATACAATTTTTTATCTCTAATAATATATTGACTTATATCATCTTCTAACAAAGAGAAGTAATAGCATGTTTTTCCATAGTTTACATAACTGTTTATAAAACACTGTGAAGAGATTGAAAAAGAGAAAGAGAAGAAAATATTAAAGATAAAATTTCCATAATGAACAGTTTTGCTAAATATTGAACTGAAAATATATAAAAAGACAATAAGTATAAAAGGAAAGGCATACGGAATAAGATTCAGAAAATAGATATGAGAGACAGTTTTTTTACATTTCTTTAAAGAAGAGAAAGAGATATTTGCACACTCTAGTGAAGATATAAAATCATCCTCATCTATCTTAGCTTTTCTCATGTTTTTATTTACATCATTCTTTAAAAGACAAGCAGATAAAACACTCAAAAAAGAGATAAATAAAAATACTGATGAGGATATTTTTTGAAAAGCAAAATAGAAGAGACTTACAGTGATATAGACACCATTTGATAGGATCAGATTCTCTCTTTTTAAAAGTTCATCAAACATTCTGCTGGTCAGTTGAAAGTTCTTTTTCGATGGATGATCTTTTAAGAACCTGTAAATGATTTTTTTATCAAAAGCATTTCTTAAGTGAATAGTATACAGATTTTGAAAAACAATAGCAAAAAAAGAAGATAGGATAAAGTAAAAGGAGAACTGAAAAGAATTCTTCTTATTCATCAGATATATCGAACCTAATATGAAGAAAGATTCAAGAAGATAGAAAAGAAAAAATAAAAACTTTTCTAATTTAGAAAAAAATTTAAATTGTTTCTCTCATCCTTTACTCTGTTCTCTTTAAGGAGTATTCTGCGCAAAAACACATTTAAAAACTCATCTTTCTTAAGTTTGATCACTCCATTGTCTGGATCAATGATAGTCACTGTCTTTTTCCCTATCTTCTTAAGAAGAACAAAGTGATCGTTTCTTCCATAATTTATATGACATACAGCAGGAAGATTATCCTCAGTTATCTCAGATAATGAATCAACCTCATACCCTTGATAATTCAAAGAGTGTTTGCTTAACTCCTTTTTTATCGATAACAGATCTTTGATGCTAGGATCCACATAAGTTAAAGCCATTTTCTCATCTTTAAACTGATCGATAAGAACGTTGATTATGCAGGCTTTGGCACAATTTCCTTCTCCATTTTGTAAATACATAAACTGATCTCCTTCAACACTTATTTAGTCAGAAGAGATGATTTTTCTAAAATAAATTATTAAAAATTTCTTTTATCTCTATCTCAGATAGAGAACCATTAAGTTTATCTTTTAAAAAGCTGATATGTTTATCGGTCTTTGAAAAATAGAAGATAGAAAGTTTTCCTTTCTCTTCTCTCTTTTTTAATATCTCAGGAAGATGAATTTTTAAAAACTGTGGGATGTATTGAGGACGGCAGTCACAGTTATTGATAAAACAGATATCGCTTTTCAAACCAGTTTGAAAATCATGATAATAGTTTGTGTCACTTGATAAATCTGACATCGTCTCATCTGAAAAATCATAATATGAGATGCTCAAAGAACTGTTTAAAAGCTGATCTACAATCAAGTAAGAGAAAAGCTTTTCAGGATTAGAATACTTCTTATCAAGAATATGATTGTAGTTGAGAACAAAAGATTTATTGTACTGTTCCTTCTTAATTCTTCTTAACATGTACATAATATTGACAATTATTGTCTTCTCATTGATCGACATCACATCATTTTTTATATCGTTATCTACCTGTCTGTAGTATTCAACCAGATCACCTCTATCTAAAGAAGTGAAAAGAAGATCTTGTTTCATTCTCTCATCAAAAGAAAGTTTTGCTTCGCAGTAGGTGTCACCGATACGAAAATATTTGTACATATTATCTACAATCAGAGTTGGAATAACTCCTTTGTTCTTCTTCTTTTTGCAGAAGAAGTGATTTTTCTCTTGACATCCAATACACTCTTCTCTTCCTTTTAAAAAGCTGTAGAAGAAACCGATGTTCTTTATGTAATCCTCTCTACTCATCTTGAGATTAAATAAAACATCTTTTATTATCTTTTCACCTTCTATATCTCTTTTCTCAAGTCTAGCAATCTCACTTTCTAACTTTTCTATCTCGGCAGATGACAAAGACAGAGAAGAAATCAAACTCTCATCGATATTGAATAAATTATTGTTATCACTCATAATTTTTCTATCTTCCCTTTTTCAGATCTTCTAACATCATCTTAAACAAGTCGTCATCATCAATCTGATTCTCAAATCCTTGTTTTTTATTCTCTTTCTTCTCTATGTTGTCATCTCTTTTTCTTTTCACTGTTCTCTTTTCATTCTTTCTCTGTTCAAAATCAGTCAAAAACTTCTGAACATCGTCAAACTTATAAATATTATTGCTTCTTAAAGAATCGCAGACACCGAAAAGAAACTTTTCATTTAAAATGCCATCTGTCTTTCCCATCACATAATCGATAACGTACATGAGTGCAATATTTTCTAACTCTGGATAAAGAGAAGAGACAGACTGTAAAGTAGATAGTTGATACTTGCTAAGCTTCTTGCCTTGACAGTACTTGGTTGAGAAGAACTCTATCAGCGAATGATATTTACTGCTGTAGTGTTTCTTATCTTCAAACCTGCTTTCCTCACTCTTGTTTGAAAAACCTGTTTTACCAACAAAGACACAGTTGATCTTTGCTAGATTTTCAAAAGCTGTGCAATCTAATCTCATCGTGCTCAAAGAGAAAGACTGCTGAATGTAGCTAGCCAAAGTCCTAGTATCACAACCATATAAAGAATGAACATTCTTGATAACATCGATATTTTTTTCAATAGCTGGAAAAGGAACGTTTAAAGCGTTCAGTTCTTCTTTTAGTGAATCGATATCAAAGCCAGTTGGACGTTTGCTTTCAGGATTATAGTCGACAAAAAGAGTGTCGTTTTTTATCTCAGGGAGAGTAAAAACCTCATGAAACTTGCTGCTTATATCGACGTATGAAGAGTCGATATCTTTTTTCTCAGTGTAGTTGAAATGAATTCTAAGCTGTGTGAGATACTTTTCATCGACAACAGATTTTAAAAGGGATGAGAAGAGAGGATCCAAGAAAAATTCGGTGACGCTATAAGGTTTATAAAGATAAAAGATATACTCCGCATCGCTGTTTTTACTGTTTTTTTTCAAGTATGTCTTCATCAGATGTATAGCTTCCAATCTTTTTATGGAATCGCAAACATCATCTTGAAAAAAACCATTCTGTTCAAAAAAACTTCTTCCATTTATAAAGCATGCACAATTTTGCAAATTGTAAAGATCACATAGAAACAGATACAGAGAGAAAGCTTCTTTTTTTATGATAGGAAGATACATGAAAGATAAAACTTCTCGATCCTCCGATGATAAAACAAAACTCTTTTTTATCGAAAAAAAGTAATCAGCAGATATTTTTTCCATCTTTTAATTATAACATTTTCTGTGTTCATTTTCTGTTTGTAAAAATTTAATTAAATATGCTTGATTTACATGCTTTATTACAATAATTTTCTATATTTAGCAAGAAAGAATATATACGAGTGGTATAATTATTGTTGATTTTGGAGATGTATTTAATGAATTATTTAATCAGTAAAAAAACAAAAATAGTTGCTACAATCGGTCCATCTAGTCAAGATAAAGAGACATTAAAAAAATTGATTGCTAATGGAATGACTTGCATGAGATTGAATTTTTCACACGGCTCACATGAAGAACATCTGAAAAAGATAAACACTTTAAGAGAGACTGAAAGAGAAGAGGGTGTGATAATTCCTATAGCTTTAGATACAAAAGGTCCGGAAATAAGGACAGGGTGCTTTAAAGGCGGTTTTGCTGATTTCAAAAGAGGAACAAAAGTCACCATAAAGATGAAAGCAGACGAATTAGGAGATAACACTTGCTTTGGCGTCACATATCCTAACCTGTTTGAAGATGCTATTGAAAACACTGTTCTACGTCTAGATGATGGAAATTTAGAACTTTTGATTGTTGAAAAAAACAAAAAAGACAGAACACTTATTTGCGAGGTGAGAAACGATCATGTCTGCAAAGATAGAAGGGGTGTCAACTGTCCTCAAGCTCACCTTACAATGCCGTATCTTTCAAAGCAGGATATCGATGATCTAGTCTTCGGTTGTCAACAACATGTTGATTTTGTTTTTGCATCATTTGTCAGAAATGCAAATGACATCAAAGATATCAGAACACTTCTTGATTCAAACGGTGGTAAAAACATCTCTATCATCTCTAAAATCGAAAATACAGAAGCTATAGAGAATCTTGAATCTGTTATCAGAGAAAGCGATGGTGTAATGGTAGCAAGAGGCGATTTAGGTATAGAGATACCTGCTGAACTTGTGCCAGTTTATCAAAAAAAGATAATTCATCTCTGCAGGCATTATGGAAAACCAGTTATCACTGCTACACAGATGCTCGATTCTATGATAAGAAATCCTATCCCCACTCGTGCTGAAGTATCAGATGTGGCTTGGGCAATTGAGGAAGGAACTGATGCTGTCATGCTCTCAGGAGAATCAGCAAACGGAATCTATCCAGCTGAATCAGTTCAGATGCAGAGCAGAATTGCTCTGGCAATCGAAAAACAGTTTGACTACGATGAGTCAAGAAGTACTGCTTTTAGAAACTCTGATAAGACCATAAGCGATGCAATTGCAAACGCAGTCAGTGAGACAGCGGCTATTATCGATGCAAAAATGATTCTTACTATATCCTCTTCTGGTGCTACTGCCATGAGAATTGCAAGGACCCGTCCTGTATGTCCGACATTTGTTGTCTCAAACGAGATAGATACTTTAAAACATGTCATGCTCTACTACGGATGCTATCCATATCATGTTAAAACTCTTCCACAGTTTGCTGAAGAGATGGAAGTTTTAGCAATCAAAATTTCAAAAGACTATAATTTAAATGTTGGTGATAGAATAATAGTTACAGGTGGTACTTTAATAGGCAGTGGAAATACCAATTTTATGAAAGTTATCACTGTTCCATCTAAAGATAAATACATATCCAGAAAGGAGGATTGAAAATGAAAGATAAAGTTCTTGCTCTCGATATGGGAGGAACAAATTTAAGAGCTGCTATCATCAGTGAAGATCTAAAAATAGTCAGACAGATCAAAGACGCTACTATCAGTGACAATCCACCTCTTTTACTTAAGAAAGCAATAGAATTTGCAAAAGAAGTATCGAAAGATTATCTTGATGAAATCAGAGGCATCGGTGTTTCTATATGCGGTGTTGTCAAAGACAATGTGATAGGAAAATGTGGAAATCTCTCTATCTTGGGTAACTTTCCTCTCTACGATGCTTTGAAAAAAGAGTTCGTTGGTATCGATAATATAAGAATAGCTAACGATGCTAACTGTTCTGCACTTTTTGAAAGTCGTTTCGGTTCAAACAAAGATGTCAAAGATTCTATCTTCATCACTATCTCAACAGGTATCGGAGGAGGACTTGTCATAAACAATCAGATGATAGATGCTTCCTTTGAAGTAGGTAGACAAATAATTGAATACGATCACGAGTTTTATGAAGCTGAGCATCTCTTATCTGGTAACGGACTTGTTGTTCTGTGTGAAAAAAATGAACTCTATGTCAAGAACGCTAAAGAATTCTTTGATCTTTACCGAAGCGGAGATAATCTAGCAAAGAGAGTGTATGAAAAATGGATCAAAAGACTATCCTTATTCTTCAGCAATCTTCAGTTGTTGTTCAATGTTCAAAGATACTCTGTCTCTGGCGGAGTTATGAAATCCAGAGATCTGTTTTTAAATGATCTTGAAAAGATCTCTAATGCGAGCATCTCTTCATTCAAACTGAATCCTATCAAAATTGCGGTTCCTCAATTTGATCAGGATATCGGAGTGATGGGTGCTTCTTCATTAGTCTTATAAAATTAGGAGAATAATATGATTATCGAATTTAAGGACCGAAAGAAAAAAGAGTTTCCTTTCCAAATCAGTGCATATGAAGCATTAAAAAGTTTGTCTTCTTCTTTAGCAAAAGAAGCTGTTGCTGTCTATGTTAACTCAGAGATGAAAGATCTCTCATATCAGATAACTGATGACTGCAAACTTATAGCAATAACAAAAGATATGAAGGAAGCTTTAGATATTCTTCATCACTCTGCTGCTCATCTTATGGCTCAAGCAATATCTCACATCTATCCGGATGCATCTTTCGCATATGGACCTGCTACTGAAGAGGGTTTTTATTACGACTTGAAGACCTCTTCTACCATCTCTATAGAGGATTTTCCTAAGATTGAAAAGGAGATGCAGAAGATTGTAAACGAGAATCTTCCTATCGAAAGAAGAGAGATAACCATCTCAGAAGGAAGAGAGATATTTAAAAATCAAAAGTACAAGCTCATACACATGGAAGAGCTAAACGATGAGAACAAGAAATTGTCGGCCTACTTTCAGGGAGATTTTTCAGATCTCTGTTTAGGACCGCACGTCAAATCTACAGGTGTCATCAAAGCCTTCAAACTTCTGAGCATCTCTTCCTGTTATTTCAAAGGAGATAAGAACAATGATTCTCTGACAAGAATCTACGGAACTGCTTTCTTTAAAAAAGAAGATTTAGATAACTATCTGAGAATTCTCGAAGAGAGAAAAGAATGCGATCACAAGAAGATTGGAAAGAACATGAATCTCTTCATGCTCTCTGATTATGGTCCAGGTTTTCCATTCTGGTTACCTAATGGAATGATTTTAAGAAAAGAACTTGAAAACTACTGGATCAATCTCCACTTAAAAAACGATTACATGATCATCAAATCTCCTACTATTCTTTCAAGAGAGCTCTGGGAGACATCAGGTCACTGGTCTCACTACAAAGAGAACATGTACATAACCAAGATTGACAAACAACCTTTTGCAATCAAACCGATGAACTGCCCAGGAGCAATCTTAGTCTATGCAAACGATCTTCACTCATATAAAGAATTACCTTTGAGATATGCTGAGCTAGGTGATGTTCACAGACATGAAGCTTCCGGAGCTTTAAACGGATTGTTCAGAGTAAGAGCATTCACTCAGGATGATGCTCATATTCTCTTAAGAGAGGATCAGATAGGTGAAGAGATTAGAAGGCTTCTTAAAATCTATAACGAGGTCTACTCGAGATTCAATCTCTCATACCATATCGAATTGTCAACCAGACCTTTGGATAAATTCGTAGGTAAGATATCAACCTGGAACAAGGCTGAAAAAGAGCTTGAAGAGTGTCTTAAAGACAATCATATCCCCTACAAGATCAATCCGGGAGATGGAGCATTTTACGGACCTAAACTTGATTTCAAATTCAAAGATTCATTGAACAGAATCTGGCAGTGTGGCACTATCCAGTTAGATATGCAGTTACCTCACAGATTCAAACTATCTTACGTTGACAAAGACGGAAAGAAAAGAGAACCTATCATGATACACCGCGCTATCTTCGGATCGATTGAAAGATTTGTAGGTGTCATCACTGAGCATTTCAAAGGAGCTTTCCCCACCTGGTTAGCACCTGAGCAGTGCAGGATCATCCCTGTTTCAACCGATGATGAAAAACAGTTAAAATACGCTGAGAAACTGAACAAAAAACTTGAAAACTTGCACATCAGATCTAAAGTGGACTATCGCAATGAGAAGCTTCCTTACAGGATGAGAGAATCGTTGACAAAAAAAGTATCATACTCGGTTGTCATCGGTAACAGCGAAGTTGAAAGTTCAACAGTCACCTACAGGATCTTAGGTCAGAAGAAGACGGAGACTCTCTCTTTCAACGACTTTGTAAATAAAATAAAGAAAGACATACAGAAAAAAGAGGTCACGAGAACTTATCAAGATAAAAATCTGATGGAGTAAAATCAAAAAAAAGATTACTGGGCAACGATTCAAACCAGTAATCTTTTCGCGTGTTTTAAGGTTGATTAGGTAAAGAATAACTTAAAACAGGAGGTATACAAACAGTTATTAAACTGTATCGAACATCATCTGGGTGAGAGATAGAGATTTTAATCTTCTCTTGTATTATCTTTAGCTACCTGATAATTATCTATCGAATCCGACAGTGTGTTGTTTGAAATATTGACGTTTACTAAAAAGATTGTCAACAATATCGTTGTCAAAAACGATATTCCACCGAAAATGATCGATGTGTTTTTTAAAGCGTGAGATACTTTTTTAGTGTTTGTTCTTTTCAATCTGTCTTTCATGCTTCAACTCCTTTCAATCACTCTCATTATCGCTGATCTGCTGCGAGGATTTCTTTTTATCTCTTCATCTAGAGCAACGATGGGTTTTTTAGTCAAATAATGGAATGTATCCTCTTTTTCCTCTCTTTTATACTTATCTACTTTCTTTTTAGATATGTACGGTGAAAGAGTGTTTTTTACAATCTTATCTTCTAAAAAGTTAAAAGATATCACTGCAAGTCTTCCATTTTTGTTCAGGAAATTAACAGCCTTTTCAACTCCTTTTTTTAGCTCATCTAGCTCGTTGTTAACTGCGTATCTCAGAGCTAGAAAATACTGTTTGCAAGGATGTCCTTCAGCATTTAACTCCTTCTTTGGCAAGACATCTTTGATGATGTCTACCAGTTCAAATGTGGTCTCAATCTTTTTCTCTTTTCTCTTTTCGACGATCTCTTTGCTTACTCTTCTAGCATTGTGACACTGTCCATATTCTGAAAATATTTTGACAAGTTCCTCTTCTGTGTACGAATTGATGATGTCATAACAGGAGATTAAATCGTCTCTGTTCATTCTCATATCCAATTTAGAATCAAAACGATAGGAGAAACCACGTGAAGGATCATCAAACTGCGGAGAAGATACTCCGATATCCATTAAAATGAAATCAGCTCCTTTTTCACCATATCCTCTGACGATATCGACAGCTTTTGAAAAATTAGTACGGATAAGACACAACTCAATGTTGCGATCTGTCTTGAGATTCTGTTGACAATATTCAATAGCTTGTCTATCTCTGTCAACTCCATAGTAGTGGCTGTTTGAAGGAATTTTCTTTAAAATCTCCTCAGCATGACCACCTCTTCCTAAAGTCATATCGAGTACTACATAGCTCTTTTTACTGTCAACGAAAGAGAGAACCTCCTCAAGTAAAACAGGAATGTGCAATGTGTTTGCCATATTATTCACAGCTGATGACTTCCTTAGCATTCTTTGCAAAGTCATCCAGATTATTTTTTTCTATCTCGGTATACTTTTCTTCATCCCACATTTCAAGATGATCGTACATACCGATGACAATCACATTTTTTGCTAAATCTGTCTTCTCTAAAAGAGTTTTCGGAAGAAGTATTCTATTATGTGAATCTATGGTGAGCAAAAAGGTGTTTGAAAGAAATGTTCTTTTGACCTTTCTGGCATTTTCATCAAAATCGTTAAGCGAAGTTATCGTGTTGACTTTTTTGATGTATGTTTCCTCAGGATAAAGCTCTAGGCAATGATCTAAGCCATAACATGCATAACATTTCTGAGAGGTGAATCCATCTCTGTAGATCGATGATAGAGTTAATCTCCCCTTGTCGTCAATACAGTGAACTTTGCTTCCGTAGAACATAATTTGTACCACTTCCACCCATATTATACCATTTTCATACAATTAGGCAACAAAATTTCTCTTTTTTGAATGATCTATTGCACTCATACACTGTATTTATTTAAAAGACTGCAAAAAAAAGACTGTTATTCAATCTATTTGATAGAAAGATAACAGTCTTTTATTACTAGTTGTTCAACTCTGAGAGAACTATCTTCTTTTCTTTTCTTGTCTTATTTAAATCGATTATTCTCTGATTTTCAGAACCACGGAAATTTAAATCAATGTTCTTTAAATCCTCTATGAATTTCCCATCTATCAGTATATCGATGCAGTTAAGCAGTCTGTCTGTGACTTCAAAATGTCTTTTTCCATTGCAGAGCAGATCTTCATAAAGAAAACCGGTGTAAGCCCAAATATCTCTATTTTTAAGTTCGTTTTTTACTCGCAGACAAAGAGAAAGCAGAGCTTCTTGATTGCTCTTTTCAAAAGGTTCACCACCAAGAAGAGTTAGACCTTGATAGAAAGGCTTCTTTAATTCATTGATTATAAAATCTTCAGTCTCTTCAGTGAACAAATGACCAAAATCAAAATCCCACGTTTCTTTTTGAAAACAGCCTGCACAGTGATTTGTGCATCCAGAAACAAAGAGAGTCAATCTGATTCCGATTCCGTTTGCACAGTCACATTTTAATATCTGTCCAAAATGCATTATCAATCTTTCTTTTCTTGCTCGAGATCAAACACACCGCATGACAGATGAAGAACACGATCTTTTATTTCCTGCGTTCTTCCTTGATTCCAGTACTGTGTACCGATATATCCACATGTCCTTCTTGCAACATGCATCGTATTCTGATCTCTGTTTCCACACTTTGGACATTCAAAGATAAGTTTTCCTGTATCGTCTTTGACAATCTTTATCTCACCATCGTATCCACAGCATTCACAAAGATCGGATTTCGTATTCAATTCCGCATACAAAATTGTGTCGTAAATATGTCTGAGTATCGAGATGATCGCTTCTGTATTCTTCTGAAGATCAGGTACTTCAACATAGGAGATAGCACCTCCAGGAGAAAGTTCTTGGAATCTAGCTTCCTTTGTAAGCTTATCGAAAGCATCGATATTCTCTCTCACGCAGACATGGTATGAATTAGTGATGTAGTTGTGGTCTGTGACATCCTTAATGATACCGAATCTCTTCTGCAGACATTTCGCGAATTTATAAGTTGTTGATTCTAATGGGGTTCCGTAGACAGAGTAATCGATATTCTCATCTTTTTTCCACTCTTTGCACTTGTCATTTAACAGCTTCATGATCTTAAATCCGAACTGCTCACCCTCTTTTGATGTATGAGAGACACCTTTCATATAGTAGACAGTCTCAGCTAAACCAGCATAACCTAAAGAGATAGTTGAGTATCCATCGTAGAGAAGTTTGTCTATCACCTCGCCTGGCTTAAGCCTTGCTAAGGCTCCATCCTGCCATAAAATAGGAGCAACATCAGATGGTGTACCTAAAAGTCTTTCATGTCTTATTCTTAAAGCGCGATGACACAGCTCTAATCTATCATTTAATATCTCCCAAAACTTATCTTCATCTTTGTTTGATGAGCAAGCAGCATCGACCAGATTGATAGTTACAACACCCTGATTAAATCTTCCATAATACTTGTTCTTATTTGGATTGTAATCCAAAGCGTTAGACATATTGCCCTTTCCATTTTTAGTGAAGCGATCAGGTGTCAAAAAACTTCTGCATCCCATACATGGATAACAGTCTCCTTTTATCTCCAGTGCTTTCTTCTCTGATATGTAATCAGGAACAAGTCTTTTTGCAGTGCATTTTGCTGCTAGTTGTGTCAGATAATAATATTTCCCATCTTCATTGATATTATCTTCCTGTAAAACATAGATAAGCTTAGGAAAAGCAGGAGTTATATAAGAACCATTTTTATCTTTTACACCCAATATTCTTTGTTCAAGCATCACTTTGATAATCAGAGCTAAATCATCTCTCACTCTTCCTTCTTCTACTTCATTTAAGTAGAGAAATACGGTGACAAAAGGAGCCTGACCATTTGTGGACTGAAGAGTAATAAGCTGATATTGAATAGTTTGACATCCAGATTCAACTTCTTTGACAACCTCTTTTTCAACAAGAGAATTAAACTGCTCTTCATCTGCCTCAATACCGGTTTGCGCAAACTCTTCCCTCAATCTTTTTGCAATCTTTTTTCTTGAACAGTCCACAAATGGAGCAAGATGAGACATCGTGATTGTCTGTCCTCCATATTGAGATGATGCTACTTGAGCAACGATCTGACTTGCGACAGTACAAGCTGTGATAAACGAATGAGGCTTATCTATCTTTGTTCCAGAGATGCAGGTGCTATTTTGAAGCATGTCATTAAGATTGACCAAACAGCAGTTGTGCATGTGCTGAGCAAAGTAATCAGCATCATGGAAATGGATGATACCTTCCTTATGAGCTTGTGAGATATCATGAGGTAAAAGATATCTGTTTGTATAATACCTAGACCACTCACCAGCCATATAATCCCTCTGGACAGAGAGAATAGTTGGATTCTTGTTCGAATTCTCCTGTTTGACCTCTTCATTATCTCTTTCAACGACACCAGAAATCTTCTGATCGATATCAGATAATTTCCTGTTCTCATTGTGTTTATAGCGATAAGTGATATAAAGCCTAGCTACAGAATGCTTCCCAGAAGCCATCAGAGCATCTTCAACTTTATCTTGAATCTCTTCAACAGAGAGATCTCTTCCTGCATTCAGAGCATTCTTTTTGATGCCTCTAGCTATAGCGATGATCTCATCATCCGTGAGCCTCAAAGCTAAAATTCCTTCTTCATCATTAGCTTTTTTTATTGCAGCTATAATCTTTCTTTCATTGAAAGGGACTCTCTCTCCCGATCTTTTCATTATGCATATAGATGGGTCATCTAATCCTAAATTACCATCTAAAGTTTCATCATAAATCCTAGTCATAACATCCTCCTTTTTTTGAATCGTTTTGCACTTATATTCTATTTTCAAAAAACACGTATTGCAAATGATATGCAACTATTTTTTTGAATAGGTAAATTATTACTCATTTGTTCTGCACATCAAAAAATATTGATGTTTTTAAAATATTAAATGCAATTATTAATCATTTGTAATTTATTTGTATAAAATAAAAAAATTCTATACAAATTTTGATATCTGTATAGAATTTAATTGATTTAAATTAGTAAGAGAGATTTACTCGTATATCGGTTCAAAATCGCTGACAGGATGACCACAGAGAGGACATAAATAATCTGCAGGAATGTCTGGACCATCATACACGTAATTACATATCTTGCATCTCCAACCGATGATCTTTCTATCTTTTTTGATTGTCTCTGGTTTAGGTTTGATATTATTTTGATAGTAGCTGTAAGTGACAGGCTCTTCAGTTGAAAGAACCTTAGCATCATCGAATTCAGCGATGAACATAGTGTGACTTCCTAAATCTGTTTCTGATACCACATGGCAAGAAAACACTGAGCATGAGCAATCGTTAAGATATGGAACACCATTGAGATCTTTAACATAAGATACATCTTTGAATTTATCGACATCTCTTCCAGATTGAAGACCGAAGTGTTTGATAGTATCAAAAGTCACTCTCTTGTCCAAAATAGAAAGAGCGAATACTTTGCTCTTCTTCAACATCTCACAGGTAAGGTTGTTGTTGATGACAGACATTGCAATCCTGGTCGGATTATTTGCAACCTGCATGCATGTGTTTGTGATACAACCATTTAATTTTTCACCATCTTTTGTAGCAAGTAAGAATATTCCATAAGAAATATTAAACAGTGCTTTATTGTCCATATTTACCTCCATTCTCTTATATTTTAATTATAACATTACTATTCATATGTGGATATTTTTTTGACTTCACCTTATTTTTTTATATCATCTCTCTCATGATAGATCGTGTGAAGCATCTTCTTTGATAAGTCGCTTGAAGGTTTAGAATAAAACTCTTCATACAGTTTGATAATTTCAGGATTCTCATGACTCTTTCTTACAGTTTTTCTTCTGTCTTCCTCATATAGAGAATCAACTCTTCTTTTCCTCACTTCATCGTAGTCAAAATCATCTTTTACAGGTTGACCACCTCCACCTATGCAACCCATAGGACAGGTCATCACCTCGATAAAATGATATTTATTTTCACCATTTTTGATCTTATCTAAAATAACCGATGCCTCTTTTGTTCCATAGATGACAGCCACATTCAGCTTTAAACCATCGATATCAAGTGAAGCTTCTTTTAAACTCTCATATCCTCTGACAGGTTTAAACTCCAATAAGTTTTTGTCAATTTGTTTACCAGTTAAAAACTCATATGCTGTTCTAAGAGCAGCTTGCAAGACTCCACCTGTGTTACCAAAGATTGTTCCTGCACCAGATGAGGAGGACATTAAAGAGTCGTACTCACTATCTTCAAGAGAAGCAAAATCTATGTTCTTCTCCTTTGCCCAACTAGCTAACTCTCTTGTGGTTATCACATAATCCATATCTCGCATATCTTTTATATCGTGATACTTAGAAGAAGCGTTCATCTCCTCTCTTCTGATCTCAAATTTCTTGGCAGTACAAGGAGTCAAAGCAACATTGACTATCCTTCTAGGATCGATGTTCATCTTTTTCGCAAAATATGTCTTTATAGTAGGACCTTGCATCCCTAGTGGACTTTTGCATGATGAGATATTAGGAATGAATTCAGGATAAAAGGTTTCAACAAATTTAACCCATGCTGGACAGCAGGAGGTGAACTGAGGAAGAACACCTTTGTTTTTTATCCTTTCAATCAATTCACTTGCTTCTTCAACGATTGTCAAGTCAGCACCAAAGTTAGTATCCAAAACATATTTAAATCCTAGTTTTCTTAACAAAGAAACCATCTTCTTCTCAACAAAGGTACCAGGTTTCAAATTAAATTCATCACCTAAAGATACACGGCAGGAAGGAGAAGTCGATACGATGACAACTTTCTCATCATCCTTTATTTGTTCTTCAACAAGATGATACTCTTTCTTTTCAGTGATCGCCTTTGTAGGACAGACTATCGAACACTGTCCACAGTTTATACATATAGCTTTGTTTTCTGTCATATCAAAAGTGTATCTATCTAAAACAGATATATAATTCTTGCACACATCTCTGCATTGACCGCATTTGATACACTTGTTTTCATCACGACATATCGATGGATTATCTTCTTCAATAGGTACTCTTACATCCAGTGGTAAATGTTTCATAATTCCTCCTCAATTTTAGAATTATTCTAATTATACATTGTAAATAGTTATTGTCAACATAACTTAACTGGTTGCAGATCTTAAAAATCATTGATTTAAAGATTTATTTGATGACTTTAGCAAGACCAGAAATCGATGTCTCTTTATATTCTTTTCTGATATCCTTCCCAGTCATATACATCGTTTTTAAAATATCATCGAAAGACACTTTCGCATCTGATGATGGTAAGAGTTTAGCAAGTAAAACAGAATCAACAGCTTTTAATGCATAGATTGCGCATCTCTCGATACAAGGAATCTGAACATATCCACACACTGGATCGCAGGTCAAACCAAGAGAATGCTCTAAAGCTATCTCAGCCGATTGAGCTATCTTTTCATTCTGAAGCTGTAAAGCAGTAGCAACCAGTGCCGCTCCCATCGCACAGGCGACACCTATTTCAGCTTGACACCCACACTCTGCACCGCTGACTGAACCATTTGTTTTAGCAAGCATTCCAAAAAGTCCAGCAACGAGAAGTCCATCTAGTATTCTCTCTTCAGACAAGTTGTTCATCTTACAGTAAGTGATCGTTCCAGGTAAAACGCCTGCACTTCCGCATGTGGGAGCAGTGACAACGACACCTCCTGAAGCGTTTTCTTCAGCTACAGCGAAACTTGTAATAGCAATACATGTATTAATATCTGACAAACTATTGTTTGTTAACGCTCTTTTATACATGGCACTTGCTTTTCTTTTAACCTTCAGTGTGCCTGGAAGATAACCAGTTTTATTCATACCTGTTTTGGTTACGTTTTTCATTGTCAAAAGAATCTCTTTCATATAAGAAAGAATATCTTTATCCTCATATCTTTTCACATAGTCAACAAGAGATATTCTCTCTTTCTTGCAGAATAGAAGAATATCTTTCAGTGAATTATGGGGATAGATCTCCTTATGTTTCTGATCCTTTTGACTGAATATTTTTATGCTTCCTCCACCGGTAGAACAGATTTTCTCATAATGTTCTTTTCCATCATTATCTGTGACAAAAAACTCCATAACATTGGGATGAGAAGTCTTTTTTACAGTATCAAAATCGATGCTCTTAAGTTTTTTATCAAATTCTTTTTTTATTATATAATCTGTTAAATGACCTTTTCCTGTCAAAGCAAGTGAACCGTATAGTATCACTTTTACCTCTTTTATATCCAAATATTTTTCCTTTACATATTCACAAGCAAAAGCAACACCCATAGTGTGCGAAGAACTAGGACCATGTCCGATTATATAAAGTTCTCTTATAGATCTCATATTTTTTTAATCTCTTACAATTCATTATAATAACAGAAATAAAAAAAGATTAAAAAAACAAGAGTAAAAGTTTTTTCTTTTTACATTGTTCTTCTGAAAAAAGTAAAAAAAAGATTAAACTTGAGAAAAAGATTAATAACAACACTTCCTTTTACCTATTCTATCGATAACAGCTTGTTTATAAATCAATTAAAATCTAATATAGTTACATCATTATGCGATAAGCATTTCCAAAACTAGAGATCAAATACTCCTTAAAATATTGAAAAGAAGAGTTGCTTTTCCACCTCTTCTAATACCTGCAATTACTTTGACATTACTATTCCAGATTCTTTCATTGATTTGATTCTTTACCTTATCTTAGATTTTTCTTACCAATATAAATTTGTTTCTATCTTTTTTATACTCATCTTTAATTTTCTTAATCTTTTAAGAAATTATAATAGGAATTAAAAAAATAACAATGAGATAACAAAAAGGCTTGAAACCCATCTTTGAAATCAAGCCTAAATCTTCATAATATGGCTTTAATTACTGTTCTTAATACGAGTTTGAATACCCCTAAGTGATTTTTTGAATACCCTTAGTCCTTTATTGAATACCCTTATTGAAAAATTGAATACCCCTTATGAGTTCTGAATACCCCTATCTATAGCGACTTCGGAATAATAAATCTTCTTCTTTCTTAATATCAATTATCTCTTCGATAAGAGCGTCACTTGCTTCAGTAAATAAAGCGTCAGTCTTTTTGTAGTATTCAATTAGACTATCAAGACTATACTCTTCACCATGTCGCCTTAGGTTTTTCCTGATGTAGTCAAATTCATTAAGACATGGTTTTATAGCACTATAAAGATAATCGCTACCCGCTATTTTATTATGATAAGTTTCAAGAAGCAATTTAAATTCATTAACGCCGACTCTCTTTTTACATGGATCTATTCGAGCTCGATAAACTGATGAAAAATATATTTGAAGGATTT
>JALEUS010000052.1 GCA_022780765.1 Bacilli bacterium | reverse complement strand
ACTATTCGTTCTCTATTGCAGATGTTTCTAAAAAATTTGTAGCAGATTATTTTGTTATGAAATACCAGATGGGTTCATCACCTGTAAAGAAAGCAATAATTGCAAAGTTAATGATAATGTGCACTGAAGGCTAAAAATATGAAAACGAAAAAAAGAATTGTTGAACTTGACTTTTTCAGAGGAATATTAATTTTGTTGATGCTTTTGCAGCACTTTGCTTTTATGTATTATCTATTCTCTTATACAGGTATTTGGAAATTTGAAAATCAGAGCCAAGTATCAATAAAAATTGGAGAATTCTGTAATGATGTTCTTTTTGGAAACCAGTACATTGGATATTTTGTGTTTTTAATTTGGTTGATATTTTTTATTTTAGCTGGAATATCATTCACTCTATCAAAACATAACTTAAGAAGATTTTTACTCCTTGTCACTTTTTTTCTTATTTATTATCTAGTTTCCTTCTTCATATTAAATTACACAAAATACCCTGTAATTTTTAATTTTGGAATATTCATCGGATATGCATTTTGCATACTTATATTTCTTATCCTAGATAGATTTCCTATCTTTGTTAACATAATTTTTTCTATTGCTTTTTTAACTGCATCGATTATTTTGTATTTCTATGATCTAAACTTTTCTTTGAGTCCTTTTAGATGGTTCAATTTTTCACAGACACATAATATGAGCAATTATGATCAGTGGGTCATCTTCCCATATATTTTCACTTATTCAATTGGGTATCTTCTAGGGAAAACAATCTATAGAGAGAAGAATTCAAAAATTTCTTTTCTCGGTTGTAAAATATTCGCTCCAATTAATTATTTAGGACGTTATTCTATTTATTTTTACATAGGAAATATTATTGTGTTTCCAGTACTGTTTCTGATAGTAACCTTATTTATAAATGGAGGACTATTATGAAAAAATCAGTCTTTCAGATATGTCTAATTTCCACATTAGTCTTAGGAATGGTGTCAGCACTAATCATTCTTTCTTTAAACTTAAAAACCTATGATAATAGAGATTATTATCCAGAAAAAAACTCTTTTTCTGAATCGTACATAGATGATAAATCACTAGCGACATACAGGCTTTTGCCGATCAAAAATCATTCGTTTCCTGATGTTGATAATACATATATCTCAGAAACTTATTTCGATGAAGAAATATCGTTTGTCGATTATGAAATAGACGAGACAATTTTACAGATAGGTGATAAAATTGAAAATGGATCCACCATTGGTAAAAAGAATGGTGCAGATGTGATATCGACATGTAATGGAATAGTTGTAATGATTGAAACAAACAAGATAACTATCAAAAAACTTACAGATGTCTTCATTGATTTTTACTTTAACATCTACTATGAAAAATATGTTGTAGGTGACCAATTTGATTTTTATCTTAAAGGCGATTACATAACTGATGGTGAGATAATTAATATAGATTACATAAATATTCAGAACAATTCAGCTAAAGCGACTATAAAAATCAATAACGACAATCTTAAAATACAGACGAAGATCAGCTTGGAATTTTTAAAAAAAGGATACAGTTTGAAAGATAGTATCTGTACATCAGGTGCTTATCTTTATTCAAGCGTCGACAAGTATCAACACATGGATAAAGTATATTCAGCTGTTTTGTTTAAAGATTCTCATATTAAAGATGTAACGATGAGAATAGGAATTTGTTTTGGAGACTACTATGAGATTTCACAAGTTCTGTACAATGGTCTTGTCACAGATATAAATGGTGGTCAAATATATGTCAAATGAGCTGATCAGATTAGAAAACTGTTCAAAATATTTTAAAGACAAATGTATTTTTGACAGTATGAATTTAATTATTGAGGAAGGAGAGTTTATCTCAATATCAGGTTCGTCCGGAGATGGAAAAACAACTCTCTTACATCTTCTCTCTTTATTTGACAGACCTGATAAAGGAAATTATTACTTTAAAAATGAATTGATAAACAATGAATCTTCAAAGAAATTGAGCGATATTAGATTAAATAATTTTGGTTTTGTCTTTCAAAACTATAATTTAATTCCTGGACTATCTTCTATAGAGAATGTTTCAATTCCTTTCCACTACTTGAAATCTTTCTCTAACGAAGAACAATTAAAAAAGATACACGATCTATTTAAAACATTCAATTTAGAACATGTTGAACAACAAAAGATGGAGACCTTATCTGGAGGAGAAAAACAGAGGGTAGCTATAATCAGATCACTAGTATTGAATCCAAAGATCATCTTCGCTGATGAACCTACAGGAAACCTCGACACTGAAAACAGAGATATTGTCTTGAATCTATTTAAAAAGATAAACAGAGAAGAAGGTATAGCTATAGTTCTTGTATCACACGATCAACAGTGCTCATCTATAGCTGCCAAGCAGTATAAAATAACTGATAAAAAGGTTGCATTGCTATGAGAGAAGAAAGAATTTTAAAACCGAATGTACTTAAGAGAATGAATGCTAATTTTTTTGAATACTTCCTTTTCACAGTAACTATTACTCTCTCATTAATATGTCTGATGATAAACAATTACTCATCAGTTCTGACACAAAAAATTAATCTCATTTCCTTTATGAACACAGACTATAAGACGTTGACAGTAGATAAAGGATCTTATTTTCAAAAGATCACTTATCAAGATAAACAGCTGTTTCAGATGTGGAAAGACACTGATTACAACTGCTTTTCAACTGATAACCTAGGTCTTTTCTCTATAAATGATAAGTCATACTCTTTAGAAGGAAAAGGTGTCAGTAAATTGTCAAAAAAAATGCTTCTCCCATCTTTTACAATCAGAGGTGCTACTGAGCGAACAGAACTTATCTACGGGGATATTTCAAATTATGACGAAAGCGACTCTTTTAAAAGCATCTATCTTTATGAATCCGTTGCAAAAATAATCTTCAACGATGTCAAAACATGTCTGAATGAACAGATAAAGACAAATACATCTACAGGAAGTAAGATATACATAGTCAAAGGTGTATTTTCAGATTCACTTGATTTAAAAAAGTATTTAGATGAGCAGAATCTAACAAATAAAGATTACATCTCCTTACCTGTTTTGTATTCTAATAAAAAAATGAGCAGAGTAGATACTTCGTTGATTTTCTTTTCGCACGATATAAGTACAGAACTTCTAGGAAATTTAAAAAAAGATATTCAAGAAAGCAGATATGCTGGAGTAGAACTATCAGCTTTATCACAGATGATTTTTGAGCACACAAAAGCCTACGAAACAAGCAGAAGAATAGAATCAATATCACTCACAGCATCATCTATCATCCTCTGTCTTATATCTATCATAATTCTGTTTTTACTATTGAAAAAAAGAGTTGTGGAAATAGGTATAAGAAAATCTTTTGGTGCTAATAACAGCGATATAACATGCATGTTTTTAAAAGAGAATCTTGTTTCACTTTTATGTTCCATCTTTTATGCTACACCTATATCTATCTTTATATACATCTACCTGTCGGTGACGGTTTTAAAAAATTCATCAGTGTTGCTTTTCCCACTTGATTACAAGATGATTCTTTTACCTGTATTTTTAATAAGTTCTCTGATCCTTATCTCTTCTTTTATTTTCTCTTTATACTTCTCAAATAAAAAAATATCGGACTGTCTAAAGGAGTAAAAAAATGAAACGAAATATGTTAAAGATATCCCAGTGTTTCTCTATCGTTGTTGTTTCTTTATTATTCATATTATTAGATGCTGCGATATTTCCTAAAAAAAGCACAGAAAAAATCTACACAGAAAGATATGTTCTTCCTGACGATCCAAATAGAGTCAGATATAATTACGGTTACAAAGGAGACATAGATAAAACTTTTTATACTGAAGGAAAAATAACTAGAATAAGGGATGAGATCAGAGAATTTATCTTATCTTCTTATGAAGAGGTTAAGTGTAATATCGGCGACATAATAATAAGCACAGAAGATATCTCTTCTTCAATTGAGAAAGAAGATATAAATGGAAGAATCTTAAATATTCAAAAGAATATAGATTCAACTTCTGTCTACGTCGATTTATCATCAAACTATATAGCAAACTTTGTGATAGATGATATTTCAATAAACTACGTAAATAAATTAGTTAATGCTGATATCGATGATTTAAAGCTTGTAAATTTAAAAGATAATGAAGAGTATCAAAAAGACCTTTTATCATTTACTTACAGCAAGAAGAACAACGCATACAATTTATCTTATTTGCTCTTATCTTTGACTAATCAGACTTTTGTTGAAAGTAAAGTATCTCTTTCCCTTTTAATCAAATCTTATAAAAATGTCAACTACACAAACATTCACTCGTTCTCTTATATCGATTTTAAAGGAGTTGGAATACTTGATCACATAATCTCTGTTGATCCACTTATAAAAGAGAATGTCACTGTCAAAATCATAGACTACACATCTGGTTATGTCATTTTTGAAGCTAATAATTATAAAAAAGAAAAATTCTACTATCATTACGACATAGTAATTGTCAATATAAGTTGATTAAAAATAAACCAATTCATTATTTACAATATAATTTTTTAATAATATAATGAATTTGAAATTTGAGATATTTTACATACGATAACTAAGTATAAATGATTGACATTTTGATTTTCATCTGGCACACATCTTCTTTTGCACACTTTAAATGAATAATGCCTTATAATTATTATTATGAAAAAACTACATTTTGCTTCTATTATCTTCTTTTTTATTTCTGTTTTTGCTCTATTTTCCTGCGTTCACACTACTAGAGAAGTTTTTGAGATTAAATCCGATCTCAAAGTTTCTTACAATTTAGGCGATTTTAAAACTGATTACAAGGCGACAGATGGAAAACTCGTTTTCGATTCTATAAAAGTTACCTTGAGCGATGATCCTAACACATACATCACATACAAAGATTACTCTCCTGATATAAAAGAGACCTTCTTCTTCGTCTCTTCAAATAAAGAAGATCCTATCAACAGCAGTATCAACAACAATACATCCTTTACTAATCAAGGTTTTACTTTTAAAAACACCATCAACGAATATCAGTTATTTGTTGCAGTGAAGAAAAACGGATACCTCTACGTAGCTGATGAAGGCATCAAAATCAAAGTAGAGAACGTAGCTGATACGAAGACTATCATCATCACAATAGTCGTGTTTTTACTTGTTATGATAACGATAGGTGTATACATGGTATTAGTCAGGAAAAGAAAAATTGAAAATCAGAAGAAAGCTGCCTTACAAAAAGAAAAAGAAATAGCGCAGGCATTAAAAGAAGATGATGATATGATTAAAAACAGTTCTTTAGAAAACAAAAACAGTGAAGAGAATAGTACAGGTGTTGTAAACCTTCAAGATAAAGAAATAGATGATAGCGAAGAGGTTAAATAAAAAAGATGATAAAAGCTGATATCAGTTGGGATGAATATTTTATGGGAATAGCGTATCTTTCTTCTTTAAGAAGCAAAGACCCTAATACCAAAGTTGGAGCATGCATTGTTGATAGCGACCACAAAGTGGTGTCTATCGGATATAACGGCATGCCTAGAGGATTAGATGAAGAGAAGCTCTCATGGAATAAAAATGATGGTCTAGACAATAAATATCTGTATGTCTGTCACGCGGAATTCAATGCTATATTGAACACTAGAAACGGTTCTGCTTTAAAAGATTGCACTCTGTATGTAACTCTTTTCCCGTGCAATGAGTGTTCAAAAGCAATAACCCAATCTGGAATAAAAGAACTGGTGTACGCTGAAAATAAATATGAGAACGAACTCAGTACACAAGCATCTTTAAAACTGTTGACCTTAGCTGGCATAAAGATAAGAAAATACGAAGGAAGAATTCCTTCTATCAAATACTAGATTATGGAAATTGTTGATTTTGTCAAATTCAAAAAAGAAGAGATAAAAAAGGAAGTTTCTCTCTTTGATGAAGTATCTTTTTTAATTATTCAAGTAGGTGACAATGAAGCCAGCAACGCTTATGTCAAAGGTAAGATAAAAGATGCTTTAGAAGTCGGAATAAAACCTGTTTTAAAAAAACTTGATGAAAACATCAAAGAAGAAGATATTCTCTCAATTATAGATGAAGCTAATAAAGATGAATCGATCTGTGGAATCATAGTACAGCTTCCTTTACCTTCGCACATCGATGAAAAGAAGATCGCTTTATCTATCTCATATAAAAAAGACATCGATGGATTTCATCCGTTAAGTCTTTTTACTCCCTGCACTCCAAAAGGAATAATCATGTACTTAGATTCTTTAAACTATGATTACGAATCTAAAAATGCACTTATTATAGGAAGAAGCAACATCGTAGGTAAACCGATTGCTTCTCTGCTGTTAAATAAAAATTGCAATGTCACTATAACTCATTCACACACTAGAAGAGATGATCTCTTCTCATATGTGAAAAATGCAGATCTCATCATCGTAGCAGTAGGGAAAACCTATTTTTTAGATGACACTTTCTTATTTAAAGATGATGCATACATCATTGATGTTGGGATAAACAGAGAAAATGGCAAACTCAAAGGAGATGTTATTCCTAACTTAAAAGTCAAGTATCAGTCACCTGTACCTAAAGGAGTAGGTTTGCTTACAAGAGTTGCTCTTTTAGAAAACATATTGGAGGGAAAGAGAAATGGAATTTAAAATTGAGAACGTTCAGGTTTACGGAGTTGATAGAGCAATAATAGCAAGCGGAAATCCGATGAGAACGAAATTTTTGAATCATCAGACTATCACTGAAAAAGATCTCTCACGAGGAATAAAACTGGGAAGTGTACCTACAGGAACCGGACATGACAACTATCTAAAAGGAATCATAGTTCAGATGGATTTAACTGCTCCTTTATACTTTTGGAAACAGGCGCAGAGATACCACTGGTTTGATTTTGTCTCCTCTCAATCCACCATGCACTGCCTTTTAAAATTCGATATTTCATCTCAGTGTGTAAAAGAGACAAATAAAGAGATCTTAGCAATAATGGAAAAGCTCATAAAACAGTACAATGAGATGGATGATCAAGATGAGAAGAAAAAAGATAAATGGCGAGAACTCATCGCTTCTTTACCTTGTGGATTCTGCCTTGGAGCAACGATGACTACCAATTATCAGCAATTAAAAACCATGTATCAGCAGAGAAAGAATCACAGATTAAAAGAGTGGCATACATTCTGTGAATTCTGTGATGAACTTCCTTATTTTAAACAGCTGCTTTCTCTTTAAATCTTGCTGTGCTTATTGAGTTCGTATCTAAATAAAAACAAGGTTGTAACATCAAAAAACAGACCGGAGAGAACATAATAGAAGATGTAGATAATAGTTGTAAAACTGTTGTTTACATTTTTATAGGTGAAAAATTTTCAACTCTTCTTTCCTTAATGAATGACCAGTATATTCCAAAGGTGAGTATGTTTTATAAAAGCGATAGATAAGGACTGATTCTGTGCTCATCAGCATAAAGAATATTAAATTCCTTGCTGAGAGAAGGAAAACCCATAAAAAGAGTACAGACAAACAGTGAAAAATTTTAACAAAAAAACATGACCAGATCTCGTCTAGGAATAAGATACCTAGCCGTATTTGATTCAGTATTGTATTCCTCATATAAAATCTTATTGAAAAGTCTCGTTTATCATACTTCAACATCGAGGACAATAATTCATACTTTCTTCGGTTTTATAATTACATTTTGGATGAATCTTCATTTCAAAATTCCCTATTAAAGTATAAATTGTGGTCTGATAATAAATTCAATAAAAATGGATACAAAAATGATTTGTGATATTTTCACTCATTAATCTGAGATATACTCATCTACCTTATAATCTGTACACAAGGAAGGTAGAGAATTTACAATCTGTCTTTTATAGACAAGAGCAATCGAGTACACTTTCTTGTTTAAAAGATATCTGTCAAAGAAACCTTTCCCATATCCTAAACGATATCCTTTTTTATCTACTGATAGAGCTGGGAGAATTAAAACATCAATGTCAACATCTTTAGCAAACTTGTCATCAACTTCTAAAATGTTAAATCTGTTTTTCACAAGAAGACTATAGTTTCCATCAAAATGAGTGAATATAAGATCATCACCTATAACTTTAGGAATATACACCTTCTTATCCATAGATAAAAGTTGAGTTATTATCTTCTTTGTATCTATCTCTTCTTCTTTTGAAAGATATATTCCTATCTTTTTTCCAGCGAGAACTCTCTTATTTTTTGTCACCTTCTTAAAGATGATTTCATCTTTTCTTCTTTTCTCTGATAAAGTAAAAGATCTTCTATACTCTTTCATCTCTCTTCTGACAGATTCTTTTTCTTCCTCTATCATCTTTATATGGTGATACCTTCTTTCTGATACATGAACTGTTCAAATTCATCGTAGTTCATCTCTCTATCGATTATAGAAAGATCATTCTTTATGTAGATGAATCTGTTTGCAATAGACTTCATAAGCTGTCTGTCATGAGAGTAAAAAAGAAGAACCCCTTTGCACTCGCTCATCGCTTTATTTAAAGACTCGATAGATTCTAAATCCAAATGGTTGGTAGGATCATCAAGGATTATAAGATTACCAGGATCAAGCATCACTCTACAGAATCTTAAACGGACCTTCTCTCCACCAGATAAAACTTCAACTTTTTTCTTTGCTTCATCTCCTGAAAAAAGCATCCTTCCTAAATATCCTCTTATGTAAAGATCGCTATCTTCTTTCCCATACGGTCTAAGATAATCTATCAGATTGTCTTCGATGTTTTCAAACTCCTGCAGAGATGAAGGAAGATAACTAGGATGGATTGTGATTCCGAATTTAAAGGTACCAGAATCCGCTTCTTCATTAGAAGTCAAGATATTAAATAACCTAGTGACAGCTAAAGAATTATCAGCTAAGAAAGCTACTTTATCGCTCTTTTTTAAGATGAAGTTCATCTTTTCAAAGAAAGAAGCTGAGGAGAGATTTTTCACTTCGAGTATGTCATTCCCCAAATTGTACTCACTTTTAAAAGAGATGAAAGGATACTTTCTAGATGATGGTTTTATCTCATCTAATTTGATCTTTTCTAAAGATTTTTTTCTCGATGTTGCCTGTTTTGATTTTGATAAGTTAGCTCCAAATCTTCTGATGAACTCTTCAAGCTCTTTGATTTTCTCTTCTTTCTTCTTGTTCTGCTGCTTCATCTGACTTTGAATGAGCATCGATGATTCTACCCAGAAATCATAATTACCGACAAACTCATTGATAGCAGAATAATCGACATCCAAGATCCTTGTGCATACCCTATTTAAAAAGTATCTGTCATGTGAGACTATAAGAATGGTATTTTCAAAATCGATAAGATAATCTTCAAGCCAGGTGCATGTGTGAGAATCAAGTCCGTTTGTAGGCTCATCTAAGATCAGTATATCAGGATTATCAAAAAGAGCTTGAGCTAGAAGCACTTTGACTTTCATCTTCGGATCTAATTCTTTCATCTTCAGATGATGAAATAAAGAAGGGACACCTATGCTGTTTAAAAGATTTTCAGCATTGCTTTCTGCTTCCCATCCGTTCATCTCTAAAAACTCATTTTCTAAATCCGCAACCAGAAGACCATCATCCTCTGAGAAGTCTTTCTTGCTGTAGAGTTTCTCTTTCTGATCCATGATATCAACAAGTCTTTTATGACCTAATAAAACAGTTCTTAAAACCTCTTCTTCATCGAAAGCATCATGATCCTGTTTTAAAACTGACATTCTCTCTTTCTCATCAAGATAGATGTGTCCATCTGTGGATTCTATCTCACCTGAAATAATTTTTAAAAGAGTGGATTTACCTGCTCCGTTTGCTCCAATTATTCCGTAGCATTCTCCTTTTTTAAAAGACAGGTTGACATCTTTAAAAAGAGTTCTTCCTCCATACTGTTTTGAAATATTCTCTAAAATCAACATTTACTTACCTTCCTTATCATATATCTCTAAAAAAGAGTGATGGCCTTGATCATCTTTGTATCCTAAAATCTTTTCAAATACGACGTTGTTTGCAGCTGAGAAGATATTCTCTTCAACGTGCTCATTCATCTCTTTTTTCAGTTTTGCTATCAACAGTTTTGTCTCTTTTCTCTGACTTTTGATCTCACCTGTTGTGGTCTTTTCTGTGAACTTGCAAGCACACCTTATAAAAGACAGATTCATCTTCTCACAGAAGAGAAGAATATCTTTCTCTCTTATGTAATACATAGGACGGATGAGTTCCATTCCCTTGTAATTATCAGAGTGGACTTTAGGTAGCATCGTCTGAAAAGAACCTGCATTTAACATGTTCATCAAAGTGGTCTCAATAACATCATCATAGTGATGTCCTAAAGATATCTTGTTGCATCCTTCCTCTTTTGCAATCCTGTATAAAGCTCCTCTTCTCATCTTTGCGCACAGGTAACAAGGAGATTTCTCTTGAGCGTAAGCGACTTTGAATATATCAGTATCAACAATCTTCGCTTCTATATTCAATCTCTTTAAATTATCTTTGATCATATCCAGATTGACTTTGTTGTATCCTGGATTCATCACCAGATAAAAGATCTTTAAATCGCTGTTGATATACTCATTATACATCATCCACAATTTTGCCATCAGCATAGAGTCTTTTCCCCCTGAGATACAGACACAGATTCTATCTCCAGGTTGAACGAGTTTAAAATCAGTTATGGCAGCTAGAAACTTAGAAAAAAGTTTCCTTCTATATGTTTTTGATAAAAACAGCGTATACTTGTCTATCTCTTTCATGATCACACCTCTGCTAGATACTTCTTCTTATCTTCATCATTTAAAATGCTATCTCTCTTCTTTAGTCTGATATTGATTATCTCATGGCAGAGAATCATCACAGATAGAAAAGTGATAATAATGTAAGGAAGAATAAGATAATTGTTTATTGCTTTTGCAATCTCTCCAAAGATAAATGGAGATATCAGATTTCCAATGTAGGCTATCGCAACCTCTAATGACATAGCTTTCTGACTTCCTGCTTTGGAGAATCTGTAAGGAGTCAATCTTATGATAGCTGGATAGATAGGAGCGCATCCTAAACCGCAGATGACAATAGAAGCTAAGGCAAGGCTCTTTGTATACTCCTCTTGATACACGGAGGAGATGATCATAAAGACCATTGAGATAGAGATGATTATCTCTCCTATCCTGATCATATTGTTCTCTTTTATCTTCAATGATAAGGGACCAGAAATGAATCTTCCGACAGTGATTCCGATGAAGAAGAAAGAAGATAAAGAAGCTGCTTGAGCAGTATCAAATCCTTTTCCATAATTGAGATATGATCCAGTCCACAGTCCCATTGTCGTCTCAAGACCGCAGTAGCAGAAAAAAGCTAATACAGTGAGATAGAAAACAGGATTTTTAAAAAGTATTACATATTTATAATCTTCCTTTTTCTCTTCCTTCTTATCTTCTTTGACTTTCATTCTGTTCCACAGAGGTACAGAGATAAAAGAGATGAACATGATTACAAACTGGATTATAGATACTGTTAAAATACCGATATTCCATCCCTTGGAATTGTTGTTTGGATCTATGAACGCCCCTATTATCATAGGTGAAATCGAAGCTCCTACTCCCCAGCAGCAGTGGAGCCAATTCATATGAATTGCTTTATAATGTAAAGCAACATAATTGTTTATAGATGCATCGATTGCACCTGCTCCTAATCCTAAAGGAACAGCTGAAATAAAAAGAAGATATAGCGTGTTTTCTCTTGCGAAGGAGAAGATCAAAAGTCCTATAGCAGTCAGCATGATTGAAAAAGAGATGACGTACTGCTCTTTAAATCTTTTTATCAAAAAAGGAGCGCAGAGAGAAGAGAGAATAGTGCATATTGATGTGATAGGTGAAATGTAAGAAGTGAACTGAATAGGTGCCTTTATATTGTCAGCTATCGCAGGAAAAGAAGATCCTAACATCGAATCTGGTAAACCTAATGATATGAAGATCATGTAAATAATTATCAGAAGAACAGTAGCCATTTATCACCTCGATTTAAGTTCAAATATTTTGTCTCTCAAAAGAGCTGCTTTTTCAAAATCTAATTCTTTGCTGGCTTTCATCATCTCAGCTGTCAGCTTCTTAATGATGTTATCAAGTTCCTTTTTAGATAGTTTAGCTTCGTTTTCAACTTTTATCTTGCTCTCTATCATCCTCACAGGTTCAATGATCGCTTTCTTTATTGTCTTTGGAGTGATGTTGTGTTCCTCATTGTACCTGTTTTGAATCATCCTTCTTCTCTTTGTCTCATCGATAGTTCTTCTCATAGCTTCAGAGATGTTATCACAGTACATGATGACTCTTCCATTTTCATTTCTGGCAGCTCTTCCGACTATCTGAGTCAGAGATCTCTCGCTTCTTAAAAAGCCTTGCCTATCGCTATCTAATATCGCTATCAAAGAGACCTCTGGAATATCTAGGCCTTCTCTTAAGAGATTGATTCCAACGACAACATCATAGATTCCTTTTCTCAGTTTGTAGATGATCTCAGTTCTTTCAAGAGTCAAGATCTCATGCTGAATATAAGTGACCTTTATCTTTCTCTCTTTT
Source organism: Bacilli bacterium (assembly GCA_022780765.1). GTDB lineage: Bacteria > Bacillota_I > Bacilli_A > RFN20 > CAG-288 > Enterosoma. Next base: position 20,936 of record JALEUS010000052.1, on the reverse strand, counting down.
AAAAACTGAGTGAGATTCTCAGCGTCTTTGATGGTCAAAGATATCACTAAAACTCTCTCATTTTTCTCAATCCTCTTCTTTATCTCTTCAAGCAGATCGTATATCGGATTATTAGAATTGTATCTGACTTCTATTATAGGATCTAAAAGACCTGTAGGTCTGATAAGCTGTTCTACCGGTCTGTTATCACATTTTTCTAACTCGTAATCACCAGGAGTAGCCGATAGACATATGACGTTGTTTATTTTCTTTTCAAACTCATCGTACCTCAAAGGTCTGTTATCTAAAGCACTAGGCAATCTAAAACCATAATCTACTAAAGTCTTCTTCCTGGCTCTGTCTCCGTTATACATTCCTGATATCTGAGGAATTGAAACATGAGACTCATCGATAAAAAGAAGGAAGTCTTTAGGAAAGTAATCTAAAAGAGTATAAGGAGTCTCTCCTTCTTTTCTTCCATCGAAGTGACGAGAGTAGTTTTCAACTCCTGCACACATTCCAAATTCTCTCAAAGAGTCTAAGTCGTGCTCAGTTCTCATCTTTAATCTCTCACATTCAAGCAGCTTACCTTCTTTTTCAAAGAAAGCTAATCTCTCAGTTAATTCTTCTTTTATTGTACCCAATGCTCTTGATAATCTCTCCAGACCTGATGCGTGCTCATGAGCAGGAAAGATAGGATAATACTCCATGCTGTAGATGACTTCATCGGTAGTCATCTTCATCTTGTATATCTCAGAGATGGTGTCAAAATCACTGTAAACTCTTATGTAATAGTCATCGTTTGATGGAGGGCAGATATCCATGCACTCTCCTTTTATTCTGAATGTTCCTTTCTCAAGAGATACATCATTTCTCTTATACTGAGAGATCACAAGCTTCTTTGCTATCTCAAAAGAATTGAAAGGTTCTCCCACATGGAGAGTGAAGGAGAGATTTCTATACTCATCAGGATCGCTTAAACCATAGATTGAAGCAACTGAGCAGACGACGATGGTATCTTTTCTTTCCAGAAGAGAATTGACTGCGCTTGAGCGCATCATCTCTATCTCATCGTTCATGACAACCTGTTTATCTATGTAGGTATCAGTTTTAGGAATGTAAGCCTCTGGCTGATAGAAATCGAAATTTGAGATGAAGTACTCGACTCTGTTATTAGGAAAGAGCTCTTTTAACTCACCGAAAAGCTGAGCTGCTAAGGTCTTATTGTGAACCAAAACCATCGTTGTCCTTTGAACTCTCTCTATGATATTAGCCATAGTAAAAGTCTTACCAGTTCCGGTAGCTCCCTTTAAAACCTGCCATCTTTTCCCTTCTCTTATTCCATCGACGAGAGAAGAGATAGCCTGCGGTTGATCACCAGTTGGAGAAAACTTGCTCTCTATCTTAAATCTGTGAGTCTCATCAATCATAATTCTTTCCTAATTACTTTTCCTTTTTTTATCTGCTCTCTTCAGATAATACTTCTTCTCTTTCTCGCTCAGATCAAGAGAAGAGATATCTTCAACCTTCGGCGTCTTCCTTGTAAAACCGTATCCTATTATTTCACTGGCTTTCATGACAGTGATGAAAGCGTTTGGATCGATTTTTAAAATGATACCTTTTATCGATGCGTAGTCTCTCTTATCAAAGCACACTTCAATCAGATTGGTATCCTTCTTTAAGTATCCGCCTTTTATTGAGACCAGAGTTGTTCCCCTGGTCGTCTCGTTCATTATCCTCTCATTGATGATGTACCACTTGTCAGTGCAGATCAAAGCGACATAAGACTGACTGTTTCCAAAGGATACCTTATCTATCAAGATAGAGCACAAAAGTGCTGATATTATACCGAAACACGATGCTATAAAGTTCATATCAAATGTGAAAAAACCGATGATGATAATGATGATATCCTGAGTAAAAGAGGTGACTCCTACTTTGATATGAAAATATTTTCTAACAAGTAGATTGATGACGTCAGTTCCTCCAGAAGAACCTCCTCCTGCAAGAGCAACTCCAACACCAATACCTAAAATTGAACCACCGATTAATGAGGATGCTATATAGGAGAGAACTCTGACTCCTTCCTGTTGAATTTTAAAGTCACCGATTACAATCTCAGTTACTTTGGTCACATCTAAGACGTTTACTCCTCCTATTGTCACCGATTTTATTATCTGCTGAAACATCATGATAAAAAGAGGATTGGTGATGGTAAAAAGAAGTGTTCTTATTGAATACTTTACTCCCAGAGTAAAAAGGCCCATCACAAAGAAGATCCAAGTTATTATCAAGATAAGCATGTCTATATCTAAGTTTACATACTTGGTGACAACAAGTGCAATAGAAGATATACCTCCAGTGATCAGGTTCATCGGTATGATGAAGAAAGCTGATCCAAAAGCATAGATAAATGACCCTAAGATGACAATCAGAGAATTGATTATCAACGCTTGAGGAGTTTCTGAAGTAAACTCTTTTTTGATTATGAGCCACTGCTTATAAAAAAAACTCTTCAATCTATCCATTCTTTATCTCTCTGCTATTTACAAAATCAAATCTCAGATAACTGTCTATGAACCCTTGGATGTTTCCATCCATAACAGACTGCACATTCACTTCTGAATAGTCAGTTCTGTGATCTTTAACAAGGGTGTACGGGCAGAAGACATAGGAGCGTATCTGAGAAGAGAACGATATCTCTTTTTTCTCACCACCGATAGAAGAGATAGTCTCCTGTCTCTTCTTCTCTTCTATTTGGAAGAGTTTTGACTTCAACATGTCCATACAGGTCTCTTTGTTAGCAAGCTGATCTCTTTCAACCTGACAGGAGACAACAATTCCAGTAGGAAGATGAGTTATTCTTACAGCACTCTCTGTCTTGTTGACATTCTGTCCACCTGCTCCTGATGAATGATAAGTATCTATCTTCAAATCCGCAGGATTGATGTTGATCTCTATTGAATCGTTCATCTCAGGGATGACTGAAACGCTAGCAAAAGAAGTGTGCCTGCTTCCAGAAGCATCGAAAGGCGATATTCTTACAAGTCGATGAACTCCGTTTTCACTCCTTAAATTACCGTAGGCGTTTTTACCTGACACCAGGATTGTGCATGAGGAAATACCAGCTTCATCACCTTCTATCATATCTAAAATCTTCACACTGTACTTCTTGCTTTCAGCATATCTGAGATACATTCTTAGTAGCATGCTGGTCCAATCGTGAGCTTCTGTTCCTCCAGCACCTGGATGAAACTCTAAAATAGCGTTCAGTGAATCGTACTGTCTGAAATAATAAATTGATTTCTCAAACTCTAAAAACTCTTTAGTAGCAGACTGAATCAGCTGATTTGTTGATACTAAAACATCGTTATCATCGATCTCTTGAAGATATTCAAGAGAATCTTTGACCTGATTTATCACATTTAAAAAGTAGTCTGCTTTTTCAAGCTTGGCAGTGTTTTCAGCTAGTTTTTTATTCACTTCCTTAGCTCTGTTTAAATCGTTCCAAAACCCCTCTGAACTGGCTTGCTTTGAAAGTGATTCATTCTCTTCTTTTAAAGAATCAATGTCAAAGGCAGCCTATCAGATCGAGGTATCTTTTATTTAGGCTCTCAAAAGAGCTCTTGATATTAGATAACTCTATCATCTAAGCGATACTCCTCCTTATATTCTTATCTCTTATAAAATAAACAATAACTTTTTTAACTGATCTTTGCTTGGGGATTTGATCTGTCTATCTCCTCTTTATCAGGAGTGACATTAGACATGTTCTCTTCACTTGCTTTTTCAGCGTCAGGATTCGGTCTGAAAGCAACATGTAAAAGAGTTTTTGAGACGTCTAAAGCGATGTTCAAATTCATCTTATTGAACATGTCAAATCCCTCGTTTGTGTAAGCTTGCAAAGGATCTGTCTGTGCGTAAGAACGAAGCCAAATCGCTTCTCTTAATTTTGCCATCTGATCGATATGTCTTGTCCATCTTCTGTCCACACAATCCAAAGTGATCGTCTTCTCTGCAAAGTTCTTCATGTCATCAGTCCACTTTCCTTCTTCCTGGTGAGATTGATAGATCTTTTGAAGCTGAGCGGAGAGAAGATTACCAGCATCTTCAACTGTAAGTCCATCGAAGAAATCTCCAGGAACAGACTTAGGATCGATTGCCATCTTCTCACAAGCTAAAGCAGAGAGCTTCTTTCCATCGATAACTTTCTCCTGATCTACGATGGTGACGCACTCTTTTGCAAATGAGCTGCAAGCTAAATCAAAGTAGGAAGGGATGGTTTTTGAAATTGACTTAGAGTAGAGGATCACATCTCTTTTTTCATACATTATTTTTCTTTGTCTAGATAAGACATCATCGTAATTAAGAAGCTGTTTTCTGGTGTCAAAATTCAATCCTTCAACCTTCTTCTGAGTCTGAGTGATTGCTCCTGACATCATGCGGCTCTGGAAAGCGTCATCTCCTAATCTCTCATAAAGAGATTTGTAAGATGAGGGAGCATATCTGACAAATATCTCATCTTCAAATGAGACATAGAATTTTGAATAACCTGGGTCACCTTGACGTCCACTTCTTCCTTTAAGCTGATTATCGATACGTCTGGATTCATTTCTCTCAGTAGCTAAAACAGCTAAACCACCTAGCTCTTTAACTCCTTCACCCAATTTGATATCCGTTCCTCTACCAGCCATGTTAGTTGCGATAGTGACAGCTCCCTTCTGACCTGCTAAAGCGATGATATTAGCTTCTTTAGCATGGTTCTTTGCATTGAGAACCTCATGGGGAATATTCATCTCATTGAGGAGTTTATCAACTATCTCTGATTTCTCAACAGAAGGGGTACCTATCAAGATAGGTTGTCCTTTTGCATGTCTCTCTTTGATATCAGCAGCGATAGCTTGATATTTAGCTTTCTCATTTCCAAAGATCGAGTCGACATCATCGATTCTCTGAATAGGTCTGTTAGTAGGAATAGGAACAACTCTCATGTTGTATACCTTTCTAAACTCTTCTTCTTCAGTTTTTGCAGTACCTGTCATTCCTGATAACTTGTCATATAATCTGAAGAAATTCTGATAAGTGATGGTTGCTAAAGTGACTGTTTCAGGTTTGATATTGACATGCTCTTTAGCTTGAATAGCTTGCTGAAGACCATCTGAGTACTCTCTTCCTTTCATCACACGTCCCGTGAATGAATCGATGAGTTGAATCTCTCCTTCAGCTACCATATACTCAACATCTTTTTTCATGATATAGTTAGCTTTTAAAGCTTGCTGAATACGATGTGTGAGCTCTGCCCACTGAGCATCGTAAAGATTGTCAACAGCGAACATCTGCTGAATCTTCTTGACTCCTTCATCTGTCAAAGAACAAGTCTTCTTCTCAATATCGATTGTGAAATCTCTGTCTTTTCTAAGTCTTTTACAAGCTCTGTCTGCTGTGACATAAGTGTTAGCAGTGGTTCCGCTTCCTCCAGAGATAATAAGAGGAGTTCTAGATTCATCGATGAGAATAGAATCAGCTTCATCGACGATAGCAAAGTGAAGGCCTCTTAAAACACGATTATCAACGGTCTTTGCCATATTGTCACGGAGGTAATCAAAGCCTACTTCAAAGTTTGTGGTATATGTAATATCGCAGTTGAAAGCCTTTTTCTTCTCCTCGGTGTTCTTCTCTCTCATATTGCAACCGACTGTCAGCCCCATGAAACGATAGACATTTCCCATCCAATCAGCGTCTCTGCTTGCCAAGTACTCGTTGACAGTAACAACATGGACACCTTTACCTTCCAAAGCATTAAGATAGACAGCCATAGTAGCAGTCAAAGTCTTACCTTCTCCGGTTCTCATCTCTGCTACATCGCCTTCATTTAAAACTGTCGCACCGAAGACCTGAACAGGATATGGAAACTGTCCTAAGACTCTTCTTGCAGCTTCTCTTGAAGCGGCGAAAGCTTCAGGGAGAATATCATCAACAGTCTCACCAGCCATCAATCTCTTTTTGAATATCTCTGTTTTACCTTTCAAATCGGTATCAGATAATTTAGAGTACTCATCTTCAAAGAGGAATACTCTGTTAGCTTTCTTCTCAATCTTTTTAAAGGCTCTTTTATCGATCATGAACAGTTTATCTAATAGACCCATATGACTCTCCTCTGCATATTTTTTGTAATTTTTTCGTAAGCAAAAAACGAGATATCAATCTCAAGAAATAATTTTAACATTAATAAACCTGATTTTGAAGATATTTTTATTTATATAATTAATTTATATAATTAATATATTTATTTAACACTTACTAAGCTATATGTATCGTGCATGCAAAGATAATATCCCTACATGAGCATTTTAGATATCACCACTTAAAAAGAATAATGAATTTATAAATTTTTATATGTAAATATATGTTGGATGTAATTTTTTAATATTATATAAAATTCTTCTTTTATTTTTTGTTATATATAAAACCAATCATATATTTTTAGTAAAAATTGTTAAATATAAAATTTAAAAATAAGAGATGAAAAGAAAATATAATAAGATGATTCAATTAAAAGTGATTTGCTATCATCTTCAAAAATCGATTGTTTTGTGATATATTTCTATGTATGAAAATATTAAGAAAACTGAAAGTATTCTTTCTCCTTCCTCTATTGGTCTCCTGTAATAATGGTGGAAAAGAAAGAAGTATAACCTATCAAGAAGCAAAAGAAAATATCATCCAGACATATACTAACAACAGAGCAAACTACATCTATAAAAGCGGAGAATACAAAGTTATCAGCGATGTATATAAGAGTTCTGGTATCTATCCATCGATGAAAAACAGCAAAGATGAACCTATCTTTGTTGAAGGACACATCGAAAAAGTGAAAAGAAGAATAGATGAAGTGGTTGTCATTGATTACTTTCAGATGAACGAATACAAAGAAAGTGAAAACAGAGTGAAAGCAACTACCAATTATTATATAAATGATGACAGGTCGATGAGGATCACTTTAAAAGGGTTTGACGAGATACAGAAGATTGTAAAGATGGATTACGTAAATACCATCACAAACGATTTGCAATCTGCTATCGGTGAAAAAACATGCGGTTTTGAAATCGAATATCTTATAAATCCTATAGGTCTATACGAGCAGATAACACTTCGTTTCCAAGAAGATCAAAGTAACGGAAATGTTATCGATGCTACTTTCACAACATATTTCACTTGGTTTGAAATAGACTGATTCATCTTTCTTTTTAAACAAATAAAAAAAGATTGCCTTCAATTAAAGATAATAAATCTAATTGATAGACAATCTTATTTTTTGATTGTTCTTAGTTAATTAATCTTTTTTAGATGCAAATATAATCAAAAGATAATACATAACTCTTATCAAGATGATGACAAAGTCAGTGTACAGATTCATTGCACAGTAGATAGCTAAGTTGTTATCTGTTGAGAAATCTGCCCTCTGTGCTATCATGTTAGCATTGTGAATATCGATAGCAGTAATAATAAGGATATACATGAACAATGCGATATCAACAATCCAGTATATTGTTTCAAGACGCAAAAAGAAATTCACAAGACAGAGAATTCCTATACCTAAAAACAGAGTTGTTCCAATCAAGAATAGTGTGCTTGTCTTCTTCATGACCATCGACAGAAGACCCATCAGTACAAACACACCTGCTGTGATTAAAAATGCATAAGCAAATGTATTCATAAAATTGACGTTGATCACTTCAGCGATAGCTAAGTAAAGAAGCATCACTCCTGAAAGAAGTATACCCATAAAGACAGTGTACAAAACGTAACTGACAATCATTGCAACACTGTTTCTCTTGAACAATGAAGCAAAAGACATCACCAATGACAAAACCAATATTCCAATACCTGAAACAGCAAGAAGAACGATGTAAGTATTTCCTAAAGCTGCTGCGTTATTGTTATTTGCTAGAAGAAGAATATTTGGTAAAGAAAATGCTATTGCACCTGAAATGAGAAGTCCTAATCCAAACCACAAGAATACCTTAGCTAAATTTACTGTTTTCTTAGAGAAGGAAACACCTTTCTTATCCTCTGTAACAATAGTATCTGATTGATTTACTTTGCTGTTTAAAGAATGGTAACTACCCTTATCAAGATCGATTGTCTCGTTATCTTGAGATTCATTAGAATAATTTTTCATTTTAACCTCCTTTTTAAACAATAATATTATAATCACAATGGATGCAGTTTCACACAATAATAAATGAATCTTTCTATTAATGGATGCTGTTTAAAGTGAAGGTATATAGATCTCTTCAATTACATTCTAATTAAAAGCATGCTCACTGATCTTTATAGCACCTTCTTTTATTGTTACGTCTTTCAAGGAAGAACAACCAAAAACATCTCAGATGGAATTACAGTTAAAGATGAAGGAATATTTACATTTTGTAAACTAATACAATTATAAAGTATATGCCATCATATGCTGGTTATGTTATCTGATAAATGTAAAGTTAAGAGATTATTTCAATAACTAAATACCGAATCACATAAAGAAGTAACACTTTCAGGAATATTAATTTCAGTAACTGATTTACAATTAAAGAAGGTTTAAAAGGAACTTTTGTAATCTGATTAGATAATACCAATTTAGTTGCATTTTTACAAACATCAAAGACACTTTCACCTATAGATATGACCGAATCAGATAAAACTATCTTAGATATATTGGTGCAGGTTTAAAAAGCACTAGATCCGATTGTTTTCACTCCGAATGGTAAAGAGACTGATAAAATGATGTACAGTTATGAAACGCATTCTCTCCTATTGAAATGATAGTCTGAGGTAAGGAAATAGATGTTAAGTTAGTATTGTCTTCAAATGTAGAGTTACCTATCTCTACTACAGTATATCCATTATAGGTCTAAATAACTGTGATAAAAAAAGATCAATATCAGAATAAAACTCTTGATATTGACTGACCTTGCATGTCTTATTCTCTTCACTCACAAGAACAGTAGTACAAAGAAAAATGGGTGCAAACTGCATCACTTTTCTTGTGAGCATCTTTAATAGCTTACTTTTTGTATAGATAAACTTCTTAAACGTAAAAAACTCCTGCATATTAAAGTATTTTTGTTTGTAATACATGCATGAAAATAAAAAGCAACTTTCTTTATCAAATAAAACTATTAAGAAAAGAAAATATCTTTAAAACTCACGTATCAAAAAAGGATCATCAATCCTTGTTTCAATTGATGATCCTTAATAAATTAGATCAGATATTTTCAACCAGAGCTTTGAATGATTCAACTTTCAAAGAAGCTCCACCGACCAAAGCACCATCGACATCAGGGCAGGTCAGATAGTTGTGAATATTCTCAGGTTTGACAGATCCACCGTAGAGGATGAGCATCTCTGAAGCCACCTCTTTATTGAAGATCTTCTCAACGATACTTCTTATGTAGCAACATATATCCTGTGCTATCTCAGAAGAAGCGTTCTTTCCTGTTCCTATAGACCAGACTGGCTCATAAGCGATGATGATGTTTTTAGCATCTTCACAGGATATGTTCTGTAAACCGACAGTGACCTGAGAGAGAATGATATCCTTAGTTATTCCTTCTTCGTACTCTTTTAAACTCTCACCGACACAGTAGACTGCTTTGCATGAAGCTTTAAGAAGAGCTCTTATCTTTCTGTTGCAAGAGAAATCGCTCTCTGCTTCATACTGTCTTTTTTCAGAGTGACCGATGATAGACCAGTTGACACCGATCTCTTTTAACATGTCGACTGAAACAGAAGAAGTGTAAGCTCCACTTTTTGCATAATGGCAATCCTGAGCGGAGACATAGACTCCTTTGATATTCTGCTTTAATGCTTGTAAAGAGAGGTATGTAGGTGCTATTGCTAAGATAACACCTTTGCTCTCTGCATCTTTGACAAGGGAAGACTCATTGACTTTTGAAGCGAACTGTAAAGTCTCCTCTACAGTGTTGTTCATCTTCCAGTTTCCCATCAATAATTTTTTTCTAGACATCTTTTGCTCCTGACTATCAGCAGTCTTCAATGTCATCTATTCCAGGGAGATGACCATCGAATTGAATGAGCTCTAATGAAGCTCCACCACCTGTTGATACATGTGAGAATTCTTTCGAGTAACCAAACTGCTTAGCTGCTGCTGCTGAGTCTCCTCCACCTATGACAGAGAAAGCTCCTTTTTTAGTCGCTTCTACACAAGCTTTGCAAACAGCGATAGTTCCTGCTTGGAACTGTTCTTTTTCAAAGACACCCATCGGTCCATTCCAGAAGATTGTCTTTGCATTCTCAATCTCTTTACAGTAAAGCTCAGCTGTCTTCTCTCCTATATCGAGTCCTTCAAAATCATCAGGAATACCTTGATTGCCACCTATAGGAGTCTCGATCTGATGAATATTTGTTGGATCATCAAATGTTCCATCAGCGATGACAGTATCGACAGGTAAAACTATCTTTCCTGTCTCGTAGCATTTCTTTGCATACTCTGCCTGATCTTTCTCACAGATAGATTTTCCTACCTTGTTACCTAAGGCGTATTTGAAGGTGTAAGACATACCTCCACCTATCAAGATCTTATCGCATTTCTTCAGTAAAGAATCGATGACCTGAATCTTATCAGATACCTTAGCACCACCTAAGATAGCGATATAAGGTCTGTTTTCTTCTTTGCAGTCAACGCAGTTTGATAAAGCTTTGATCTCTTTTTCAACTAAGAAACCGACTGCAGTCTCCTTTCCTTGCTCCTTTAAAAGAGTTGGAACACCGACAGTGGAAGCGTGAGCTCTGTGAGCAGAACCGAAAGCATCCATGACATAGGCATCGACTAAGGAAGCCCATTCAGCAGACAATTCAGGATTGTTTTTTGTCTCACCTTTCTCATATCTTGTGTTTTGAACAAGCAAAACTTCACCATCTTTTAAAGCATCTACCTTTGCTTTTAAAGATTCTCCTCTTGTCTCCTCAGAGAAAGAGACAGATACATCTTTGCCTAAAGCATTCTTCAGATGTTTTTTCAAAGGCTCAATAGCGATCTTTAAATCGTTTGCTCTCTTCTCTTTTTCAATCTCAGCATCATCGACTTTGCCCCATTTGATCTTTCCTAAGTGAGACATCAAAACGACCTTTGCGCCTTTGTTTAAAAGCTCAACGATAGTAGGAACAGCAGCTGCTATTCTGTTGTCATCAGAGATAACCTCTCCTTTGTGAGGGACATTAAAGTCGACTCTGACCAAAACTTTTTTACCTGCAACATTCAATTGCGAAACCTGTTTTTTCATTTGTATACACCTCTTATTTAAAAAATAGCTGCAAGAAAGGCTTGCAGCTATCATGTTGTTCAATCAGTAATTATTTAGAAAGTAATTCGCCGAAAAGCTTAGCAAGTCTGACATACTGGCAAGTATAAGAATACTCGTTATCATACCATGAGAAGACTTTGACAAGCTGTGTTCCGTCTGGAGTTTTGAAGACCTTTGTCTGATCAGAATTGAAGATAGAACCTTCTGTTCTTCCTAAGATGTCTCTGCTGACTAAAGCATCATCAGAATAACCTAAAACGTCTTTTAACTCGCCTTCGCTGGCTTCTTTCATGAGCTTGTTGATCTCAGCAGCACCACCGACAACTTCCTTCTTGAGATTTAAGGTGACATCGACTAAAGAACCATCTAAAACAGGAACACGGATTGCACCACCCTGGAGTCTTCCATGGAGTGAAGGAATGACTAAATCGATTGCCTTTGCAGCGCCTGTTGAAGTAGGAACGATGTTCTGAGCAGCAGCTCTACCTCTTCTGAAATCTTTCTCTTTGATCAAATCGAGGTTTGTCTGATCGTTTGTATATGCGTGAACAGTTGTCATGTAACCACCGTCGACACCATAATTATCTTCGATGACCTTTAATACTGGAGCTAAGCAGTTGGTTGTGCAGCTTGCACCAGAGATGACTTTGACACCAGCTTTGACATCTGCTTCAAGCTTACCGGTGTTGACACCGTAGACGTAAGTGAGTGTATCATCCTTTGCAGGAGCAGATAAGACAACACCCTTTGCTCCACCATCGATATGGGATTGACTGGCTTCTTTTGTTAAATAATGACCAGTGCACTCTAAAATGACTTCAGCACCGACGCTCTTCCAAGGGAATCCACCTTCCTTCTTTGGATCCTTGATCTTGTAAACATGGATCTTCTTTCCATCGACAATGATATTTTCCTCATCAGAAGATACTTCGTGAGGGAAGACACCATGAGCTGAATCGTACTTGAGAAGATAAGCTAAATTAGCTGTTGAAGAAAGATCGTTGATTGCGACAATCTCAAAATCTTTGTCTCCCCACATACGACGGAATGCAAGACGACCGATACGTCCGAAACCATTTATTGCAATTTTAACCATAGTTCTTTGAGAACCTCCTATACTCTTAATAATTATACTCTCTTCCAATATCAATATAAAGATTTTTACAATAATTTTACAAAGGAAAAAGTGTTCTTTCTTAAAAGAGAATGTGATACAAATTTGGTTGTTATCAGTTATAAACTCCTTTGAATATTTGGAAGAAAAACTTTGATATTATGTTTAACACAGATATAAATATTATTTTATAATGAATAATAACCTAATATAGATACATTGATAATTCATCTTAAATCTACTACATCAACCAAACAAAAAAGTAAAACAAAAGAACTATTTTATAAATATATTTCTATATCAAGAATTATCATCCTGCAATTTTTTTATATAATCAGAAGCTTGCTTCCTTAAAGAGGTCAGAATGTGAACTACACCGGATTTAGTTATCTGCACATTATAGTTTTCACAGATATAAGAAGCTATCTCTCTGAAGTTCATCTCAGGATTATCTTTTCTTGTCTTGATAACATACTGAGTCTTGTCATCGAACAATGACATAGGTTTTATCGATAGCAGAGTATCGATGAGTTTTATATCTTCCTTTGCCACCTTGAGAGATTTTTTCATGTTTGAAAGATCGCAGATAGTCAATCTGTTTATGGTGTTTATATCATCTCTCTCTATTCTGGCATTTTCAAATTCAAACATGCATGTTGTGGCTCCGATGTAAGAGAGAAAAACAGAAATCTGATCGCTCTTTTTTAGATAGATGATATATCTTCCTCTCCTCTGAATCATCTTGAAATTCATCGTCTTCTCGTTTTTAAAAGAATTTAGTTTCTTCAGTATCACAGATACATCATCCTTCTTGACAAAGGAGATCTCTAAAAAATATGATGTCTTATTAGAGTAAGGATTGTTGACAGAACCCGATGAAAGAAAAAGACCTATCAGATAGAACTTGAATCTCTTACCTTTTAAAGAAGAAGACACTTTCATCTCTCCTTGAGAAAAGATATCTTCTTTTGAAAGGATATCAAATATCTTCTCTTCTTTTATTGAAAGATAATAATACATGCTCTTTTTGAGATTGCTGTTCTTCTTGAAGTGAATGTATCCTTCTATACCGTACTCATCTTTGAGAACTTTATAGAAAAACTGAATACAGTTTGCTATCTCACTTTTTATTGTCAGATAAGGAGAAGAGGATGATATCTTTGCACAATTTAAAAGAAAACCAGAGAGTATCATTCTTTTCTCTTCCCCAGTGTACTCTTTTTTTAAAAGTTCCTCTTTGACATTTCTTGCAAAAGCTACAGTTTTATCCATTGTTCTTATCTGCTAGATACGAGTTATGTATAAAGTAGCTAGCTACAGCTCCATCGCTTATCGCTGTTGCTACTTGCCTCAAATATGTCTTTCGATAGTCCCCTATAGCATATAGATTCTTCACAGATGTCTCCATCTTTTCATCCACAAGGATGTATGAATTATCGTTTTTTACTTCAAAGGCAAGAATAGAAGATGAAGGAAGCATGTTTCCGTATATAAACAATCCATCTGCTTCTATCTCTTTCTCTTCTCCTCTGCTTTTTAAAACGAGCTTTTCAACTTTGTTATCGCCGATGATCTCCTTGATGAAAGAGGAGTAATAGATATTGATGTTCTCAGTTTTTTTAATTCTCTCTATCTCCATCTCCATACCTAAAAGTTTTTCATCAGGAACGATGAGATCAATCTTTTTTGCAAGAGTAGAGAGATAATACGTCTCCTCTAAAGCTGCGTTTCCATTACCGAAGACAGAGACGTTCTTTCCTTTATAAAAATTACCATCGCACACAGCACAGGAAGATACTCCTCTTCCTAAAAACTTATCGATGTTCTTTATCGATGATTTTTTCATCGATAGACCCATCGCTAAAATGACATATTTGAATTCTCTTTTCTCCTGATTGATAGAGAGAAGAAAGGTACCTGATTCGGTGAGTTCAACGCTGCTTACAGCTCTGTAGATAGGTTTTATTGAAAAAGATTCCAACTGTTTTAAAAAATCTTCAGCAAGAAGAGGACCTTTCTCTTTTACATAACCAGGATAGTTGACTATCTTATCGGTGTAGTTAGTCTTTCCACCAACAAGATCTTTTTCATAGCAGACAGGTTCCATACCATACCTTTTCAAGTATATGCTAGCTGAAACGCCAGCTGGTCCTAAACCGATGATTGCTACCTCTTTATTATTTACCATATATTGTCTCCTTAAGTTTCTGATAAGAATAGATCTTGCTCTCGGAAGTGAAATCGCTGCCAAGAGAATCTATCTCTGTCTTTAGTTCATCTTGATTTGATATGAGAAGTGCATCTTTATAAAAGTACCCTTCATTATCAATAAATCTCTTCAACACAGGATCTATATCCTCATCGTTATCAAAGAAGACGATGTTCTCAAAAAGATAATCTATTGAGAACCTCTTAAGATACTCTCTTATCTCTCCTTTGTAATTGAGTCCTAATAGATCCGCATCCTCTTTTTTTACATATAGATAAAGAATGTACTTCTCTTTTAGTTCCTTTAGTACCTTCTCTTCTCCTCTAAACAGAGTCGAGTAAAAAGAAAAGTTGTCATAGATAAGTTTTTTAAAGTCATCGACTGTTCCCTCATACTCTAAATCAGGAAACCTCTTTTTAATAGCAAGGAGAGGAGAGAGGATATCTCTTTTCAGTTTTTCAAACTCAACAGGTCTCCTATCCAGATTCTCATACATCGAAAGAAAACATTTCATGTAGAGATTTTTGTTGTCGATGATGGTCTGAGGAAAACGAAAGAAGAGAAGATTATATCTACTCATTCTTCTTTTCCTGCTCCTTCAGTTTATTTAAAAATGAATCGTTGCTAGCAAAGCTCTCCAATTCAATCTTCTCTTTAGTAGAAGTTAAAATCTCTTCTTGCTTGACGTTTAAAAGATAATTCGAGTGAAGTTTAGATTGAATATTCTTCTTTTTTAACAGATAGATGATAAGATGATTCATCACAAATAAGAAACATCCGATAGCGATAAAGACAATCGCCATTATCAAAGACTTGTAATTGCTTCTTTCCAGGTCGTTTTGATTTTTTATTCCCATGATGAACGCAGGATTTCTCAGAGGTTCCAAACACAATCTGATAAAGCCGTAAGCGACAAAATAAAGGATAGTCTGATCTCCGTCAAGATAATGCTTTTTCTTAAAAACAGCTCTGTATCCTAAAGTGATGATCATATAGAACATCACATTCAAAACACCTTCTACCAAAAACAGAGGAGCAGCTATTGCGCCTGCTGGTAATTTGACTCCTGACAGCATAGAAGAAGAACCGTTTTGCATGTTATCTAAGATGAATGATGGAAGAAAATTCCATGCTTCATAGGTGACTGAATGACCGAAGACCTCCTGATTGAAGAAGTTTCCCCATCTTCCTATAGCTTGCGCTACTAGGATTGTAGGGACACAGTAATCTGTAATCCTCAGTATCGGAGTTTCTTTCTTTACAATCAGAGCTACGATGATTCCAATCAGAACCCCACCGATAGCACCTCCTTGTATAGCTAGACCACCCTCCCAGAAAAAGAAGAATTTATAAAAAGGCTGAGAAGCAAACTCAGTATTGAAATTTGCTATGTAATACCAGATTCTGGCACCGATGATACCAGCTGGGAATGCGATAAAGAAAATGGTGTAAAAATAATTGAAATCCTTTTTATCTTGCTTGGCGTGATAATTGGATAAGAAAAGAGCGACAAAACCTCCAAAGAGAATAAAAAGAGCGTAGAAGCGTAGTGGTGGATTGCTCTGATCAAACGGGATTCCACTAGGGTATGCTAAAGTTATCATTTCTTTTCCTTTTCATCTGGAACGATACCTGAAGAGTTTTTCACCTTCCTCTGAGCGTTCTTCTCATCAGCTAAGGTGATCTTTAAAGGTCTCACAGTTGGATCCTGTGTGAGAGTGACAAATCTTTCGATGAGTTTAGCTTCTGCATTCTTTCTGTTCTGAATCTCAGAGAGCCTCTTTTCAAACTCGTATCCTGTGTCGTATCCGTAATCCTTCAATTTGAAGTTGGTGACAGCTGCTTCAATTATCTCTGTCATATTTCTGGCAGCGGAGACAGGAAGCCTGACGATAGGAACAGTCTCTCCTAGTATCTCGTACCTGTTTGTCTTCATCCCGACTCTCTCAAGAGGTTCAGTCTTATCGAAAGGAACTAGCTCAACTATAAACTGTATCTGGGCTTTCTTTCCAAGGGAATTGATACCGAACATTCTAGCGACATCGATGATACCGATACCTCTCACTTCCATCATTCCGTAGATGCTCTCAGGACATGAGCCGATGAGCTCACCTCTGACAGCTGAGATATTGACTCTGTCATCTGCGACAAGACGATGTCCCTTCTTTATCAATCCCAAAGAGATCTCAGATTTACCTATTCCTGATTCACCGAAGATCATGACACCGATTCCAAAGACTTCAAGGAGACATGCGTGCATGGCAACAGTTGGAGCTAAAGCTTCTGACAGATAGATGTAGAGCTTCGAGATGAGCTGATTAGTATCAGCATCAGAAAGAAGGATAGGTGTCTTCCTCTCTTTTGCTGCCTGCAGAAGAGGAGTTGGGCACTCTGCTCCCTGAGCGATAATGATAGCAGGGCAGGCAGGATCGCAGAGTCTTAACGAATTCTTATATATCTCGTCATAAGGGGAGTTTCTGATAATATCCAACTCTTTGTTTCCCAAGATGAGGATACGATCGCTTCTATGGAACTGAAAATTACCTAGCAGTTCTACTCCTGGTCTATCAAGTTCAGTGATGGTGATAACGTGCCTGAGCATCTCTGCATTACCAAAAGCTAACCTCAGACCGAAATGATTGATTAAATCTACTGCAGTAACCATAGAAAATCTCCTTTAATTAATTATATAACATGATAGAAAGAAATTATTAATTAATGTGTTATTATCAGCTTGCTTAAAGGAGAAAAGATATGACAGTTAAACTGCTCTCTTCTTTTTTAAATGCTTGTACAAAACAAGAACTTCGTGGACGATCAAAGGAGTAGTTGACATAGCAAGAAGTATCAGCCAATCGATGATACCTAATCTGGTAGTTGAGAAGATCAAAGATATTCCGCTGACCTCTGTCACCAATACCTGCATGGATAGACCGAAGATAAAGGAGATGAGAAGCATATAGTTTTTATCTTTGAAGACATGAACAAATGAGCGATCCACATCTGTCATTCCTATCATGTGGAAAAGCTGTGCTAAAGCTAAGACTGTGAAAGCGTAAGTCTGACATTTCTCATACACAGAGAGATATCCTAAAGAGTACTGAACTGCATTTAACTCGGCCTCTGTATTGTAGAAAGGAGAGATGACTCCTGAAGAAGAGATTCCAACGTACTTGTATACACCATCTACACTCACTCTTGAGTTAAGACAGTTGACAAATCCTTCCCAACCATTGTTCCATCCTAAATTCCTTCCTGCATCGCTGTTTATCATCATGAAAGCAGGTATTAAAAAGGCAATGAAAGTGATGACAAAAATGACTGCTCCGTAACCTAGAGTCAACCTTAAGCCACCGCCTGCAAAGATACCATCTTTAGGATCTTTGGGTTTCTCTTTCATGATATCTTTCTTTTTCTTATCCATGGATAGAGCAATAGCTGGTAAGGAATCTGTGATCAGATTTATCCACAGAATCTGCAAAGTAGCTAAAGGAGAAGGAAAACCTAAAAGAAGGGTGATAAACATCGCGAAAACTTCACCGAAGTTAGATGAAAGCAGATAGAGAATAGATTTTTTGACATTGGAGAAGATTCCTCTTCCTTCCTCCACCGCTTTTTCAATTGAAGCGAAGTTATCGTCTGTCAAAACCATGTCAGCTGCATCCTTTGCAACATCTGTTCCGGTTATTCCCATTGCAATACCGATATCAGCTGCTTTCAAAGATGGCGCATCATTGACTCCATCTCCAGTCATAGCAACGATGTTGTTACTTGCTTTTAAAGCTTTGACAATCTGCACTTTATTGGTAGGAGAAACTCTTGCAAAGACATTTGTATCTTTGACCTTTTCAATGAGTTCTTCCTCATTTAATCTGTTCAGTTCATCTCCTGAACAGCACTGAGAAATATTATCGGCTATACCAAGATTTGAAGCTATTGCAAAAGCGGTATCCTTATGGTCACCTGTTATCATGATGGTTCTGATACCAGCTTCTTTAAGTTTTAAGACAGCAGGTTTAGCTTCTTTTCTTTCAGGATCGATCATTCCAACCAAACCATAGAAGATAAGATCATCTTCACTCATCTTCTTTCCATCGTTTTCCCTGTAAGCGAAAGCTAAGACTCTGTAAGCTTCTTTGGACATGCTGTAACTAGCATCTTCAATCTTTTTAATATCTTCATCAGTGATATTATCTACCTGACCATTTTTATATATCCTTGTCGTGCATCTTAAGATAGAATCCAGAGCACCTTTGGTATAGATGATTCTCTTTCCATGACAAGTAGTCTCTACTGACATCATTTTTCTTACCGAATCAAAAGGAAGCTCATCGATTCTGCTTTCCTCTTTCTCTTCGATCTCTTCTTTGTTATAAGAGAACAGTTTTGCATAATCAAGAAGAGCTAATTCAGTTGGATCACCATATCTATCTCCATTGATAGAGGCATTTGAACAGAGCATCAAACCTTTAGCTAAAAACTTGCTCTCATCATCTTTAAGTGAATCTTCAAGTTCTAAATACTTCTCATTGAGATAGACCTTTTTGATAGTCATCTTGTTCTGAGTCAAAGTTCCTGTTTTATCTGAACAGACGACAGTCACACTTCCCAAGGTCTCAACAGAAGGAAGTTTCCTTACTATCGTGTTGACCTTGACCATCTTAGATACGCCTAAAGCTAAAGCGATGGTGACGATAGCAGATAAACCTTCTGGAATAGCAGCTACAGATAAAGCGATAGATTCCTCAAACAGATTTAAAGTAGCTCCACCTAAAGATGCCCAATCTTTATTAGCAGAGGTTAAGACAGTGATAATCGACCAGACCATTCCTGCTAAGAAAGTTAAGATGACTATGATGAGACAGATAAGACCGAGCTGTTTAGAGAGAACTTTCAATTTCTTCTGCAGAGGAGTTTCATCATCCTCACTGTTGGATAGCATATCTGCTATCTTTCCTACTTCAGTGTTTTTACCAGTCGCAAAGACGATACCAGTTCCTCTTCCATAGGATATAGGACAGGAAGAGTAGACCACATTTGTTCTGTCACCTATCAAAGAGTCTTCTTTTAAAATGATGGAATCATTCTTTTCAACAGGAACTGATTCACCTGTCAAAGATGATTCATCAGACTTCATATCTACTGATGTCATCAATCTGATATCAGCAGGAACGATGTTTCCTTCTTCAAGTATGACCAGATCTCCAATGACTACTTCTTCACTTTTAATATTGACAAGCTTTCCTTCTCTTTTGACAGTGCACATAGGAGTTGAAAGATTCTTTAAAGCTTCAAGCGACTGCTCTGCTTTCTGCTCTTGAATAGCACCTATCAGCGCATTGATGATAACGATTGCTAATATGACACAGCAGTCTATATACTCATCTGATTTCTTTCCTAAAGAAAGATTGATTATAAAAATAACAAAGGAAATTAAAGCAGCTAGAAGCAAAACGATGACCATAGGCTCGATAAACTGCTTCAAAAACTTCATCAAAAACGAAGTCTTCTTTCCTTCTTCTAATTTGTTTAGACCGTATTTTTTTAATCTCTCTTCTGCTTCTTTTACAGACAGACCATTTTTACTATCCGTTTTAAGCTCTTCAACCACATCTTCTTTGCTATGGCTGTATGCGGGATAGATAGTCGGGTCCTCTTTGATAATTTCCTCTTTTTTCTCCATAAAGCAACATCCTTTCTGATGTAGGTCTCATTACACAATTCATTATTGTGGCTCTCCCGGTTATCAAATAACGTGGTGACGAGAAAAGCTAAGCAAATTACTCCCCTACTTAACATATTTTAATATGAAAGATAAAAGAAACCAATTATTTTATATTAGGTTAGAGATATTTTTGAATATCAAAGTTTGAAATATATTTATTGGTTTTTTACTATGGAAAATATTCTGAACAGTTAAGAACATCAAAATTCTGAAGCTTTTCATTTGAAAACCGTTTATTTTTTTCCTTTTTAAAACTAGATAATTAAAAATGTTGATTTATATTACTGATATTAATCTATCTGATATATCATACTTATATTGATATCTAACAGATAATTAACTTAGATAAATAACAATAAAATGGTTTTAGATGAAAAAGATGATTCTTTTTTCCTCATCTTCAGCTGATACAAAAACAACAGAATCAGATGAAAAATAAAGAAGAATGAAAGCAAAATAATTTACAATATATTGATATGAATTATGTGTTTTTTGATACAGAGTGTTCAAACTGCCAGAACGGAATAGGAAAGTTATGCTCCTTTGGCTATGTGAAAACAGATGAAAATTTCAATATTATCAAAAAGA
>JALEUS010000074.1 GCA_022780765.1 Bacilli bacterium | reverse complement strand
GGACACAAGCAGAGCTACTTTGAAATCAGTGCTGAAAACTATTAATCAATAGAATTTCTGAATGATATTGGATGGAGATTTATTCTCCATCCTTTTTATTTAATGATAACTCTAATAATTGATTCATAGAATATTGGATTATATAGGCTAATTCAATGTGAAAATTCAACGATAATAAAAAAGATTGTTTATATATAAACTGTTAGATTTGTATTTCAAGATTCAATTTTAAGATAGATCTATTCACAATGAAGAGAATTTAAATTGATATGTTATGAAGTTTAAAATAGAGCGGATCATTCTGATAACATTTGAATAAATGATAAAAACAGGTATGATATTTAACATGAAAAAAGTGATTGTCTATTATATTGATTTGAAAGATAAGGAAACAGATATTTTTTTAAAAAATAAGTACACTGATGAGTTTTTAAATGTAAAAGATGAAAGGAAGAGGATGCAGCTAGTAGCCTCTTTTTATCTAAAAGAAAAATATATAGGTGATTATCATTTAACTGATAATAAAAAACCGATATCAGACAAATGCTATTTTAATGTCACTCACACTGGAGATTATATTTTCCTAGCTAAGAGTGATTTTAAAGTAGGAATAGATGCTGAGATGATTAAAAAAAGAGATAGGAATCTGTTTGACAGATACTGCAGTGAAAAAGAAATAGCTTTAAAGGAAGAGGTTTTTGAAAAGATCTGGACCAGCAAAGAATCTCTGAGCAAATGCATAGGAACTGGTCTAGCTAGAGATATAAAAACTATTCCTTGTCATCCATATGATGGATGTAAAAGATATGAGGATAATTTTTATTTTTCAAAAATGTTTTGTAAAGACAACATAGTCATTTCAGTCACTTTATTATCTGAAGAAGACTTTATTATCGATTTTATAAAAGAGAAGATGTAGCAAAAAACCAAAATATTTTTTGTTGTTCTATATAATTAACTATATGAAAAATAACAGAATAAAAGCAGTGATGTTTGATAAGATGCAGTACTCTTTTTCTAAGTACTATGACAGAATGATCCACTGCTATATCATCTATGAAGGGAAGGTTGATAAAGAGAAATTGAAAAACAGTTTTTCTTTTCTTTTAGATGAATATCCTATTCTTCACAGTCACTATAAAAATAGGATGATAAGATCCTATTGGAAGATTCAAAAAGATATCGATGAAGATTATCTTACATTTTTAAAAACAGATGACTGTTATAAAGAAGCTCTATCGTTTTTAACTGAAAAACCATTTAATATCAAAAAGGAATATCAGATAAAGATTCAGGTAGCAGAAGAGAAAGAAAGATTTTCAATAGCACTCATCATCAATCACATGGTTTTAGATGGTGGTGATCTGAAGTTTTTGTTGTCTCAGTTTACCTCTTTTTATAACTCTCAAGAGACAGTGAAGAGAGGAAAGAGCAGATCACACATGAATATTTATAAGGATATGGATGAAGGCTTTAAAAAGAAAGCTCTGTCCTTGTATAAGAATATGACAAGCGATAAACCCTATCAACTTAATCTTACAAAGAAGAGTAAAGAAGATAGGCAGCAGGTATCACTTATATCGCTTGAAAAAGATGAGAGTATGAGAATCATCTCATACTGTAAAAAGAACAAGTGCACAGTGACAGATGTGTTTTTAGCTTGCTACGGATTTTCAAGTCTCAAGTTTTTAAAAACAGAGAAGAAGAAAAGAAGATTTTCTCTCCAGTCCATGGTCGATTTAAGAAGATATGTGAACTCTTCTTCAGAGATTGGTATTTCAAATCAGACTGGTGTCATGAATATTTCTTTTGATGTTGATTCATCTTTAGAAGAAATAATCAGACAGATAAAAGTTCAAACCAAAATTGAAAAAGACAATTACGTAGGTTTGTATTCTCTTCCCTTGCTGGCTTTAGATTATAAACTGTTTATCGATTGCATCGCTAACCTGCTGATAAAGATCTTTTTTAATCTGGCTAGTTTTACCTTGTCAAACATAGGAATACTTGATAAAGAGAAACTTTCTCTTGATGGGTGTCTTCTTAAAGATGCTCACATTTACGGAGCCAGCAGAAAGAAGAATAAAAGCGTTCTATCAATAACAAGCCTTGATGACTGCTTTACTTTCTCATTTCCTTTTATTGGTAACAGTGAAGATAAGAAGATCATCGATAACTTTTTAGAAGAGATTAAAAAGAACCTGCTTTCCTTAGTTTGAAATCAGATCAGAAAATATATATAAATAAGATACAAATGTATAGTAACATTCTTTTTTCTTTATATTTTTTTTATTAAAAAGTAAAATATTTATATTGGAGGTTATCTATGAAAAGGTTAGAAAATAAAGTAGTTATCGTCACAGGTTCAACAAGCGGTATCGGTATTGGAATCGCTAGGCTATGTGCTCTTGAAGGAGCTGATGTTGTTGTCTGTGGAAGAAGAGAGGAGAAAGGTTTACAGGTTGTAAACAAGATTAAAGAAGAAGGTGGTAAAGCTGTTTTCCATTTCTTTGATATCACTAAGGAAGAGACTATTGAAAGTCTTATAAAAGACACATATGAACAGTTTGGACATATCGATGTACTTGTAAACAATGCTGCTAATGTAGCTTTGAAAGATGGAAGAGTAGATGAACTTACAGTCGAGATGTGGGACGCTATCTTCTCAAGCGATATGAGAGGTACTTTCTATGCAACAAAAGTCGCATTACCTTATCTTATGAAGAATGAAAAAGGTGGTTCAATAATCAATATCGGTTCTATGGCATCGACAGCTGGTGATTTATCATCTACCGCTTACGCATGTGCTAAAGCAGGAGTTGATATGCTAACCAAGATGGTCGCTTTACAGTACGGTAAGAAGAATATCAGATGCAACTGCATAAGACCAGGTTTGATTGTCACTCCAGAGAATGATGCTCATGTTCCTCAGTTTTTAAAAGATATTTTCCTTGATAACATCGAGGTCAACAGATACGGTTGCCCCGAGGATATCGGACATCTTGCTGTCTTCTTTGCAAGCGATGAAAGTGAATATGTCACAGGACAGATTATCAACGTCGATGGTGGTATGAACTCTCATGTTCCAACTGTCGCACAGATGAAAGCTCTCAACAAGAGAACCTGGTAATTAAAAACATTAAATGTACAAACGCTGGGGAAACTCAGCGTTTTTTGATGCCGTTATAGTATTCTTTAAAATGTTATTAAAACAATTTATAATATTTTATGTAACTGATAAACAGGAGAAAGAATGAATATTAAACAAAAAACAACCATCGGAATCATCTATGATTTTGACAAGACGTTGTCAATTAACGACATGCAGACGTTTGGTCTTTTAAAAGATCTAGGATTTGATGATCCTGATAAATTCTGGAAGATGACAAATTCTTTTGCTTCAAAATATAATATGGATCCCACCTTGTCATTTATGTACGTCTTTTTAGATGTAGCTAAAAAGCATGGTAAGAAGATAACTGAAGAATATCTTGAATCCATGGGAAAGAACATAAAGTTTTTTCCTGGACTTGAAAACGGAGAGTTCTTCGATAAGATAACAGAATTTGCTTCCTCTCATAATGTCAATCTTCTTCACTATGTCATCTCTTCTGGAAACAGAGAGATCATTAAGGGAACCAATATATTCAATAAATTTTCAAAAGTGTTTGCTTGTGAATATCTCTTCGATTCTGCTGGAGAAGCTATTTTTCCTAAGGTTGCAATCAATTTTACAAATAAGACTCAGTTCCTTTTCAGAATCAGCAAAGGAACCTTCAATATAGCTGACAGCTCTGAAGTCAATAAAGAGATGAAGGATGAAGACCGTGCTATTCCTTTGACGAATATCATCTATATTGCAGATGGAACAACCGATATTCCATGTATGAAGGTTGTAGATGAAAAAGGAGGAACATCGATAGCTGTCTATCCTGATAACACTGATAATGATCAAGCTGTCAAGATCTTCAGTGAAGGCAGAGCCAGCTTCATAGAAAAAGCAGATTACAGAGAGACATCAAATCTCTACAAACTTCTTTGCGCGATAATAGAAAAAGTTAGACTGGAAGATCTTTTACACAAAGAGCATGTCAGACAAGTGAAAAGTTACAGTTAGAAAAATCGCCTCCTTGAATCAAATGATTTATGGGAGGTTTTTTATTGAAAAAGTTTTATTTAGTGTTTCTTTTATTGCTGACTGGCTGTAGCAACAATAAAAGCATAAGTCAATCATCTGTTTCTTCCTTTGACGAAATTTTACAAGATGAAAGTTCACAAGATGATTTTTTAGAAGATTCAACCTTCGTAAAAAGGGAAGAAGGATATCTTTTAAAAAAGTACAGAGGGAATCTAAAGAAGGTTGTCTTTCCTTCTTCTTATTTAAATAGCGTTATTATAGGGATAGAAGATGAAGCTTTTTTAAACTCACAAGTAAATGAGATAATCTTGTCTGACAGTATGTATCTCTTCTCCAAAGATTCTTTCAGTGGCATAAATTTGAATTTCAATTATTCAGATGATGGATGTTTTTATTTGCCCAGTGTTTCAAACAGATTTTTTCTTCTTGTTGGGACATATGGAAAAAGTGATAAAATCAAGGTCAATGAAGAGTGCAAGATAATAAAAAGTGAAGCTTTTTATCACGAGAAAGCTAGAAGAATAGAGATTCCTCATTCAGTTGAATACATTAACAAAAACAGTATTTTTTCTTGTGATAATTTGAGAGAACTGATCATTGAAACAGATGCTATTCAGTTTCAAGAAGATTTTATCTCTGACTGTAATAATCTTGAGATCATGCTTATCGATGATTCATTTTTTCATGAAGATTTCTACAATAGTTTTTCTTTTTGTTCTTTTCTATTTAAAAGAAAGAGAGAAGATGAACTTTCTTTTGTTGAAGATGTTGTTTTTGAAGATGGTTGTTACTATTATCAGAAAAGAGATGGAGAAGCATATCTTTTAAAATGCAGCATATTTGAAAGAAGAATCATCATTAAAAGCAAGATAGTTTTTAATTCAGAAGAGAGAAGAATCAGAAGTATAAATAGCAGAGCAATCATCTCTTGTATTGCAGATGAAATTATCATTGAAGAAGGTATAGAGAGAATAGAAGAAGATTCTTTTATCGGTCTAGATAATATTATTTATCTTTCTTTACCTAGGAGTGTATCTTATATTGCAAACAATGCATTTTCAAAGTGTAAGAACCTTCAGATGCTTTATATATCTAGTGATTATGATAGAGATATGAGCATGTTTTTCTATCCTGAATTAGATATATACTTTAAAGAAGAATATAAAGGAGATACAGGATTGGTTAGAAATTATCATGAAGATGTTAAAAACTTTGTTTTGATAGATGAGATAGTGTACGTTATCAGAAATGATCATGCATATGTAGCTCAAGGTTTAAAGAATGTTAGAAAAGCAGATATTTTAAATTATGTATATGTCAACGATTTCTATTATCCTGTCACATATATAGATAAGAAAGCATTCATGAACTGTAAATTCTTATCTGAAGTGATTATAAAAAGCAATGTTGAGATGATAAAAGAGAGAGCATTTTATGGATGTGATTTGTTAAAAAGCATATCTGTTCCAAAGAATGTAAAAAGAATAGAGAGCAGTGTTTTTTCATCTAACGATATGATAATAAAAGTAGATAATAATAAGAATGAGGTTGATTTTAATGAAGATTTTTCAATAGATAATAGAATAATATATGAAGAATAATAATAAAAAAATCTCATTGCTTGATAATGAGTTTTTAAAAGATTACTACTTTGATTTTTCTTCTCCCTTAAATGTTTATATTGAGAAATTTCATTTATGGTAAAATAAAAATGGAGGATCATTATGGAAAATAATATCTTATACGCTCAGTCGGGCGGACCTACTGCTGTCATCAACTCTTCAGCTTACGGTGTTTTTAAAAGAGCGTTAAAATGCGATGCTATTGATAATTGCTATGCTGGATGCAATGGAATTGAAGGAATTTTAAAAGGAGATTTTGTCAAGATCGATGGGATTGATAAAGTATCCCTTCTTCTTCAGACCCCAGGTGCTGCTTTCGGCTCATGCAGGCATAATTTAAAAGACTTTAATGAGGATGAAAGCGAGTACTTAAAGATAGTTGATATCTTCAAGAGATTCAATATTCGTTATTTCCTTTACAATGGTGGAAACGATTCGATGGAGACTGTCTTAAAACTCAGTCAGTACTTTAAAAAAATCAATTTCCCTTGCTCGGTGTTAGGAATTCCTAAGACGATTGATAATGATTTGATGGAGACAGATCATACACCAGGATATGGTTCTGCTTCTAAGTTCATTGCAAACACAGTCGCTGAGATAGTTTACGATGCTAAGAGCTATTTTAAAGGCAGAGTCAACATCATTGAGATAATGGGACGTGATACAGGCTGGCTCACTCTTTCTTCCGCTTTAGCTTCTAAAGTCGGATACGGACCTGATCTGATCTATGTTCCTGAGTTTGAATTCGATATTGAAAACTTCAGAAAGAGAGTAAATGAGATCTATTCTGAAAAGAAGCACTGTTTTGTCGCTGTCAGTGAAGGAATAAAAGATAAAGATGGAAATTTTGTTTCTGCTTTATCATCAACTGATAGTTTTGGTCATTCTCAGCTAGGAGGTGTGAGTCAGTTTTTAGCTTCGTATCTTACAAATTGTGGATATAAGACAAGAGGAATAGAACTGTCTCTTCCACAGAGAGCAGCTGCACATTTCATCTCTGAGACAGACAGTGAAGAAGCTGTCAAATGTGGTAGTGAAGCTGTGGATTTCCTTTTAGAAGGAGAGACTGGTAAGATGGTCTCAATCGAAAGAAAAAGCGTAGACAAGTATTCAGTGAAATTCTCCTTAGCAGACATAACCAAAGTGGGTGGAAAGATCAAATATGTCTCTGAAGAGTTCTATGATAAAGAAAAATGCTTTGTTACCGATAAGTACTTCTCTTATGCTTCTCCTTTGATAGAGGGTGAGTGCAAGATCAAGTACAGAGATGGTATCGTCGATTTCTTCAGTTTAGAGAATTTAGAAAAATAGGTATCACAGTGGTTGCTGTTTAAAAGTCAAACTTTTAAAGGCGACCAATTTTTGATAAAATTTAGTTGTCTTTATCTGTTTCAAAACTTGAAAGGAGAAACACGATGAATAAAAGATTAGAGCCGTTATTTACTCCCTGGAACATTGGTGATGTAAAAATTAAAAATAGAATCGTCATGACTTCGATGGGAGGAACTTCTATTTTTGGTTGGATGGAGAAAAACCATTTCGATATAGAGGCGAGCAAATTCTTACTGACAGTTGCAAAAAACAATGTCGGATTGATTCTCCCTGGAATTCAGCCTATTTACAATCCTATGTTTGGCCAATGGTTATATAAAAATAAAGGAATGTATAAGAAACTGAAGAAGTTTATGGAGGAAGTGCACAAGACGGGTGCTAAGATGTTTGTTCAGTTGACAGCTGGTTTTGGAAGAAGTTTCGCTATCAATGAGATGATGGAAAAACTCTACAGCAACAAGGTTCTCAACGTGTTATCAAAACCGGTGATGAATCTGGATAAGATAACAGCTTCATGCTCTCCTTTACCTAACAGATGGTCTGATAAGGTTCCTTCACGTGAACTGAAAGCAGAAGAGATAGAGGAGTACATCAAAGCTTTTGGAAAGACTGCTGTGCTTTTAAAGGAAGCTGGAGTAGACGGAGTTGAAGTGCACGCTGTTCACGAAGGCTATCTCATCGACCAGTTCACAACAAAATACACCAACCACAGAAAAGATGCCTATGGTGGAAGCTTTGAAAACAGATACAGATTCCCAGCTGAAATTGTAAAAGAGATAAAAAAACAGTGTGGAAAGAGATTCCCTGTATCTTTGAGATTCTCTGTCGTATCTAAAACAAAAGGATTCAGACAAGGAGCTGTTCCTGGTGAGGAATATACTGAGGTGGGAAGAGATTTAAGTGAAGCTATCTTAGCTGCTAAATATTTATCTCAGTGCGGATACGATATGTTCAACTGTGATAATGGAACTTACGATGCTTGGTACTATGCTCATCCACCTATCTACATGAATGAAAACTGCAATATTGAGGAAGTGGAACAGCTTAGAAAAGCTATTGATACTCCTGTCGTCAGCGCTGGAAGAATGGACCCTTTCTTTGCAGCTGATAAGATCAAAGAAAAAAGCATCGATGCAGTCGGTATAGCCCGTCCTTTCTTAGCTGATCCTATGTGGGTAAGCAAACTGATAGATGGAAAGGAAAAAGATATTAGACCTTGTATATGCTGTCATAATGGTTGCTTCAATATGGCACACTATAATGGAGTTGCAAATGATCAGGATCTGAGTGATGCTCTTCATATGGCAAGATGCGCTGTCAATCCTGAGACGATGCAAAGTGACAAACATTACATCAAGGTAGCAGAAAAGAACAAAGTAAAGAAGGTAGCTATCATCGGTGGAGGAATCGGTGGAATGGAGGCTGCTCGTGTATTAAAACTCAGAGGCCACATACCAGTCATCTATGAGAAGAGCGATCATCTAGGTGGGGTTTTTAAAGAAGCGGGAAATGCATCCTTTAAAGGAAAGTTAAGAGAACTGCTTCTCTGGTACTTGAATGAGATGAAGAAGATGAAGATACAGATTCATCTAAATAGGGAAGTAAAAGATCTCAATGATATAGATGCTGATTACTATATTGTCGCCACTGGTTCAAAGCCAATCTTACCTCCTGTCTTAGGTAATGAGAGAGGGATGGATGCCTTAGATTACTTAAAAGGCAGAGAAGTGAAAGAGAAGGTAGCTATCATTGGCGGTGGATTGACAGGATGTGAAATTGCCTACGAGCTTGTTTTAGAGGGTAAAAAACCGTTTATCGTAGAGATGAAAAATGATCTGATAGCACAGAAAGGTGTCTGCCTAGCAAACAGCTCTTATTTAAGAGAGTACTTAGCTTTTAAGAATGTTCCTGTTTACTTAAACACCACATTAAAGAGAGTCTACGATGGAAAGATTGAATGCACTAACAAGGATGGAGATTCTTTCTTCTTCGACTGCGATAATGTCATATATGCAATAGGATATAAGAAAGCCCCTCTTATGTCAGATAAGAAGAATGTTTTCTATGTTGGAGACTGTCAGTCAGTAGGGAATTTAAGAACAGTAACCTGGTCAGCATACGAAGCGGCTATGAAGATTTGAGGTGAAATTTATGTATCAGCCTAAAATGGAATTAACCGATTATCAAAGAGGACTCCTTGAAGGTAAAGAAGGAGAAGTGGTCAGCAAGATGATGGAGGTGATTGTCAGATATGGTGATGCCTTCTCTGCTAAAAGACTAGCAAAAATTACTCATGGTAAAGGACACTTTGTGACAAGTTTTGGAATCAACTTGATCACTCCTCTTTATCCGATGATGAAAGAGATCATCGATGATGGTCTTTACATCAAGGACGGATTTACTTTGGATCCTCGTCCCATGGATTATAAGAATGTCAAAGCATCTCTTCTTGAACAATTGGTCTCAAAATATTTCATTTACGGCAAACAGAAAGAGTATGAAGAACTTCTTTCTAAGATAGGATTAAGCGATGAAGATAAGGAGAACTTCTCCTGCACATGCTATTTAAAGCAGGTGGGAAACATTCCTAAAGAAGGAGATATTCTCTCGTGGGCAGAGTCATCTGCAGTTGTGTATGCTAACTCTGTTTTAGGTGCTAGATGCAACAGAAATTCTGGAATTATTGAGATGTTCCAGTCTATTTTAGGATTTGTTCCACAATTTGGATTTTTAACCGATGAAGGAAGAAAAGCAACTTGGAAAGTTGTTTTAAAGACATCTTCTTTACCTCCTGCACAGATCCTCGGATCAGCTATAGGAATGAAGGTCTTGTCAGATGTGCCTTACGTCGTCGGTTTAGATAAGTATCTTCCTCTTTTACCTGATGAAGAGACAATAGCTTATTTAAAAGATTTCGGTGCAGCTTCAGCATCAAATGGATCTGTCGGTCTTTATCATATAGAAGGTATCACCCCTGAAGCGAGAAGAGAGAAAGAGAATCTTCTTGTTCCTGATTATAAGGAGTATGTCATCGATGACGAAGAGATAAACAGAGTTCGCGACTCATATCCTGTCATCTGGAAAAAGAGAGATGCTAAACCTAAAAAAGCATTCATAGGCTGTCCTCATCTCACATATAATCAGCTTAAAAAATATGTCGTCTGGATTTTAGATGAGCTTGAGAAGACTAAGAGAAAGAAAGTGTGCATCGATACTGTTTTACTTGCTTCACCTGGTGTCATCAAAGAGTTTTCAACTAAAGAACGGGATCTATATGAGAGAGCTGTCAGTTCATCTGTTTGCATCAGTTACATCTGTCCTTTGATGTTTGTTGATAATCCATTAAGCGGAAGAAAACCGATGATCACAAATTCAAATAAGCTCAGAACCTATTCAGCTTGCAGGTACTACGATGATAGTCAGCTTATTGACATCATCGTTGGAAAGGAGAGATGCAGATGAAAAAGTTTAAAGGAAGAGTGATTTTCTCTGAAGATTATCAAGGAGAAGCTGTCGTATCTAAACAGGGATTTAACACTTTAGCAAGCTGTCAGAAGTCAGCATTGATCAAAACCAGTAAAAAGATCATTGTCTCAGATCAGAACAACAGCGATCTTTACAAAAAGAATATTACCGGAAAGATCCTCTGCCTTCCAGAGACGATCGGTTCAACAACCGGAGGAATGATTATTCAGACAGTCGCTGAAAGAAACTTAGCTCCTAAAGCTTTTCTCTTCTCAAAACATATCGATCCTTTAGCAGCCAGCGGAATAATCTTAGCTAATGTGTGGAACAAAGTTCCCATAATTGCGATAGATGAATTAGGCGAAGAGTTTTTAAAAGAGGTTAAGACAGGAGATACAGTAAAGATCACATCTGACGGAGAAGTGATCATTCAATAAATGTACATATAAGAAGGAGTTGTTTATGAAGGTTTTAAATTTTGGTTCGCTTAACATTGATTACTCATTTGAAGTCGATCATCTGGTCAAACCTGGAGAGACAGAATCATCATCTGCATTCTTAGTCACATGCGGAGGAAAAGGTTTGAATCAATCTGTTGCACTTAAAAGAGCAGGGGTAGATGTATATCACGCAGGCGCTATAGGAAAGAAAGACGGTAAACTTCTTATCGATGCTCTGCTTAAAGAGAGTATTGATATCTCTTATGTGACCAAAGTCAATTCCAATTCTGGCTCTGCTTTTATTCAGGTGGATAAGAACGGAGAAAACTGCATCGTCTTAAACGGCGGAGCTAATAAGCTGATAGATGAAGAGATGGTCGATTACGTCTTATCAAATTTTGATAAGAAGGATATCATCATCTTACAAAACGAGATCTCTTCTCTTCCTTACATCATCAACAAAGCACACAAAAAAGGAATGGAGATAGTCTTCAATCCTTCTCCTATCAATCCTGAGTGCTTATCATATCCTTTAGAGAAAGTCTCTATCTTCTTTGTGAATAAAAAAGAAGCAGAGTATTTAGCTTCCTCTTCAACAGATGTGCTTGAGAATCTGAAAGCTAAGTATCCAAAGAGCAAATTTGTCATCACCGATGGAAGCAAGGAATCAATCTACTTCAATGGTAAAGAGGTGATGAAGCAGAAATCTTTATGCATCAAACCTGTTGATACGACAGGAGCAGGAGACACATTTTTAGGATACTTCCTCTCCTCTTATATCAGAGGAGATAAAAATCCTCTTTATAGAGCATCTGTCGCTTCTGCCTTAGCGTGCTTAAAAAGAGGAGCTAAAATATCAATTCCTCGTCTAGGTGAAGTCGAAGAGAAGATATTAGAGATAGAAGAGAAGAACTGAATATTTAAAAATCTCTTTATTTAAATATATTAAATTAATAGGAAGAAAACTTGTCTTTGCAGAAGGAGAAAAACTCTTCTCTTTTGACTTGCAAGAACACTTTTGCATTTTTCTTTCCTGCAAATTTGATGTCGCTATCAAGATCGCAGATTGTCTTACCGTATGTCAATTTCCCGTAGCTCTCCACTTTGACAGTGCAGTTGTATCCTTTAAAAAGAGATGGATTTTCAAGATAAATCAAAGGACATCCATCGTGGAAGTAGAAGTATTTCTTGCCGGTGTGTGTAAGATAAAAGTCCATGATGTTAGTGGTGAGATCACCGATGAATCTTCCGGCTTTATTATCTGTTTTTATTATCTCTTGCAGTTCCTCTTCAGTGAAGAAGGAAGACATGGTGACATCAAGAGGGAACATGTATATTTTTATATTTGAATCAAAAAGCATCTCTGAGCTGACAGGGTCTGCAAAGATGTTGAACTCTGCTTGCGGTGATCTGTTTCCACCTAACAGTGCTCCTCCCATGATGTATATCTTCTTTATGTACTTGGTAATATCAGGATATCTTAGGTAGAGCAAAGCAAAGTCGGTGCTGGGTCCTAGCATCACAAGTTCAAGCTCACCTTTCAGTCTTTTTGCAGCCGAATAGATAGCGTCAAAAGAATCTTTCTTTTCCACAGGTGCTTTTGATGAAGGAATCTGCAGTTCATTGATTCCATTTTTCCCGTGGACATCGCCTGGAAAACGTGGTTGATCGACAAGAGGTTTTTTAGCTCCTTTGTACACTTTGATATCTTCTCTATCAAACATAGATAGGATATCACGAGAATTTCTGAAAGTGTCTTCTAAAGGGGCATTACCATATGATGCTGAGATACCTTCGATCTTGATGTTCTTGCATTTGAGAGCGATTAATAGAGCTAAAGCATCATCGATGCCTGGATCCATTGAAATGAATACATGGTGCATATTGTTACCTACCTATCATAGAAGTGGAGATACTCAATCAAAAGATCTACATATCTCTCTCTATCTATATCCATGAGAACTTCACTGTTGAAATCTTCTTCTCTGCTGTATCTTAAATCGTAGACTAAAGCTCCTCTGGTGTACTTTCCGTGAAGCTCAACATCAATTTTCATCTTCTCGATTCTGAAGATCTCTGGATGACTGATTGCTAAGAAAGCTAATGGATCGTGAACAGGGGCTCCCTCATATCCTATCTCCATTGGATGTTTGTAGAAGAACTTCAACCAAGCTAAAACGACATCTGAGACGTGATTGTTCACTTCTTTAATTTTAGGGAAATCTGAAGGTTTGATTATTGCTTTTTCAGTAGCATCCAAAGGAGCTACCAGTATTTTTATTCCTGAATCGAAGACTATCTTTGCCGCTTCTGGATCGACTAAGATGTTGTATTCACTGGCAGGGTTCCAATTCCCATGAAGGATTCCTCCACCCATTATCGATATGAGTTTTATCTTATCTTTGATATCCGGATGAACAGATAAGAGTATGCCGAGGTTTGTCAAAGGTCCGGTAGCGATAATGATGACCTGTTCATCGCTTTTTGAAAGTATGTCATACATCATCTCATAAGATGGCTTATCTGCAATCTTCTTGTCACCTTTAGATAATCTATAACCATCCAAACCTGATTTTCCATGCCAATTTCCTGCAGGAATAACAGGAGATTTCATAGGTCTTATCGCTCCTTTTGCTACAGGAGCATCGATAGATAAGAGATTAGCAATCTTCAGCATGTTAAGTGTGGTTTTTTCTATTGTTTGATTGCCGTTTACAGAGGATAAAAGCTTGATATCGAATAGGGATGAACCATTTGCCATCGTGATCATGATGGCATCATCGTGGCCTGGATCACCGTCCAGGATAACTGGTGTTCTTTTTCTTTCCATACAATATAATTATCACAAAAAACGCGCTATTTGTAAAAAAATGAAAAGAAAAAAACAAAAAAAATAAAAAAAAGATAGGGCTTTCATTATTTGTGATATAATTTCTTTGGTTAGAAAACCGATTTTTCTCTTACAAGCAATATTATATATGCTCGGAGATTTCAAATTTTGACTTAAATCGTTATTCTAGCCATATCATTCAAATTCATACAAGGAGGATAGTAAACAAGTATGAAAAAGAAATTAGTTTCTTTGCTAGCATTAGGGTTATTCACCGCTGGTGTCACAGGATGTAACAAAACTAGTAATTCACTTGACATCGCAATGATCTCTGACGTTGGAACCATTGATGATGGTGGATTCAATCAGTACACATGGGAAGGTGTCAAGAAAGTTGGTGAAGCTCTCAACAAATCAACCGGTTATATCGTTCCTAAAGAGGACAGCGATGATGAAAGAAAAGCTTCCATCGATGGTATGCTTAAGAGAGGAGCAAAAGCTGTTGTTTTGACCGGTTACAAATTCAACACAATGGTCTCCGATTATGCCAAGAAAAATCCTAAAGTTGCATGGTTCTTAATCGACGGCTCTGCAAGCACAGCTGAGAACTTAAAGAACGTCTACTCAGTCGAGTTCAAAGAGCAAGAAGCAGGCTATTTAGCAGGTTATGCGGTCGTCAAAGATGGATACACTAACTTAGCTTTCTTAGGTGGTATGGCTGTTCCAGCAGTTGAAAGATTCGGTTTCGGTTACCTTTCTGGTATCTGTGATGCAGCTGAAGAGCTAGCTAAAGCAACTCCTACAACACAGATCAAAGTCAAATATGGTTATACTGGAGACTTCGGTCCATCTGAATCAAACCAGTCAAATGCAAAATCATGGTATAACAGTGGTGTCCAAGCTATCTTCTCTTGCGGTGGTGCTATCTGTAAGTCAGTTGAAACTGCTGCAACATCAGTCGGTGAAGATAAAGCAAAGATTATCGGTGTCGATGTTAATCAGCACCCACAAAAACCTAATTTATACATCACTTCAGCTGAGAAGAAAGTTGAAAAGACAACTTACGATGCTATCAAGTTATATTTCGACAACAATAAAGATTTAACTGGCGAATGGCCAACAGCTCAGGCTGGAAAGCACGAGATCTTAGGTTCAGTTCAGGGCAAGATCGGTCTTCCTACAGAAGCAGATTCCGCAGGTGATCCTTGGACATTCAAGAACTTCACAAAAGAACAGTACAATACTCTTTATAACAAATTAAAGACAAGTGATAAATATACAAAAGTCATTTCAAATAACGATGGAAAAACAGTTATTGATGGCGTATTGAACAATGATCACGTTCAGATTTCATTTGAATCTGTCGGTCAGAGTGTTGATAATAAACCAGCATTAAAGAACGCATAAAATCTTGTAAATTTTGTTTCTTTGACATTGCTACTGGTATTGTTTTACCAGTAGCAATGTTTTTTATAAAAAATGAAAGGATAATAACATGGATAAAACACATGACACTATCTCAGATAATGAAAATGTAGCAGTGACAGAAGAGACTGTAACTGAAGAAATTGATTATCAGAAGAATCCAGAACTTAATCCTGAAAATGTTGTTTACATGAAAGATATAACTAGGGTTTTTGGAACTCTGGTTGCTAACAACAACATAACCATTCAGTTGAAGAAAGGTGAAGTTCTCGCTTTATTAGGTGAAAACGGAGCAGGAAAATCGACACTCATGAGTGTCTTATTTGGTCTTTATCCTCCTACATCGGGAGAAATCTATATCAGAGGAGAAAAGACTGTCGTCAAGGATCCTAATCATGCCACTGCTTTAGGTATCGGAATGGTTCATCAGCACTTCATGCTAGTTGAAAAATACACTGCACTTCAAAACATCGTCTTAGGTGTTGAAGATACTGTAGCTGGTATTTTTATAACTTATAAGAAGGCTAGAGAAAAACTCAGGGTTCTGATGGAAAAATATGGTCTTGTCGTAGATTTAGACAAGAAGATATCTGATATGTCTGTCGGTATGCAACAGAAGGTTGAGATCTTGAAGATGCTTTATAGAGATTCTGAGATCTTGATTTTCGATGAACCTACAGCCGTTTTAACTGAGATGGAGATAGAAGAGTTGATGAAGATCATCAATTCACTTAAAGCTGAAGGGAAAGCTATTTTATTTATCTCTCACAAACTCAATGAGGTCAGAGCGATTTCAGATAGAGTCACTGTCTTAAGAAAAGGTAACTACATAGGCACATATAAGACATCTGAATACGACAACGATGGACTTGCTGAACTCATGGTCGGAAAGAGAGTCAATTTCCACACTGAGAAGTCAGAAGCAAATCCTGGTGAGGTTGTTTTAGATATCAAGAACCTCTGTGTCAAGAAAGCAGACAGTCCTAAGATGGCTGTTGAAGATTTCTCTCTCCAGGTCAGAAGAGGAGAGATCATCGCTGTTGCTGGTATCGATGGAAATGGTCAGGATGAGCTTGTTGCTGCTATAACAGGTTTAACTAAAGTTAAGAGCGGTACAATCACCCTGTGCGGACAAGATATCACCTCTTACAGCATCAAGAAGAGAAACACCCTCGGTGTCAATCATGTTCCTGGTGACAGACACAAATATGGCTTGGTTCTCGATTACAACGTCATGTACAATATGGTTTTAGAGACCATATCGAGCAAAGATAACTCTTCTGCTGGATTCATCAACAGCAAGAAGGTTAACAAATACTCTGATAATCTTGTCGAGAAGTATGATATCCGTTCTTCTATGGGTTCATACACCATCACCAGAGGTATGTCAGGTGGTAACCAACAGAAGGTTATCGTCGCTAGAGAAATCGAAAGACATGGTGATCTTTTACTTGTTGTTCAGCCTACCCGTGGTCTTGATGTCGGTGCTATTGAAAACATCCACAAAGAGATCGTCAAAGTCAGAGATAGCAACAAAGCTGTTTTATTAGTATCTCTTGAGATCGATGAGGTCTTCGATTTAGCTGATACTATCTACACCATCTACGAAGGTAGAATCACAGGTAAGTTCAAACCTGAGAATACAACCTATAAAGAGATAGGTCTGTATGAGACAGGTGCTGCTTGCCAAGATGAATATTTGCCTTCAGAAAAAACAGTTGAAGCAAGCGATTCTTCTACAGAAGAGATAGTCTCTAAGAAAGCTCTCAAGAAACAAGAAAAAGAGAGAAGAAAGTTAAAAAAACAGAGAGCTGAAGAGGAAAAATTAGCTAGAAAAGAAGATGAAAAAGCTGAATCAATAACTGATGAACCTACAGAAAAAGGAGGTGAAGATCATGAGTGAAGAGAATAATATCGAACAAACTCAAATTGAACAGACTCCCGAAGAAGAGACAATCTGCAGAAAGAAAAAGAAAGCAGAAAAGAAACCTACAAAAACTGGTGATCCTGTCATCGACAGTTTCATCGACAGTCCAAAAGAGAATCAGATACTCACTTCTGGACTATTAGATAAACCTAAAAGACAGACCGGTCCTTTAGCTTACAATTCGACTGCTCAGTATTTCATGAAAGCTAAGTTCTCTTCTATCGCTGCATCTTTGATCTGTTGCTTAGCTGGTGTCATCTTAGGTACTTTGGTGATGCTGATTTTAAATCCTACCAAGTTTGTCTATGGATACGGCATTTTCTGGTCAACCGGTTTTGAAGACTTGGTCCAGGTTTTATACAACATGGCTCCACTTGTCTTCTGCGGTCTTTCAGTCGCTTTATGTTACAAGTGCGGTATGTTTAACATCGGTGCATCTGCACAGTACGCTTTGGGTGGATTTTCCGCTACCTTAGTATCGTTCTTGCTTAAGAACAACGTGCATTGGTCGCTTCTTCTTATCATCGCTACTTTTGTCGGACTTTTAGTTGGTGCTTTACCTGGTATTTTAAAAGCTTACTTCAGAGTCAATGAAGTCATATCAGCTATTATGATCAACTGGATCGCACTATATTTTGTCCGTATGATGGTCAAGACTGTCCCTGGTTTCTTTGATCAGATTGCTAGTGGAACAGTGAAGATTCCAGCAGATTCGATATCAATGCTTCCATATAAGTACATAGACGCCTCATCTTATCCTTTAAATATTGCTGTCATTATAGCGATTGTTGTCGCTATTGTTGTCTCTGTTGTCTTATCTAAGACAACATTCGGTTACAAACTAAAAGCTACTGGTTTTAATAGAAACGCAGCTGAGTACGCTGGAATCAATTCTAAGTTGAACATCGTCTTAGCATTCGCTTTATCAGGTGCTATCGCTGGTTTAGGTGGAGCTTGTGCTTACCTGTTACCTGGAAAGATCTTCAAAGGTGATATCACTACTGTCTGGCAGGAAGGATTCGATGGTATCTCTGTCTCCTTCTTAGCAAACGGTAGTCCAATAGGTATCATCTTCTCAGGTTTGTTCATATCACTGCTTAAAGTCTGCGGTAAGGGTCTTACAGTCGATACTGGATTTGATTCCTCTGCTGCTGATATCACAATCTCTATCATTCTCTATCTCTCCGCTTTCTCACTTCTCATCTACAATGTCTTCATGAAAGATAAGAAGAAGAAAGAGTATAAACTTGACACTCAGACGTTGATTGATAACAGAGGAGATCCTGTCCCTGTCGTTCAAGCAAAGGATGAAGTAAAGGAGGAGCTATAGTATGAATTTTGCTTTGTTTACTACATTAGAAAACATTCTCGGCACAAACTTAACTCATATAGCTACAATCTTAGCTATGGTCGTCGCTACAGTCTTACCACTTATTATCGTTGCTTACGGCGGTATGATATCTGAGCACTCAGGTATAGTCAACCTCTCTTTAGAGGGAAATATGATCTTCGGAGCAATGGCTGGATTCCTCGTCTGCAGAGCATTAACACCACTTGATGCAGATGGAAGAATGATAGATCCAACTGTCTGTTCGATAAATCCTATCTTAGCTGCTATAATTGCAGCACTTGTTGCTGGTTTAGTTGGACTTCTATCATCATTACTTCTTGCTTTTGCAGCTATCAACCTTAAAGCAAATCAAACTCTTATTGGTACAGCTATCAACGTTTTGGCTGCTGCTGCAGCAATAGCTGTCGTTCACATTATGACAGGTTCAAACGGTGAATTAGGTATCGATACAAAAATAACCGCACCAGAGTGGTTGAACATTACAGGTAAAACATTTGGAATGGATGCGAAGTACTTCGATATAACATCTGTTGAAAATCCAACTGGTTGGCAGTATCTTGCTTCATTCTTCTCTATCTTTGTCTTCAATACAACATTTGTGAGTCACTTCATCATTATTATTCTTATAATCGCTGTAGTCATCTTCATGAAGAAGACAAAGATCGGCTTGAGACTTGAAGCTTGCGGTGAAAATCCACAAGCTTGTGACTCTGTTGGTGTATCTGTCACAAAGATAAGATACCTTGGAACATGTCTATCAGGTTTCTTAGCTGGTATAGGTGGATTTGCATTTGTGTCAATGTTAGGAATATTCGCTGCAAATAACGGTGTCTTCGGATTCGGTTTCTTAGCTTTAGCTGTCATGATCTTTGGAAACTGGAAACCAGGAGTTATCATCGGTTCAGGTTTAGTATTCGCCATATTCAGAGTCTTAGCAAACTACACTTGGATACAGGATATCATGTTCCCCAAAACAGAGTTTGCAGGTATCAAAGATGTGTTCTTCATGGTTCCTTACATCGTCACACTCATCATCTTGATCTTTGCTTCAAGGAGAAGCAATTGTCCTAAAGCTGAAGGTATCCCATACGAAAAGGGAGCTAGATAAAAATATTTCAGTTATTAAATCCTGCTTTGTAAAAGAAGCAGGATTTTTTGATTAAAATAATAATTTTTAAGCATAATAAAACGCTTTCAATTGTTAAATTGATATAATATTGTTTAATAAGGAGGAGGTATATATGGGGAAAACAAACACTTATTATAAAAAAAATAAAGTTGATGAGAAGGTTATCTATGATGCTTTGACATCAAAGAAGAGAACTCATGAACAGAAGGTGCTGGATTTAGCTCATCTAGCTGAGAATCAACTCAATGTGATTCCTCTCGATGAGAAACAGATTCATTACTTTGAGACTGGTGCAATAAATGATCTCTTTGAAGGACACGCTCCTTACAGATGCCGTTATATCATGCCTGAGTATGAGCTTTTAATGAAGAACGGTTCTAAATTTTTACGTTTAGAGAAACCTAAGAATTTAGATGAAGCAATATTTGCTTTGATGAGCATTTACCATCATGTTCCTTCAATAACATCTTTTCCAGTTTACCTAGGAAATTTAGACGCTCTTTTAGATCCTTTTATGGATGGTTTATCAGATGAAGAGATAAAGAGTAAACTGAGACTGTTTTTAAACTTCCTTGACAGAACCATCACTGATTCTTTCTGTCATGCAAATTTAGGTCCTAAGTATTTAAGAGCGACAAGATTGATCTTGGAGGTTGAAAAAGAGCTGAATAACACTGTTCCAAACTTCACCATCAAATACAACAGCAAAGTGACAGATGATGAGTTTTTAAAACAAGCTATCGACTGCTCTTTGAAGTGCTCAAATCCTGCAATCTGCAACGATGATGCAAACTGTAACAATTATGAGAAACCAGGGTATGGAATTTCTTCCTGTTATAACATTCTGCCAGTCAGAGGAGGAGCTTACACTTTAACAAGACTCACTTTAACAAAGCTAGCATATGAAACAAAAGACATTGAAGAGTTCATCAATGTGATCTTACCAGATTGTATCGAGTGCATAACAAGATATGAAAATGATCGTGTTTCATTCTTGGTTGAAAAATCAGGATTCTTTGAGTCTTCATTCTTGGTCGATGAAGGTTTGATCGATAGAAACAGATTTGTCATCATGTTTGGAGTCACCGGTTTAGCTGAGTGTGTAAACAAGCTTCTTGAAGATAAAGGACTCAAGTACGGAAGAGATGAAGAGGCTGATAAATTAGCGCAGAGAATCATGGACAAAGTCAGAGATGAGGTCGGCAAGTATGAAGCTAGATATTCTCCTTTGACAAACAATAAGTTTATGCTCCACGCTCAAGTCGGTCTTGATTCTGATATAGGAGTTACAAGCGGAGTCAGAATCCCTGTTGGAGATGAACCAGAATCCTTTGTTGCTCATTTAAAGCATTCTGCTATCTTCCACAAATATTTCCCTGCAGGAGTAGGAGATATCTTCCCTATCGCTCCTAATGTCGTACACAATCTTGATTCTATGGCTGATTTAGTAAAAGGTGCTTTTAAA
Organism: Bacilli bacterium; assembly: GCA_022780765.1. Classification (GTDB taxonomy): domain Bacteria; phylum Bacillota_I; class Bacilli_A; order RFN20; family CAG-288; genus Enterosoma. Next base: position 4,197 of record JALEUS010000074.1, on the reverse strand, counting down.
GAAGGTGTCCACTACATGTCATTTTATTCAGGAGATACCGATGTTGTCAGAATAACCGGATATCTTGTCAAAATATCAGAGATGAATAAGTATTTTGATGAAGAGGCAGTTATCAAACAGACAACAGCTTTAGGTGCTGAGAACTATAAATCATCTCATTTAGAGAGAAGAAAAGTCAGACTTGGATAATTTCTAGATGAAGGCTTTAGTCAATAAAATCATCCCGTTATCGACAGTCGATGGAAGAGGACTCAGGAGTGCGGTCTTCTTCCAAGGCTGCAATATAAGATGTCTTTATTGTCACAATCCAGAGACATGGAAAGTGTGCAACAACTGTTTTTTGTGCGTCGATAAATGCAAAGGAAACGCTTTATCTATCGTTGACAACAAGGTTGTTTGGGATGAGAAGAAATGTATCTACTGCGATACCTGTATTCACATCTGTGAGAATCACTCATCTCCCAGAGTAAAAGAGATGGATGTAGATGAAGTTTATAATAAGATAATAGAGAATGTTCCTTTCATAAGAGGAGTCACTTTCTCTGGAGGAGAGTGCACTTTACAGGAGAAGTTTTTAATTCCTCTTTTAAAGAAACTTAAAAAAGATAATCTGTCTATCTTTTTAGATTCTAACGGAATGATCCTCTTTGAAGAGAAAGAAGAACTTGTCTCACTGATCGACGGAGTAATGCTTGATGTCAAAGCTTGGGATGATGACATCTATCATAAGCTCACCTCTTTCTCTAATGCAAACGTTAAAAAGAATCTCAAATACCTTTATTCCATCAATAAATTAGAAGAGATAAGGATAGTCAATGTACCTTCTTTAGTAGATGTCTCTTCCTGCTTAAAGGGAATAAAAGAGACGTTAAATTCAGACAAGATAGATATAAAACTGAAGTTGATCAGATTCAGAAATAACGGAGTGAGAGGAGTTCTTGAGAAAACTCCATCCCCTTCACTAGAAGAGATGAACTCATATAAAAAAGAAGCTGAAGAGCTTGGTTTCACTGACATATTAATTCTGTGATAATAATCCTGCTTTGAAAGAAGCAGGATTTTTTAATTCATGTTTTTGATCTCTTTAGCAAGAGAAAAAAGTTCGTCAATATCTAGCTGTCTTGCTCTCATCTTTAAAAACGGATTATCATTCTTTTGAAGTGAATCAAGAGCTTTTTGATAGATTTTGTACTGTTTTAAACAGTTTAAAATTATTTTATTAGGATCTTTAAAGAGAGCTTTGTATATAGGATAAAGAGAAAAATCTATCTCTTTTTTTCGTTCAAGAGAGATAAAAGCAGAATCAACTTTCGGTTGTGGATAGAATGATGATGAATCTACAAAAGTGACTATTTTGTATTCTCCAAAGGTTTTTAAAAAAGCACCTATATAGGATTTATCTTTCTTGTTTTTTTCATAATCTAACTTCAATGCAACTTCTTTTTGAACCATGATGCTCATCTTTTTAAAAGAGCATTTTAAGAAGTATTCGATAAGTTCACTTGTGATGTTGTAAGGGAGATTTCCGACAAACAATCTGTTATCAAAACTGCTTTCTTCATCTGGATTGTATTTTAGAAAATCTGATTGAATAAGTTTGATGTCATCTTTTTTAGGAAGTATATCATTTAAAACAGATATCATATCTCTGTCTGCATCAACTAAGATAAATTTCTTTGCTTCAGTAGAGATAGGAAGAGAAAGTGAACCTAAGCCTGGGCCTATTTCAATAACACAGTCGAAAGAAGAGATGTCTAAACTCTTTATTATTCTTTTTATTATTCCATCATTGATCAGAAAGTTTTGACCAAATGATTTCTTTGCTTTCAGCTTGTACTTATCTAAAATGGAAAGAACTCTCTCTTTTTCAGTCATTTTTTTCTCCTTTAATAAGAGAAGATATCTCCTCTTTTGTTATTTTTAAAATCAAAAGTGATTGATATATCATTTTGCTGGATGAGTAGAGAATACTATATTTTTCTCTTATCATCTCTTTTAACTTTCTGTTTTCAAACAAAGACAAGTTTAGAGAGATGAAATCTTCTTTTGACAAAGATGGTTTTTCATCGATCTCATTATCTTTAATCAAAAAAACATCTAAGAGATTTTTTAAATTATCTATTCTCATATTACCAATACCAACTTTCTTTTTGTTTTTTGATATTGTTTCACTTTTAACAGCTTTTACAACAATGTAATTCTCTAAACATGAAGTTAATTTTTTAGTTATTTCTCTTCCAGGTCCATCAGGATCTAAAAGGAGTATTAAATCTCTTTTTTCTTGAGCCAACTTCAGAAAAGATATCACTTCTTTTCTGATGAACTTACCATTTGTTTTGACAATGTGCTTTACTCCTAATTGTCTCAATTTATTCTCATCGTCATTTCCTTCGACAACATAAAGAAAAAGGCTGTCTTTAAATCTGTATTCCATAAAAAGATACTCCGTTATTAAATAAGATTTCTGCTGTTTTATCTTCATCCATTCCTTTAATATCAGCAATCTCTTTTATTATCAAAGGCAGGTAAGAAGGTTTATTTCTTTCTCCTCTAAATGGCGTAGGGGCTAAGTAAGGAGCATCAGTCTCTGAGAGAAAATATTTTAAGTCGATCTCTTTTACTATGTCCTTTAATACTCTAGCATTCTTAAAAGTGATTACTCCTCCTACTCCAAATCGATAGTTATCTGAAAGCTTAATAAACTCTTTTATCTGCTGCAAGGATCCTGAATAACAGTGAAGGTATGCTTTCTTTATCTTCTCTTCCTTGAGTATCTTATATACATCGTTAAGAGAGTCTCTCGCATGTATGACAACTGGTAAAGAAAATTTCTTTGCTATTTTTAATTGCGAGATAAATGCTTCTTTCTGTCTTCTTACAACATTGTCTTCTTTAGAGTAATGATAATCTAAACCGATCTCTCCTATAGCAACTATCTTATCTATATTATCTTCTATGTACTTGAAGCTTCTATTAAAATAAGAGTCATCTTCCAGTGCATACTCGGGGTGAATTCCTAAAGTTGAAAAACAGGTAGAAGGATAGTTTTTTTTAATATTTAAAACCTTGTCAAAGGAAGAGAAGGAGTCAGAGTTATTTACAAGATATCTGACGTTGTTACTGCAAGCTTCTTTGATCACAGCATCTAAATCATTAACTAATTTTTCATCGTAAAGATGAAGGTGGCAATCTATTATGTTCATCTTATTTACCTAGACAGAAAGATGAAAAAAGTGTCTCATAAATATCTTCCATAGTTGAAGACTTATCTAATCCTTTCATCTCATTTATAGTATCTATCATTCTTCTCATCTTGTCAGAAGAGATATCTAATACTCTTGTATTATTTATCACATCTATCGCTTCTTCAACTTCATCTTTGAGCAAGGCAATGTAATCTTCTTCTCTTTTTCCTAAGAAAAGAACTTCTTTATCATCTTGAAAATCAAGTTTTGTCTTTATCATCTCTTTTAAATCATCTAAGGAAGAGAAAAGAGCAGAGACAGAGATATCGAAAGAATTCACTTTTTTATTTAAATCAGCTTTGTTTAATACTCTTATGACGTTTTTCCCTTCAAGAAGAGATGTAAATTCTTTTTCAGAGTCTTCATCGTCGAAGATGTGAAGGATCAAATCTGCTTTATCTATTTCACTTATCGTCTTTTTAATTCCGATGTTTTCAATCACATCATCACTTTTTCTTATTCCAGCAGTATCTATCAGAGTAACTTTAATTCCGTTTATTTCTATGTCAGCTTCAATGATATCTCTTGTTGTTCCTGGAATAGAGGAAACAATTGCTTTATCTTCCTTTATAAGAGCATTTAAAAGAGTGGATTTACCTACATTGCTTTTTCCAACAAGAGCAACTCTGTATCCGCTGTATTTGCGATTTTTAACTTTTATATCGTGTAGTGTATCACTGAGTCTTAAATGAATTTTTTTTAAGGAAGATAATACTTCTTCTACCGTCTTTTCTATCTCTTCTTCATCGTCAAAGTATGAGTCTTCAACATAGTATTCAAAACTGCTGATATCTTTTAATATCTCTTCTTTTATTTCATCTAAAAATTTTGAAGCATCTCCTTTCATTGCTAAAAGAGCGATTTTGTTAGCTTGAATAGAATTTGAGTTTATCAGATCGTTGATGCTCTCTGCTTTGAGAAGATCAATTTTATTATTCATGTACGCCTGATA
>JALEUS010000069.1 GCA_022780765.1 Bacilli bacterium | reverse complement strand
AAAGAAATGAAGCTGATTTGCAGAAACAGCTGCATAACACATGAGCCTATCTATTCCAGACTGCTCTTTTTTATTGACATCGTAGTAAAAATTTCCTTTATCAGGAGTGACAAACTCATAAAGGTAATCTCCGTAAGTCTCGGTTTTAAAATCATCGTTTCCTTTCTCTCTTGATGGAGGAATCATCTCTTTATTCCAGATAATGGCATGATCTTCTTCTCCTCTTTTGTAGGAGATGACATTTTTGTTGATGCCGGATTTAAGATCATTTACTATGTCATCGATGCTTTTTTCAGTCTTTGTTCCTCTTTCTACAACAAAGTAGTTCAAGGCGATGATGATCTTGTTACAAGCCTGATCAATATCTTTCTGATTATCAAATTTATCAAGTGGGAAACAGCTGTTTACACTGTCACTTAAATCCTTATACATTTTTGATGTAACAAAGTATGTTGTATTTAAAACTTCACTTGCGTTTTCAGCAATGATAATCTCTCCTTCATCATCAGGCAGATATTTCACTGAAGATAGTTTCTCTTCAGCTGTCTCTATTAGATAATTCAGCTCATCTAACGAGATATTTTTCTTCTTTCCTTTCTTGGGAATGAAAGAGAAGATAGCATGAGAGAGAATACCCTCTGCTTCTTTAATCTTTTGTTTTGAAGTAAATTTTTCAACCGGCTCACAGTAGGTGATAGATTCATCTAAAAGCTTGACCATGTTTAAAGTGACAAAGTATTTGTTTTCATCTACTTCATTTGCATCTTCAGCGATGAGCAGATCTCCTTTGCTCTCTGAGGAAAAGTGTACTTTCTCTTTCAGTTTTATAGCTTCTGACAAGAGATTATTCAAAGAAGTGTAATCCAGTTTTTCACTGGTATCACTATTTGAAGAACCAGTGGAAGAAAAAGAAGAAGTTTCTCCTTTTGAAATATCAGCTGATGAAGAAGAGGAGGAGACAACTGTGCTGTTTGAATCTGTTATAGAAGGTTGAGAAGTACAACCTAAAAGAAGAAGAGAGAAAAGTGTTGTTAAAAGCAGTTTTGTTTTCATTTATTTCTCCTTTTATGTGTTCTTTATCAAGTAAAGATAGATCAGATACAATGTATTTTTTATTCCTTCAACATGTGTTCTTTCCATGCCGTGGGAAGCGGAGACTCCAGTCCCTATAAGCGCTCCTTTTATATCAGCTCCTGCTTTTCTAGAAGCTGAGACATCAGAAGAGTAGAAAGGGAAGATATCGACAGTGTAGTTAAGTGAATTCTCTTTTGCAAGGTTGATGAGCCTTGTTGTCAGTTCATAATCATATGGACCTGATGAGTCTTTTGCACAGATTGATACCGCGTATTCATTTCCTGATAGATCCATTCCTACACAACCCATGTCCAAGGTGACAAATTCAGAGATATCTTTAGAGATTATCGAAGCTCCAAAACCCACTTCCTCATAGATGACAAAATATATCTTGGTCCTGTATTTGAAGACATATTTTTTCTCATAGCACTCTTTTAAAAGCATGATAAGAATAACTACGCTTGCTTTATCATCGATGAATCTCGTCTTCAAGAAACCAGATTCAGTCAGAGTGTATTTGCTTTCATAACAGACGATATCTCCGTTGTTGATTCCTAGTTTTAAAACATCTTCCCTGCTTTTTACAACCTCATCGATTCTCACTTCGAGGTTATCGATATCTCTTGTCTTGCTTGAGGCATCTTTGAAGACGTGAGCAGCAGGAGATGAAGAGAGGATAGTTCCTGTGTACTTCTTATTATCTCTTGTGTAGATAGTGCAGTACTCTCCATCTAAAGTGGGAGTTAAAGGTCCACCGAGAGTTGTTAAAAGGAGCTTTCCATCCGGTTTGATAGATCTGACCATGAGACCTAAAGTGTCAACATGTGCACTTGTTGCAACAGTCTTGCTGTTATCTATTCCATCGATTGTGACTTCTAGTGTACCATTATTTAAAATCCTGTTATCAAAGTGAAAGGAATCCACATAGGACTTGATTTTATCGATGATAGAAGAAGTGTAACCGGTAGGTGAATCGCTTTGAAAAATCTTCTTGGAGATCTCCTTAAAAAATACATAATCAAATTTAATCATAAAAAACCTTCTTGATAAGCGATTATCATTATAAAAGAAAAGAGATCAAATTTGTGATTTATGTTAACGTCTCTTAATTATTTGGTTTATTCTATTGTGAAAGAAACTGTGACGGAATCCTCTTTGATGATGTCTTCAGGTTGAATATCCACATTGTAAGAAGAACTCATCATCACAGCGTTATCATTTACCGATCTTGAGAGATCGTATCTTGATGTTTCAACTGG
>JALEUS010000039.1 GCA_022780765.1 Bacilli bacterium | reverse complement strand
TTTCTCAGCTTCTTTTCCAGCTCCTTTACTTATTTTCATTTTAAACTTCTCTTCCATCTCCTTCCATCTCAAAAGAAAAAAGTATCTAGCAACACAGGAGGAGAGTGCAACTGATGGATAGTGTCTTTCTCCTTCTGTGTGGAAGAAAAGAGGATTCTTAATGATATCTTCCTTCACGTAGTTTTTATAAGAAGAAGGAGAGACAAACTCATCCACATAGACGTTGATATCTTTTGATAAGGAGTATTTTTCAATCAGTTTTTTGTGAGCTAAGTTGTGTAAGATTGCTAATGTTTTATTTAGATTGATACCTTTTTGATGCAGCTGTGTGAGTTTTTTTGCAGACACTTCAATGCAGTAAGTCTTGCATCTTTTTATCAAGGTGGGACCTATCTCCAGATGTTTTTCATCTTTGATCGTCTTTGAGTCTGTCACATTTAACTTTTCAAGGAGCTTTAAGTCGCTCTCTTCCACATAGCTTGAGACAACAAAGATAGAAGAGAAGAGATCTCCTTTCCCTACCTCATCGGAACCTATCTGTTTCTGATAGATTTTGAAGTCTTCTTTCTTTCTCTCCTCTTGAATGTGTTCCTCTTTGACGAGAGGATCAAACACTTTTATCTCATTTAAAAGATCTTTCTTATCTGAAGAAGAGTACATGATCTTGTACTCCCCTTTCTTGTTGACAAAGCATTCTACTGAGACATTTGAGATATCTTTGTTTCTTTTAAAGAAAAGATAGGGATTATCTTTCACTGGGAAAGCGTCCAAGTGATAATAGTCTTTTATTATCATAGCTCTCTCTTTGCTTATTTGATTTATGTATCTGAACATGTAAATAGTATATATATTTTGTTTTCTTTTTTGTATTTTTTTCTACTGAGAAGTATTCTTTCAATTATGATAAAATTATTAATGTGAAAAATCAGCTGTTTATCAAAGAAATAAATGAAGTGATATCAAAGGTGAAAGAGGAGTTTATGATGGAAGATAATCTTTCGTATTCTCTTTCTGATATCGCTGAGAATGAAAATGAACTTCATAACAGGCATGAGAGATTAAAAGAGATGAACTCTCTTTTCGATGCTGGAATATATCTGAACATGAATTATATCCCTTCACTAAGTAAAACTTTTGATGATTTAAAAAGGTTGATGTCTCTTCTTCCTAAAGAGATAAATCAGATAGGAGATTTTCTTTTAGAGGTCAAAGGGATAAAAGAGAGATTCTTTTCTTTAAAAAGATATCCTTATTTTTTTGAAGAAGCTTACTGTCTAGATTCTCTTCCCTCTGTTTATCAGGAGATAAGAAGGATAATCAAAGAAGATAACACCATCTCTTCTTCAGCTTCGATAAAACTTAAGGAGATACGTGATAAGAAAGAAGAGCTTGAACAGGAGATAAGAAGAGTGATGAAGAGTTTAAAAGATAAGTACTCTTCTTATCTTTCAGATAATGTCATCTCTTATAAAGATGGGAATGAACTTCTTCCTGTAAAAAAAGAGTACAAAAATCAGGTGAAAGGTAATATTTACAGTTACTCTCAATCTCAGGAGACTATCTTTGTTATTCCCAGTGAAATAGCAGAGAAGAAAAATCAGCTCTCCTATCTATCGATAAGTGAAAAGCAGGAGGAGAGTGTTATCTTAGCTGCTCTTTCTGCTAAGATAGGAAAGAAGGTTGAAGAGTTAAAAAAGAACTATCTTATTCTCTTATCTTTTGATAGGTACAGCGCATTTGTAAGTTACGGAAGAAGAAGAGATTTTTCTATCGCGTCATCAGGTGATAAGTTTATACTCAAAGGAATATATCATCCTCTTTTAGACGATGCTGTTGCAAAGAGAAACGATATCGATTTGACTTTGAAGAAATCTCTTCTCATCTCAGGAGCAAACGCAGGAGGAAAATCTCTCCTTATTAAAGCAGTTGCAATATCTGTCTACATGGATAAGTTAGGAATGATGATCCCTGCTAGAGAAGCTGTTTTTCCATTTATTGACAACATCTTTTTCTTAGGAGGAGATGAGCAGTCGGTTGTCAACAATCTCTCCACATTCCAAAGCCATCTTTTATCTATTAAAGAGATAGTGAATGAAGCTACATCTTTTTCTTTAGTCATCATCGATGAGGTGTGTCAAGGAACATCTCCAAAGGATGGAGAAGCTTTAGCTGTTTCTCTTTTAAAGTACTTTATAAAACTGGGGAGTTACAATATCTTCACCTCTCACTATGAAGAGCTGAAGTACTTTGCTAAGAATTCTAAAGATGTGATGTGCTCTTCGATGGAGTTTTCATTAAAAGAGATGAAACCCACTTATCATCTTTTAAATGATTCCATATCTCCATCGTATGGAATAGAGCTAGCTAAGAAGATAGATATCAAAGATGAGATCATCAAAGAAGCTATCGTTTTAAGAAAGAAGAGAAATGATAAAGATCTCACCTATCTAATAGATAAATTAGCTAAAGAGAAAAGACAGTTAGCTCTTGAGAAAGAGAAGTTAGAGAAGAGAGAAAAAGATTTGAATGAAGCTATTTTAAAAAGAGAGAGAGCTATCTCTTCTTTAACAAAGGAAAAAGAGAGCATCTTAAACAATGCTCAGAAGAAAGTCGAGAAGATAGTCTCAGAGAAGATAGATGAGATAAATAGAGCATATCAAAACAAAGATATAAAACTTTCTTATCAAGAGGTGAGCAAGATAAAAGGTGATTTAAAGAAGATCACCAGTAAGAGAGAAGAAAACAGAGAGAAGAGAATTGAAGTAAAAGCAGGAGATTATGTAAGAGATGAAAGCGACTGCTTGATGAAGGTGATAGAAGTTAAAAAAGATGAGGTTGTCCTTCTTTTAAATGGCTTGAAGATAACAAGGAAGATAGCAGGATTAAAAAACGCGATGAAACCTATTGAGAAGAAGGAAAAAAAGATGTCATTTATAGATTACTCTGTGAACCTTGCTTCTTCCGCTTCATATAAACTAAATGTCATAGGTCTTTATGTAGAGGAGGCTTTAAGAGAGGTGGAGGCATTTTTAAACAGAGCTTTGGTCCTTCATTTCACAATGGTCATCATCGTACATGGACAGGGTTCATTTAAACTTAAAAACGCTATCTGGAAGCTTCTTTCTGAGAAGGATTACATCAAATCCTATCGTTTGGGACAGGAAAATGAGGGTGGCTTTGGTGCTACTGTTGTCTACATGTGATTATGAATATCGATGATTATCCTATATTAAAAGAGAAGATATCGCTTTTAAAAGATGAGCCAGGCTCTTACCAGATGAAGGATGGGGACGGGAATATCATCTATGTTGGGAAAGCTAAATCTCTTGTGAAGAGAGTCAAACAGTATTTCACAAGACCTCAGAGCGGGAAGGTTTTGAGAATGGTCTTAGAGATCAGGGATTTTGATATCATCAAAACCAGCTCTGAGAAAGAAGCTTTAATATTAGAGATATCTCTGATACACAAGTATCATCCTAAATACAACGTGATGCTGATGGATGACAAGATGTATCCTTTTATCGCTTTGAAAAAAGAGAAGGATCCTTATCTTAAGATAACCAGGAACACAAAGGAGAAAGGTTATTATTACTTCGGCCCTTTTCCTAATGCTAAAGGAGCAAGAAAGATAATCGATCTCTTAAACAAGATATATCCTTTAAGAAAGTGTCAATACCTTCCTAAAAAGACCTGTCTATACTATCATTTAGGGGAGTGCTTAGCTCCCTGCATCAACAAGATAGATGAAGAAAAATATCAGAAAATCACTTCTTCTATCCTCTCTTTTTTAAAGGGAGATGACAGGGATATAATTAATCAACTTACTTTGAAGATGAAAAAATGCTCTGAAGACTTAGAATTTGAAAAAGCAAATGAATATAAACTTCTTATAAGTGATATAAAAAGTATTACTTCATCTCAGAAGATAATCTTTAACGACATGGTAGATAGGGATGTAGTAGCTTACAGCATCAGAGAAGGATACATATGTGTTATCTTCATGCTCTACAGAAAAGGAGTATTGCTTGGTAAAAATCACTACATAGAAGAGATGGAAGATGATTTAGATATCCTTCAAAACATCATTGTTCAGTTCTATATGAAGAATCCTCTTCCTAAAGAGCTCATCGTACCAGATATCAATTTAAAAGACATTGTCTCTGAAACATTGAATGTCAGGACTATCTATCCTCAAAGAGGAGAGAAAAAAGATGTTCTTCTGATGGCTATAAAGAATGCTCAAGAGATGCTTGAGACTCATTTTCAGACAGCAAAGCTAGAAGATGATGTCCTCTTATTATTAGAAGAGCTTCAAGATAAGTTAGGAATGAAGAAGACACCTCTTGATATAGAGCTTTACGATAATTCACACACTACAGGATATGAAGCTGTCTCTGCTATGGTGAAGTATATCAACGGTAAAAAATGTCCTCAGAGCTACCGTAAATTCAAGATCAATCAGGAGAACAAACAGGATGATTTAGCTAGTATGGAAGAGGTGTTAACAAGAAGAATAACACGTCTAAAAGAAGAGAAGAGCAAGCTTCCTGATCTGATAATAGTCGATGGTGGATACAATCAGTGTCAAGTAGCTATGAATGTCAAGATGAAGGAGAACGTCGATATCTTTATAGCTGGTCTTGAGAAGAATGATAAGCATGAGACAGATTCTTTGATAAATGCTCAGACCGGTGAACTTATTCCTCTTGAAAAAAACACTCCTCTGTTCTTTCTTTTGATGAGGATGCAAGATGAGGTCCACAGATACGCTATAACCTTCCACAGAAAACAGAGAGAGAAAAGCAAATATAAAACTATATACGATGATATCAAAGGAATAGGTGAGAAGAGGAAATATCGTCTTCTTCAGCTTTATCCTACAATCGAATCTTTAAAAAACGTCACTGAAAATGAACTTCTTCAGATCATTCCAGAGGATTGTATAAAGCAGCTGTTTAAGAAAAGAGATGATTATTTCAAAGAGATATCTTCAAAAAGGAAGATGATGTCTTGATTTTTATCTGTAAAAAATATTCTCATCTATTGAAAAAGTACAGATAAAAGTATATATTAATAAAGCGTTTCGGGACATAGCGCAGCTTGGTAGCGCACTTCCTTGGGGTGGAAGGGGTCATGAGTTCAAATCTCATTGTTCCGACCATTGTTGATAATTTGGCGGTGCTATATATGACATCGCCTTTTTTATATCTGTTCTTGGGATTATAAAAGGTAAGCGGTAAGCGTCAAAATTCTACACTGTAATCGATTTTTTAAAAAAGGAACTTAAAATTGAATATTCGAAGGTAAAAGATACTCTAGTTCTTCCTTTGTAGTATTTTTCTTTATGTGTTTGAGAAGATATTCTAGATACTGTTTTGGATCTCTGGCATTAGCTATAGCTGTCTGCAGTATTGAAAACAATATCATCGAGGAATCAGCTCCTTCTTCACTTAAAGAGAATAAAAAGTTCTTTCTTGCCATGACAAAAGGTTTGATTCCTCTTTCAGCTGAGTTGTTGCTCAGTTCTAAATGACCATCGTTTAATATCTCTAGAAATGAATCTTCTCTTTTAGTTATATATTCAACTGCTGCTTCAAATGGACTTTTAGGTTCTGGATCAGCACTGTGAAGAAGATCTAAGACTTTATCTAAACTCTTTTTGAATTCTCCACTGTTTCTCATCTCTTTTATTTCAGAAGCAGTGTACTGTTCTTCTCGATACTTCTTATCTAGATAGAACATGTTATCTATCTCATTTACTATCTTTACTGAAATCGATTCTTTTTTTAATTCATCAGTCAGATTATCTATTATCTCGATGAATTTTCTTCTAGCATGAGCCCAACAGTAGGAGTTGACTACATCAGGTATCTCATTGTATCCAGAGTAACAATCGGATATCAGATATCCTTGATAATTCTTTAAGAATTCTTTCGGTACATCGGCTGATCTTGTCTTATTGAAGAGATAGATAAAAATAGGTTTATCATAGAAACAAGAATTAAAAAGCCATATATAACACTTTGCTTTAGGAACATTTATTACTCTTAAAGTAGTCTCATCAGCATGAATGATATGAAAAGATGTCTCTAAAAGTTTTTCTTTTAAAAGTTCATACATAGGTTTAACTATCTCACTGGCTTTGAGCTGATAATTAGATAAATTCTGCCTTGAGATACTTATTCCATCCTCCACAAGGTAATTTTCCTGCCTGTAATAAGGAATACCTAAGACAAACTTGTTGTTGATGCTTTCAGAAGCAAATGAGGGAGTACAGTATGAGTTAGGAAAAGGATCTTCTTTTATTCTTTGATATATCTTTCCGCTTTTTTTATCTATGTATTTCTTATTTATTATCTTGATGATCTTTCTTTTAGCTGGAGTGTATTCTATCTTGTAGGTTATATCATCTCCGAAGTGAATAAGATCAGGTATAGTTTCAATCTCTTCAGGAGTTAAAACTAACTCATCGGTATGATGCTCCTCTAAATACTCTTTTGTGAAAGATTTTTTATCATTCTTTTTTGTAACTTCTTTTTTACTTGAAGCTATGATAGTCTCTGCCTCATTAGCAACATTAGTATCTGCTAAAGGATTCTTTTCTCTCTTCTTCCCAAAGATAATTTTATTTCTTTGAACAAGTTGAAAATTCTTTTTTTCTAGCTCAGCTGCTTGCTTAGCAATCTCTTCTTGCTGAGCGTAAATCTTAGCTTCTAACCTCTCTATTTTTCTTAAACCTCTGAGGTATAATTTATAGAGTTCGCTCTTTGTTATAGAGTTGAATTTAACAGCCTTTTTCATCTTTAATATTATAACAAAAAAGCCCGTAAAATACGAGCTTTTTTAATGTTTTTACTTAAGTATTTTACTTAAAATTTGTTGTGTTTTCTCTCTTCTTTACTGGCCTTGTTTTCACCAACTCTTTCATACTTTTCAAACTTCAATCCTTTGAGCAAAAAGCTTAGTTGAGCCTTGTTTATCATCTTTGCTTCTTCACAACTTCTAGGCCAAGGAAATCTCGTTTCATCTAAAGATCTTATGTATACCCACACCCCTGTCTCGTCCTTCTCATATACTTTAATCAATTCATTTTTTCTGTTACAAAACAGAAAAAGTTCATGTTCTTTATTATCTGTCTTTATTCTCTCTGCTAACAATGATAAAGAGTATCTGCCTTTTCTTAAATCAGTGGTTCCAGGGAAGAGATAGATATGATCAATACTTTCTAAATCAATCATTTTCAATCACCTTCAATACTTTATCTAATTTAGAGATGTGACAGATGATAGAGTAACCATTTTTAAAAATTCTTACTGTCTCATTGCTTGTTTTAATATATGTCTGTTCTCTGATTTCTTTTTTAAATGGTACAGTAATATCA
>JALEUS010000036.1 GCA_022780765.1 Bacilli bacterium | reverse complement strand
TACAGCAGGATGATTATCTATCACATCTTTTCTATAGTCTTCTTTTTGATGTTATCAATATTCTTTACTTATCAGTGTCGATTTATTAAAATAGTATCACCATCGTGACTTTTCTTATCGAACCTGGTCAGGACCGGAAGGTAGCAGCCATAAGGTGTAGAAGAGTGTGCGGTGGCTTTTTGTTTATGGATATCACAAAGGAAAATATAGATAAGATCAGAGAGGAGTTATCTCTTCTTAATAAGGAAGCTATTAATAACGATGAGATACCTGTATCTGCTCTTCTTCTTTATGAAGATGCTGGAGTGAAAGTAGAGAAGAGTCATAACTTGACTAAAAAGGAATGCTCTTTATCTCATGCGGAGATCAATGTGATAAGAAAAGCACTTGAAAAGAGCAAGAGAGCATACTTTGATGATGCAGTTCTCTTTGTGACTTTAGAACCATGCTTGATGTGCATGGGAGCTATTTTAAAAAGTAAAATCAAAAAATTATTCTACTTTGCGGATGATGAAAAAGAAGGGGCTTTCTCTTCATATCATCTCTTTGTAAAAGATAAAATTGAAGTGATCAGATGTTATGACGAAAGATATGTAGAAGATCTCTCTTCTTTCTTTAAAAAGAAAAGAGAAAAGAGATTGATTTATTAAATAAATGAAGAACATATTTGAAATATAGCGAGTTTACAGATAGAGAAACATAGTATAATTAGTTGAGTTATGAAAACAGATTACAGCAGACGTTCTTGTTTTTTAAAAGAAGATAAGCTTTAGCTTTCTATAATATTAATTTTATATATTTTTTTACATGAATTAATGAATAGGAGATTTTGATATGGATTACATGATTGAAAGACTTAAAGCGATGAAGATAAGGCTTGAAGAGATAGATAAGATATTATCAAATGGAATAGCTGATCAGAAGAAGATGATCGCTCTAGCTAAGGAGAGAAGTGTTCTTGAAACACCTGTTTCAATGTATAATGATCTGCTCTTTTTGATGAGTGACAAAAACGATGCAGAGCTGATGATGAAGGATCCTGATGATGAAGTCAAAGAGATGGCGAAGGAGACCTTTGCAGAACTCACAGACAAGATAGAGGAGAAGAGAGCTCAGCTTCAAATAGCTCTTCTTCCTAAAGATGAAAACGATGATAAAAATGTGATCATGGAGATAAGAGGAGCAGCAGGAGGAGATGAAGCTAATATCTTTGCTGGAGATCTGTACAGGATGTATGGAAGATATGCAGACAAGCAAGGATGGAAGATGCAAGTTTTAGATTCTATGCCTACTGCTTTAGATGGTTTCTCTTTGATATCAGTGAAGATCATTGGTAAAGGAGCTTACTCTAAATTAAAATTTGAAAGCGGAGCTCATCGAGTTCAGAGAGTTCCTGTGACTGAAGCAAATGGTAGAATACAGACTTCAACTGCTACAGTTTTAGTTATGCCAGAACTGCAGCATGTAAATATCACCATCAATCCTTCTGATCTGCAGATAGACACATATCATTCCTCTGGAGCAGGTGGACAGAATGTCAACAAGACAGAGAGTGCTGTCAGAATCACTCACATACCATCTGGAATAGTTGTTTCCTGTCAGGTTGAAAGAGATCAGCTTGCTAATAAAGAGACATGTATGGAGATGCTCAAAGCTAAGCTGCAGGCTAAACACGATGAAGAGGTAGCTTTGAAAGTAGGCGGTGAGAGAAGATTAAAAGTAGGAACGGGAGAAAGAAATGAAAGAATCAGAACCTACAATTATCCTCAAAACAGAGTCACTGATCATCGTATTGGATACACAACTTTAAATCTTCCAAAGATCATCGATGGAGATTTGGATGATCTGCTTCATGCATTAGAAGAGGCTAACCAGAAAGACATGTTAGAAGAGGAGACAAAGAAGCTTAAGGAGATGAATTTTGAAAGCACGGACAATCAATAAGCTTCTCTTAAAAAAAGGATATATCCTTGCAGATATCCTTCTTCTTTTTGAGGGATATCTAAATGGCAACTATAATCTTTCCTTGTCAGAAGACATTGATTTTGAAGATGAACGGGTTGAGAAGATGTTTTATCTCTTAGATAAAAAGTATCCTCCGTGTTATTTATCGGGATATGTTCTGGTCAGAGGATTAAAAGTATTTGTGAATGAAAACACACTAATTCCTAGGACAGAAACTACTGATTTTGTAACAGGTTATTTAAAAGAAAATTATGATTTTAATAATAAAGATGTTTTAGATCTGTGCACAGGAAGTGGAATAATTTCACTCCTGATAAAAAGATATTTTCCGCAGTGTAACATATGTGGTAGTGATATAAGTTTGAAAGCATTAGACACTGCTAAAAGATCAGCTTCATTTAACAGTTTAGATATCGATTTTATATGTTCAGATTTCTTAAATGATATTGATAAGAAGTTCTCTTTTATCATATGCAATCCTCCGTATATAGAGTCAGGTAATAAGGAAGTAGATGCTGACTATGAACCAGAGTTAGCTCTTTTTAGTGGTGAAGATGGTCTTGATAGCTATAGAAAGATCTTCTCTTCTTTATCTTCTCATCTTTACGATGATGGAATTGCATTTTTTGAAATAGAGACTTCTAACTATCAGAGGGTGAAAGAACTTGCAGAGAATTCTTTAAAAAATTACAGGATCGATGTCTATTTTGATGTTGAAAAGAAAGAGAGATATCTTATCTTGAGCAGGTATTGATTATAATTATTGATATGAAAAGATTTAAAAAGATTTTGAGAATAGATATATTCAACAGGTTGATTGTCTCTCTCTCGATGATCATCTTTTCTATTCTTCCAGCTTATGAGCTGTATTTTGTAGGAATCAATACTCCAAGTGAACTTGTGGCTAGTCTTTCAAACATCATCTTTTTGGTGTCTCTTTTAGGAAATGGATTCTTTGCTCTATATAAGCCTACAAGGCTTCCTTGTTTTTTCTTTTTTGATATCATGTTTCTTTATCTGTTTTATTCCGATGCTTTTTTATCACCGGAGGTCATCAGAAAGATTCCTTTTGATGTGCATGTTTTATATGTCGTCTTCTCTTTTGTAGCTGGATTCTTCTTGTTTATCAATATGTCTTATCTCTTCTATTTTTTAAAGAAGAACAAGAGATATAAAACTGAATTTGCAGAGCATACCAACTCTGATTCATACTATGATTTTTTAAATGCGAAGAAGAACAATAAAGAAGTGGAAAAGAACATTTCTATGATGTATGAGAAGAGAAGAAGCATAGTTGATAACGTTAAACGAATAAAGATTTCAAAGCTTCTGCGCTTTATCTCATACATTGTCTTTGCACTCATTTTTGTCTTCTATCTATCATATGTTTTTAAAACGAGCACTCCTGATAACAAGATCACATACAATCTTCTTTTTTATCCTCTTGTCTCCTCTTTTATCATCTCCACTGTGCTGATAATCTTTTCTTATTTCTTCCCAAGCGATTACAAATATGCATATTACTTCAATTCTATACTATTTAATATTGTCATCATTTTCTCCTGCTTTGTAAACTCAGCATCCATGTTCCTCTCTATCTTTTCTCTGGTGGTGTTTATCATCTCTTTAGTGGTCACTATGATAACTGAAGGAAGAACATGGATGGGTGAATCGTATGATGAATAAATAATTGTAAGGATTAATTTTTTTATTTTATAATTATTAATAACATAATCTTTTCATAGGAGGTATAAAATGGGTAGATTAGATGGTAAAGTTGTTGTCGTAACAGGTGCTAATTCAGGTGTCGGTGAAGCAGCATGTAAGCTTTTTGCTAAAGAGGGTGCAAAGGTTGTCTTAGCAGCTAGAAGAGTAGATAAACTTGAAAATGTAAAGAATGAGATTGAAAAAGAAGGAGGTATTGCTCACACTGTTAAATGTGATATCTCTAAAGAAGATGAGGTGATCAATCTCTTTAAAGAAACAATATCAGTTTTTGGTCAGGTAGATGTTTTATTAAATAATGCTGGCGTTTTAGAAGAAGGATTAAAGTCTGTTGCTCACTGCACTGCAGAAGATATTGATTTTATTTTCTCCATCAATGCAAAGGGAACAATTCTCTGCTCAAGAGAGGCATGTAAAGTCATGGAAGAAAAAGGTGGTTCAATAATCAATCTCGATTCTGTAGCTGGTGTTTTTGGATTCGGTGGTGCTGCTTATGCATCTAGCAAAGGAGCTGTTTTATCTTTGACTAAACACACTGCTTTAAGATATGCAGGAAAAGGAATCAGATGCAATGCAGTCTGTCCGTCCACTATCATCACACCTATGACAACCTCAATGGATCAGAGCAAATTAGATATGGAAATGATGGGACAGATGGCTAAACATGGCGATTTGAAAGTTCAGCCTTGCATGCCTATTGATGTCGCTAGAGTTTGTTTGTTTTTAGCAAGCGATGATTCTAAACCTATCACAGGTCAGATTATGGTCTGCGATTATGGTTCAACTCTTTAATTATCGATAGACTTTTTTATTTAATAAGAGAATAATCTTTCAGATGGGATAGTATAGCTATCCCATTTTTAAATCGAAAAAGAAGATGAACTAAATAGTAAATTTGTTCATAAATCGTATTTGCATTATGATCTTTCTTTTTTTTTAAAGAGTTTATCGATAAAATGATTTCAATAAAAAAAGGAGAACAAAATGAAAAAGTATCTGAAGATTTCTTTTATTTACGCTATCTGTGCTCTGATTGGAGGAGTGTTCTATCGTGAATTTACTAAGTTCAACAACTTTACAGGAGTCACCGCATTAGGTAAGATCCATGTGCATCTTATTGTTCTTGGTGCTATCATGTTTCTTATTCTTGCATTATTCACTAAGCATATTGAATTTGAAAAGAGCAAACTTTATCTTCCTTTTATGATCACATACAATTTCGGTATCGGTTTTACAGTCCTGATGTTCATTGTAAGAGGAATATACCAAGTATTAGAAATCAATTTGGCTAGCGGAACAAATACTTTGATCTCAACTTTTGCTGGTATTGGTCATATCGCATTGGGAACTGGAGTAGTTCTTCTTTTCATCATGCTGATCAAATGTGCTAAAGATGAAAAGAAAGTGAACGATTAATCATTTAAAAGATTTTCAAGCTGAGATACAAGATCATCTATATAATTTACAACAGACATGAAAGTATCTCTTCTGGTCAAATCGACTCCAGCTTCTTTAACTTCATTTATCGGATAGGTCTTCCCTCCAGATCTGAGCATATTAATATATTTGTCGAATGCTCCGGGAAGACCTTTTTTTACGTTCTGATATATGAGCATAGAGGCAGTGAATGAAGTAGCGTACTGATAGACATAAAATGGAGTGTAGAAAAGATGAGGTATATATGCCCAGACCAGTTTTTTAAGTTTCTCATCTTCAATATCTAATCCGTAATACATCTGATAGAGTTTCTTCATCTCATCTGAGAGAATTTGATGATTGATCGGTTTATTTTCAATAGCAAGATTTGATATATTGTATTCGTAGTGTGCAAATAAAGCTTGTCTATAGAAAGTAGAGGCAACTTCATCTATCGCTTTTTCAAGAAGAGCTATCTTGTCTTCTTTAGATAAAGTTCCACTCTTCATGAGGTAATCAAGAAGATTGTGCTCATTGAAAGTAGAAGCTATCTCTGCTACAAAGATGGTGTAGTCCTGTTTTACAATAGGTTGTGATTCAATCGAATATAGGGTATGTATTGAGTGTCCGGCTTCATGAGCTAAAGTGAAAACATCTTCTAAAGTATCATTAAAGTTTAATAAAATGAAAGGATGGATATCATATCCTCCATTTGAATAAGCACCTGTTCTCTTTCCTAGCTTGTGATAGACATCTACATAACCTTCTCTTGTAGCTTCTCTAGCCTTGTTTTTGAAATCTTCAGGAAGATGATCTATCGATTTATAGAATAATTCTTTAGCTTCATCATAAGTGTATTTCTTCTGACTCTTTGCCAGGTGAAGGAAGCGATCATAGGTGTGATATTTTGATAGATTCAGATGCTCTTTCTTAAGTTGAAAATACTTTTTTAGACTATGGTTTTCTTTGCTAGCGACATCGATGAGATTTAAAAACACTTCCTCTGGTATCTTGTTGCTTGAAAGATGTTCTTGAAGAATGGATTTATATCCTCTAGCTTTCATCTCTGCTTTTTGAGATTGAAGGACACTGTTATAGATCTCGGCATAAATATTTTTATGTTCATCGTAGTAGCTGTATAAAGATAAGAATATTTTTTCTCTATCCTCTTCATTATCACTTTCAGAGATCAGTTTTGTCCAATTTGCCATATTCACTTCAACTTCTCTGTTGTTGCTGAGTTTAATTGTTTTTGGAATATAATCAGCGACAGTGAGTTTAGAGTAAAGAGAAGAACCTGACTGTTGAAGAGAAGTAAAATAGGATAGTAGCTGTTCCTCAGTTTTTGCTAAAACATACTCTTGAGAATTAAAGAGTTTTTCAAAAGTGTAATCGAAGTCAGAAAACTCAGGATTAT
This sequence comes from Bacilli bacterium, assembly GCA_022780765.1. Taxonomy (GTDB): domain Bacteria; phylum Bacillota_I; class Bacilli_A; order RFN20; family CAG-288; genus Enterosoma. Next base: position 6,436 of record JALEUS010000036.1, on the reverse strand, counting down.
CTTTCAAGAAAGAATCTATTTTTTCTTTTCCTAAAGACAGAATCTCTGGCTGATAATAACTTGTTTGTTCTATCAGCTGAGAGTAAAGAGAATCTACTCTCTGAAGCAAGATATCGCTCTTGCTATCTTTTTTATCCAGATCGGATTTCATCGAGCAGTACATACCGAGTCTAGAAATGATAGGTGTTGCTTCTCTTTCTAACAGGAGATATTTTTTTAGATTTTCAGTTTCGTTTAACTTGCCAGCTAGAAGAGAGAACTGAGGTATTATTGTCTCTTTTATATAAACAAAATCTTTTTCAAATTCTTCTTCATCTTTGTAAAGAAGTGATAAATCCCATGTATTTTTCATATTATTTCCTCCGATTATTCAACCTTTCTTATTTTACATCGCGTGATAGAAAGAAGGTACATTTTTATATTCTCCTCATCTATCTTAAAGATTTTTGAAACATTTCTTCTGTAGGTTTTTAACTGATTATCGTAATTGATATCATCAAATGAAGTCGTTTTATAGTCGATGATTAGTGCATTTTTTTCTTTTACTAAAAGGAGATCGATTATTCCGTTTGTATTATTTATCTCATCGAAGTACTCGTATTCTTTGTATATGGAATATGAGTTTATATCTTCAAATAAAGGAAGATTTAAAACATCATCTATCAGTTTTCTGTCCGCTTTATCTTCTATGAAAGAAGTATCTTTCTTTTTAAAATCCACAAGCTCTAATAATCTGTGCAGTTGTGTTCCTCTTAAAAGAATATTAGGATCTATGTCTTCTTTTAATTCTTTACTGGCTGTTTTTGAAATTCTGGGAGTGAACTGTATCATGGTATCATCAACGTTTTTCATTCTCGTTATTTCAGAAGATATATCAGTCTTCAGTTTCATCTTGCTGCAGTCAAAGATTTTTACTCTATCTTCAAACTCATCACATGAGTATGAAAGATAAATAAACTTTTTGACATCAGATAATCCGTAGCTCAGTGAATTAACAATTGAGAGCAGCGAGTTGATTTTCTCATCATCTTTTTTATCTTCTAAAATCTCTGCTCTGAAGTTAAGAAGATCTTCTTTGTTAAGAAGATGAATATCCTCTTTTTCTTCTTCACTATCTTCATCTATCTCATCAAGTGTTTTTATTCTTGTCTGTAGCTGCTTATTGAGTTCTTCAAGATTGTTCACATAACCTACTTTTTTGTTGTATCCGTATATCTTAGAAATCACATCTTCTGACTCTTCTTTTTTTAGCTTGTTTAAGTAGATCTGTTTTATCTCTTTTAGAAGAGCAACAAAAGCCTCCTCTCTCTGTTTAGAAAAATATGTTGTGAAGGCATCGCAGATATCTCTGCTCACTTTTCTTTGGAAGTCAGTTTTTAAATCTGAGTTAAAAAGATCTATTAAATCAAAAGTTTCTTTGTTTATAGAAAGATAATTGTTATATAAAGAGATCAGATTTGGATTTTCTTTGACTAGTTTACCTAATTCTTTTTCATCAATTTTCTGATAGTTATAGGTGTAGTTTAACATATTGCTTATTGTTTCTTGATTTCTTCTACCCTCTTTATCACCTACTATAATTATCTCGTTTTGTGCTCTGGTCAAAGCTACATAAAATAGCCTCACATGCTCATCGACATCTGGATCATTGTGTGAGTTTTTTAGGGAGAATAAAAGGTATGGCAAAGTCATAGGAGAAAATAAAAAGTCTGTTATATCCTCTTTTTTTGGTAAGAAATGTTTAAATAGAATTCCATCTTCGTAGCTGAAATCATATTCTTCTCCTTTGCTTTTTCTTTTGCCCATACAGTTGTTTTTAAGAGGTAAGTAGACGATCTTATTTTCAAGTCCTTTAGATGCATGTATTGTCATCAAAGAGACTGAATTATCAGAAGATATAACTGTCTTTGAATCAGATTGTTCTTTATACTGCTCTTGATCTTCAAGAAAGGTGACAAATTCATCAAGACCAAAACCCATTTTAATGTAGCTGGAGAAGACAGTTCTCAGCATCTCTATTTTCGATATCAGATCTGATGCATCTTTTAATAAAAAAAGATTTTCGACTATCTTGAATCTATCTATAGCAGAGTCAAAAACGGATAAAAGATCTTTTTCTTCATTCTCTATGATAAATTTTTTTATCGATTTATATATATCGTTTTCTTTTATATCATCTTTTAAAAGAATCTCTTCCTGAACATAATTATCATCTTTATTAAATATGTAACTTCTAGCTAAAGATGCTAAAGCATGCTTTAAGTCGATAATATTATTCTTATTATCTTTTATTAATGAGATGCAGCTTAGCAAAGAACGTAAAACTATGATAGGATTAAAGGTAGAAAAATCTTCTTTCAAGTTGGTGCTGAGAGGTATTTTATAGGTGTTGAAATATCTTTTATATAAAGAAAAATCTGCCGTCTTCCTTATCAATATTGAGAAATCAGAGTATCTGCAATCTCTGAATTTTTCTTTGCAGTCTTTATCGTAGATCTGATATCTGTTTGATATTTTTGTTTGTATATCATCTATGATAGCTAGTATTTCAAAATCTGCAGTCGGCAAAAAATCATCATCTCCACATTGAGAAATGATTCTCGATATTCCAAAGTTTTGGTAGGTTTTACCATCCTTGTCTTTTTGACCATAGGGATCTGACTCTTCATCATATTGTAGTTGATGTTTGATGTCAGCATAGTTTATTCCTCCGTGATCCTCAGTCATATATTTTGTAAATATATGATTGATTTCATAGAGGAGTTTTTTTGCTGAACGATAGTTTTTATTCATAGCTATGACAGAGGAATCTTTATCGGTTAGATACTCTTTTTCTCTGGCATTAAATAGTTCAACCTTTGAATCTCTAAAACCATATATTGATTGTTTTGCATCACCCACACAGAAAATATAGCATGAAGGAAGATTGTCTTTTTTAACAATTAGAGCATTGATAAATTCTTCTTGTATATCATTTGTATCCTGATATTCATCTATCATCACATATCTGTATGTGTTTCTTAAATAATTGATAACCTCGTCTTTTTTCAGAAGTGAGATGACCATATTTGAGATGTCATTAAAAGTGAATGATCCATTGGTTTTTTTAAACTTATTCAATCTTTTTTCACACTCTTGAATGATATCTAATATTAGAATGATGTCTTCTTTAAAAGAGCAGTAGATCTCATAATCATTTTCTATATCTATGAGATCTATTGTCAAATTTTTAAAATAGCTTTTTAAATTTGTAAATGATTTGCTTTCACCATTAATCTTTGAACAAATCTCTTTTAACTTGCATAATTCTTTTATAAAATCTTCACCATCAAAAGATAAACATTTGTAGCAAGCAAAGATGAAATCATTTATATCTTCAGTTGAAAAGCTCGTTCCTTTAAGCTCTTGAAAATCATTTTGTAGATAATTCTTAAACGAGTTTTCAATCACTTCTTGAGATAGCATCTCATCTTGTGAAAAGAATTTTTCAATAAAAGATGAAGAGAGAATTTTTGCTTTTAAATCATCTTTTAAAAGAGAGATGAGTTCTTCTAATTTTCTTTGATAAAAATGTTTATTGAGATAACGTTCACAGTAACTATTCAACACTACCTTCTTTTTATCTTCCGGCAATTTATCGATATCATTATAGATAGAGATGATTATGTTCTTGAGATTATCATCTTTGAAAAAAGAATGCTTTATCAAGACTTTTTTAATTTTTTCTCTTTTGATCTCATCCTCATAGTATTCATCTAAAATCTGATCAATTATCTTTTTCTTCTGTGTATTGATAATGGATTTATCTACTATAGAAAAAGAAGAGGAAACATCTATGAGAGAAGAGAACTTCTTAAGAAGAAACTGCATGAAAGAATCGAAGGTCTGAACATGGCTAGATAGCATCTTATCAGAAAAAGATGAAGAAGAAAACTTTTCAAGGATCTTTTTTTTCATATTGTGTGCAGCATTGTTTGAGAATGTTAATATGAGCAACTGCGAAGGAGATACTTTTTTCTCTTCTATAATCTTTTGTACTCTCAGTGAAAGAGTATATGTCTTTCCACTTCCTGCACCAGCAGAGATGATGAGATTTTTATCTATAGGAAAATCTATTGCTTCTTTCTGTTCTTTATTCATCGAGGTTCATCCTCCTCTTCTTTAATTCTTCGATTCTTTTTTTAAGAATTAAAACTGTATTAAGTGACTTTAATCTTTTATCTTTATAGCATATATCTTTGTATGGGCATGATATTATGGAGCATATTGGTGTTGCAGTTTTTTTGTAATCACTTGGTATAGGTCTGATATCAAAGTTATTTTTGCTGATACTATCGATTATTGAAACAGCAACTTTTTTACTGTCATCGATCAAGTCATTTAAATTATATGTGTAAGAATCAGCATCTTTTTTGTTTAAGAGATTCTCATCTCCAGAGTAAGAGATATAGTTAAAAGTCTGCTGACTGTTTTTTACGCTATGGGCTAGATAATTTCCTCCTCTAGCAATGAGGGTTCCTTTTTTTGATATAGATGTTTTATCAAATGAAGAATAATAATCTTGTTCATCTAATATCACTCCATTTAATTTCATTTTTTTTAGTGCTTGCTGACTGCTGCAGATCATGTTTTTTCCATCAAAGTATGCATCCTTGGGAGATTTAAAATATATACTTCTGATTCCAAATCCAGCAAAAACCTTATCGTTTATATGATCTTTTAAAGAATATGAATACAAGGGAAGCTGAATGCTTTTTCCGATGATCGTTTCTATGACGCTGTATTTTTCTGATCCTGTCTTGTAATCAACGATAGTCCAATAGGTAGCTTTTTTCCCTTGTGTATAGACTACTGAATCTATCTTGCCTGTAAATGGATATGTTTTGTTATCGTCTTTCAGTTCAAAAGATATATTTATTTCATGATCATTATCAGTTTCAATCAGTTGACATTTGTCATCCTCAAACCATGTTCTATAAATGCTGACAATATCTTCAAGATGATAGTAAAGGACTTCGAAGAAAGTTTTTTCTTTCATTGAGAGAGAATCTTTTTTCTCATCTAATATCTCATTAAATATTTTTTTGTAATTGTAATTTCTGTGATTTATTGTTTCAAAGACCTTATGTATGAACGTTCCATCGGTTGCAGATACATTCAGTTTTGTTGATAAAGGTAGGAGGGATTTTAAATAGTATCTGTACGGACAGGTAACATAATCTTCTAGATTTGTAACCGAATACTTATCTTTTGCTTTTGGATAATTGTTGATGCCTTTAAATGAAGGATCGAATTTTCCTAACTGCAATTCTTCAGGTGATTTAGGATTTATTAAAAGACTGTATTCGTCATTTTTAATTATTTTCTCTGCTTTTGAAGTGACAACCATGTCATCATCAGGAACATATTTTTTAAAGAAATCATTTAATTTGAATTCACTGATAAACTGAGAATCAAAGATGTTGTCAGACTGGTGCTGTTCTACTCTAGAAAGCAAAATAATATTATTGTACAGAAGAAAATTCAGTTTGAATGTTCTGTCCATCTTTGTCTTTTGGTAACTTGTTAAAGAAGTGATGAGTTCTTTTTGTTCATCGCTTAGCAATTCATTGTCTTGATAGTTTTTATAAAAACTATTGAAGCAGAAATTGGTCACATAATAATAACAATCAGAATTAAATGAGAATGAATCAGTGACAGCTATACCTCTGTCACCATTTAAAACGGACAGACAGTTTTCATTTATCATCTCTAAAAGAGAAGTATAAGCAAGATCAAAATCAATTTTATCTAATTGATAATCATCTATCAGTGCTTTCAATGACAGATCTATTTTATCGAGATGAAAATCTTTTTTATCTAAGATGTTGGATAGATCTTTTTTTATCGTAAAATTATCTTTTAAAGAGGTTTTGGAAAGAAGTGATAAATTTTTCTTTAAAAAGACAGGAATATTAAACAGAGAAGAGAAGATCTCAATATAATACATGTCATCTTCGTTGTCTATTAGAATAGTCAGTTTGTCTTTTATTTCTTCATTCTCTTTTATTCTTTTTTTTATGTCAGAAAAAATGAATAGATACTGATCAAATTTAGTTTTAAACAGATAGTTATTCTCAGCTAGTATACTCTCTTTTTTCTCTATATTTAAATCATCTAAAGTCAGGTGAGAAAATGAAAGATTATTGATATTGAGCAATCTTTTTATTTCTATATCATCTTTCTCTTCTTCAAAAAGAACAATATCTTTATTCTTTAATTCGTATAGACCATAGCTATCAAAAATCAGATAATCTTTTATCAGATTGTATATCTCATATAATTTTTTATTCTCAGTGAAATCGGATTTACATAGCAAATCTAAATAATATTTTGCACTATTGTAATCATATCCTAAAATCATCATCTCCTTGATTGTGTTCTTGTCATATGAAAA
>JALEUS010000032.1 GCA_022780765.1 Bacilli bacterium | reverse complement strand
AAGCTCCGCATTCATCACAACTTCGAGGAGGGCAAGGTCTACAGTCTGAGGATGCTTGGCTACCGAAATGACGGAGGAATCCTGAGAGTTGAGGAGAGCGAGGCCGAGATAGTGAAGGAAATATTCCGACTCTATCTTGAGAGAAACGGCGTCACGAGGATAACGAGTATCCTAAACAAGGAGGGGTGGAAGACCATGAATGGGTACAGCTTCCTTCAAACGGGGGTGAGAAGGATACTGAGGAACATCGACTACATGGGTGCCCTCATACTCCAGAAGTCCAAACGGGAGAACCACTTCGCCAAGAAGACGCTCAGGAACAACGTTGAGCTGAAGAAATACTACGTCGAGGAAAACCACGATCCGCTCATCAGCATGGAGGAGTTCAAGAATGTCTAGGAGGAATTCAAAAGGACGGTGGAGAACGTGCCGTTTACCACCCACGCCGACAATCCGCTGAGGGGATAGATAATATGCGCGGAATGCGGGCACACCTTCGTCAGGAAGAAGAACTATAAGGATTCATACAAGTGGATCTGCAACGGGGTCCATAGGGGCGATACTTTGCGCGGGAATGGCTAAATCATCGAGAAGTCTACAGAGGATATCGATAAGATAGAGAAAATTCTAGTCAGGCCCGGAAAGAAGCTATCAATCGTGTTCAAAGACGGAGGGGCGATGGACGTGTCGTGCGATGATGTCTCCAGTAGGCACAGCTGAACGCCCGAGATGAGGGAAAGGGCCAGACAAATTGCAATCAAGGAAAGAAGGGAGCAGAGAGAAAGAAAATGCCAAAAGTAACGGTTATCCCGTCAACGGTGAAAACGATGACGCACCTCCCCAAGGCGAGGAAGAGGAAGAGGAGGGTTGCGGGCTATGCCCGAGTATCCACGGACAGCGACGAGCAGTTCACGTCCTACCAGTCCCAGGTTAACTACCACACGAAGATGATCGAGGCGAACCCCGGGTGGGAATTCGTCAGGGTCTACGCCGACGAGGGCATCTCCGGTACGGGCACCAAGAACCACGTCGGGTTCAATACGATGATAAAGGACGCGATGGCTGGGAGGATCGACCTCATAGTCACGAAGTTGGTAAGCCGATTCGTGAGGAACATCGTCGACTCCATCACCACGATTAGAAGGCTCAAGGAGAAGGACGTCGAGCGCTTCTTCAAGAAGGAGAACATCTACACCCTCGACTCCAAGGGCAAGCTCCTCATTACCATCATGTCCTCATTGGACTAGGACGAATCGCGCTCCCTTAGGGAGAACGTCACCTGAGGAGGAAGCAAATCCATGTCCGACGGCAAGGTGAGCGTAGCATACAGCTCGTTGCTAGGATACCGCAAGGTCAAGGATGGGATGATGGAAATCGACGAGGAGCAGGCTGCGAAGGTAAGAATCATATACCGATGGTTCATGAATGTGTTCTCCTACAAGGCTATCTGCGAGAAACTCATGTGATGGGCGTAAAAATGCCGATGAACAAGGACGTCTGGAGGCTGAGCACCGTCTTCTCCATCCTATCCAACGAGAAGTACAAGGGCAACGTGCTCCTTTAGAAGACCTACACGACGGATTTCCTGACGCACAAGCACAAGAAGAACGACGGAGAGTTCTAGCAGTACTACGTCATCGAATGGATGGCAGATGCCTACGTGGCCAATCTGGATGTTGTGCAGAGAATCAAGAGCAACATCGGCCATTATGACCACGATGCCAAGGTAAAGATCATCAGAATGATTGAGCAAATGGTGGAGGATATCGGGGGCTGAGTTTAATTGGACTGATTTCATCGATTAGATCGTGTTTCTAACGAAAGAGGATATTGTGATACAATGTTAGAAACACGATTTAAACAACACTAGGGGGTGCCATGGGATTTCATAGTAATTTTAATAAGGAAAAGTGCTGGTCTTGGGTGCTATATTCGGTGTGTTCGCCCTTATGATGAAACTGAGGAAAGACAAATAAGGAGAACATTATGGAAATCACAGGATTCTCAAATGAGACAATCGGCCAGCTTGGCTACTATGTTTATCGCTTAATCGACCCGCGAAACGGTCAGACTTTCTACATCGGGAATGGAAAGGGCAACCGCGTCTTCCAGCACGTCATAGGAATACTCGACTACTATGACGGCGTGGACAAGGAAATACATGACTACGACGCCGACCCGAACAAGATGCAGATCATCCGTGAAATTAACGACGCCAACCTTAAGGTGATTCACGTTATACAAAGGTGGCATCTCACCGAGAAGGAATACTTTGAGGTGGAGGCCGCGCTGATCGACTGCTTCCCTGGACTTTCCAACATCCAAAGCGGCCACGGATCTGAATACGGCGTCTGCAACACGGATGAACTTCAAGCGAGACTATCCGCCAAAACCTACCAGGAGCCGGAGTTCGGCTACATCATCATCAAAGTCAAGAATTGGAGACTTAACGAGATGGCTGCTAAATTCGGCGCGCAAAACGCAAGATATGAAGCGACCAGAGGGTGCTGGCATAATCGAAAACCAAGCCTTGATAAGTAAACATACATTTTCTCCGTCACCTGGGGTATCGTTCGCGAGGTATATAAAATCAAGGAATGGCATGATGCCGGGAAACGCATCGAGTGCACGGGTGAACTCGCTTCTGAGGATATTCGCAGGCGTTTCAAAGGAAAGAAAATCCCGGATTACTATTCCAAGAAGGGCATGGCTTCGCCTTTCCTTAGATCGAAGAACGTTTAAAAAAACGCCGATTAATAGAGGGGGTTACAGTCAACGCACGAATTGTATCAATATCGTTGTGTCTTTTCACTGTTGATTTATAAAATGTATAAAATTTCTGATAAAGTAGTAGTAAATAATAAAGAATATCTGATCCTTTCTTATTTAGGTAAAGGGAAGGGAGGTTACTCTTTTTTAGCAGAATGTGAAAATATGCAGGTTGTCTTAAAGAAGATTCATCATGAGAAATGTGATTATTACACTTTCTCAGATAAGATGCAATCAGAGTTAAACGATTATAAAAAGCTCCTTGAAATAGGAGTTACTGTACCCGTTTTAATCGACTTTAACATCGCTGATGAAATAATTATCAAACAGTATATAAGTGGAAAGACATTAAAACAGCTTATAGACGATAATGAATTAAAAGAGACACACATCAAAAAAATCATCGCTACAGCAAAAATGTGCAAAGAAAAGGGATATAACATAGATTATTATCCTACAAACTTTATCTGTAACGATGATGTTTTATATTATGTAGATTACGAGATCAATCCCTACGATGAGAAATGGGATTTTGATAACTGGGGAAAAAGTTTTTATTTGAAATAATCACTCTTTTACAGAAGGAATTGTTGAAGAGTCAACGCTGACAAGCTTCTTTGTATTCCTTTTTTCAGAGTTATCATCAGCTATCTTCATGAATGCAAACTTGTAACCGAAGATCATCGCAGGAATGATGATAGCGACAGCTATCGGGAAAATATACCAACCGTATGGAGAAGCTGTACCGACTTTTGTTCCCTCAATGGTGATCAAAATCTGAAAGACAAGACCAACTATGGCAACAGCACTTATGGAGAGAAAAGAGAATATAAGAAAATAAGGATGAACTTTTGGTGCTTTGTGCATGAGTATATTAGAAGTCAAAAGCAAAGCAAAATTGACAGCTGTGATAGAGAAGAGTACGATGAGAAGAGTATTTGAAAACTTTATTGCTAACATGCTGGTTAAGACATCAGCAAAGAGAACAACAAGGTACATGCCTATATAGGATCGAGAGACACTCTTTTTGATTTTCATATGTTTACCTCCTAGTGTTTTTCTATCTGGTAAGAGCTGATGATTTCATAATTTTTTTCATCAGCGTTTATCGTTGTGACTTTCTTCTCCCCTTCAAAGAAGATGAGATTATTATATTCTTTTTTTATAGCAAGAGATATAGCTTCATCTCTTGGAAGAGAGATAAAGTTTAGCAGATTATAAGATGTTTCAAGAAGATCAGTTCCCTTCATAGAGAAGGCTTTTCCAAAGGAGGAAGCCATCCCATCCTTCATATTGACAAGAGGATACCTTATCTGTCCATTTATCGAATAATACATAGACTTGTAGTAATCAAAGAAAGCATATCTGCAATGTGATTCATTCTTGTTTATTAAAATAGAACCGACCTGACTTATTTTATCATCGTATATATCGTAAAGATTGTACGAGCCTCCTTGATACTCAGATAATGCTTTGATGTATCCATCAGATGAGATTAAAAAGCCGTCTTTATTTCCTTCTCTTTCTAACTGTGAAGCAAGGTAATCAATGATGTAAGCATCTTTTAATATCCCTAAGGATAATAAAGGATCATTATCATCGAGAATATTCTTGTACTCAGAAGTGAAGGAAGCTTTTACAAAGAACTTCTCATCTTTATTTCTGAAAGACAAGAACTCTCTTTTACTCTCTTCTTTGATCACCTGCACTTGGTTTTCAAGAAGTGCTTTTGTCTCAGGATTGACAGATGGATCGCTGTTTATTAAAGAAAGACCATCTAATCCTATGATAACATCCCACTGAAGAAAGAGTTTGTATCCTAACAGAGAATAGTTTTTCTCTTCCTTGCTTTTTGTATACGCATCTTGAAGGATCTTATAGAGAACTTCATCTACTTCTACTTCTTTTCCTTCGTTGTCAGCGATAGTCTTCAGATTGTTTCTGGATTCGTAGTTAGCATATTCATCAGTGAGCATGAGAACATAATTAGCTTTAGGAGAATAAAATCCTTGAAGATTTTTTACATTCTGTCTCACTGAAAGAGAATTACCATCGAAGTAAGCATAGTAGACTATCTTATCAGCTTTGATATTCTGATTCTCAGGAATTATCTCAATCTTTGAATATCCTTTTTGAAACTGAAGGACACCAGTGAAATATAAAGCGATGAAAGTGACTCCTACTGTCAGAAAGAACAGAAATAAGATAACTCTTAAAATAATGTTCTTTCTGTTGATCTGGATCTCTTGTTTTTTCATCTTTTACTGCTGAGATTCACGCAGAGATTTGTACTCTTCTATCTCTTTTTCATTGCCGTAGACGAAATGATCTTTGACTACTTCAACAAGTGATGGTTTGTCAACCGAGTAATCGTGCATGTCCTTATTGTAAACAAACAATTTCTTATTTTTCTCCAAGATAGGATCAGGAATAGGAATAGCGGACATGAGAGATTTGGTGTAAGGATGAAGAGGATGCTTATAGAGCTCTTCTGTAGGAGCGATCTCAACAATCTTTCCTAAATGGATGACAACAACCTTGTCTGAGATGAATCTGACAATAGATAGATCATGAGCGATGAACAGATAAGTAAGTCCCATCTCTTTTTGGAACTTCTTCAAAAGATTTAAAACCTGTGCACGGATGGAGACATCCAAAGCCGATATAGGTTCATCGCAGACGATGAATTCAGGAGACATGACAATAGAACGTGCAATACCGACTCTCTGCCTTTGACCACCTGAGAACTCGTGAGGATATCTTGTCAGATGCTCAGGAAGCAAACCGACATCGGTGATTATCTTTTCAATCTTCTCCATTCTCTCCTCTTTGTTTTTGTAGAGATGGAAATTGTCAAGGCCTTCACCTATGATGTATTCGATAGTTGCTCTCTCATTTAAAGAAGCAGCTGGATCTTGGAATATCATCTGTATCTTTCTTACTAGCTGATGCCTCTGATGTCTTGTGAGATTTATCTTATTCTTTGAATCTTTAGAAGCAGCGATGCACTGACCCTTGTATAAGATCTCTCCTTTTCCTAAAGGATTGATTCCGACGATCGCTCTTCCTATGGTGGTCTTACCAGAACCAGATTCACCGACTAATGAGACAGTCTGCCCTTTGAAGATGTTAAAGGAAACATCGGACACTGCTTTAAACTTCTTCCTTCCTCTTCCGAAAACGATATCGATATCTTTTATCTCTAAAAGAGGTTTATTCTCAGGATACTGATTCAAAGGCAAAGCCAGGGCTTTAGAAGGAGAGAGAGAATCTAATTCTTCCTTTGTCAAAACATGTCCATCTTCAATGTTGACTTCTTTTTTGACTTCACTTTCTGAAACGTTATTTACGCTGTTCTCTTCATTGATTAATTCTTCATTAGACATATTTCTTCTCCTTATAACTCATCCTTGTAGACATTGACCATCTTCTGGTGAAGATTTTCAATAGCTTGAGGTTTTTCAATCTTTGGTGAGCGAGGATCAAGCAACCAAGTCTTGGCAAAATGATGTGAATTCACTTCAAACATTGGAGGCTCTTTGACAAAATCGATAGCTAAAGCGTACTCATTTCTAGGAGCAAAAGAATCACCTACTATCTTGTTATATAGTGATGGTGGAGTTCCTGAAATAGAGAACAATTCTTTTCCGGCTTCAGAAAGCTGAGGAAGAGATGAAAGAAGAGCCCAGGTATATGGATGCTTTGGATCGTAGAAGATATCTTCAACTGTACCTAGTTCAACAATCTGTCCACCATACAGGACAGCTACTCTGTCTGCAACGTTAGCAACGACACCTAAATCGTGAGTGATAAAGACAGTTGTGAAGCCTAAATCCTTGGATAATTTCTTGATGAGACGGATTATCTGAGCTTGAATAGTGACATCCAAAGCGGTCGTAGGTTCATCGCAGATTAAAATCTTCGGCTGACAAGATAAAGCGATAGCGATGACTATTCTCTGTCTCATACCGCCGGAGTACTGGAAAGGATAGTCGTTGAATCTCTTCTCAGGATCAGGAATACCGACCTTTTCCATCATCTTGATAGCTCTTGCTCTAGCTTCTGCTTGTGAGCACTTCTGATGTTTTTGAATGACCATGACAATCTGTCTTCCGATAGGAATGATAGGGTTTAAAGATGTCATAGGATCCTGGAAAACAGTTGCTATCTGACATCCTCTTATCTTCTGCCAGTCTTTTGTATATCTGACTTTAGCGCAGTCGATTAAAGCAAAACCTTTAAGATAAGTGATAGGCTTTGACTTGTAATCGCAGGAAAAGTCTTTCATATTAGAATCGTAAACTTTTTTAATCCACTTGATGATCAGATTGGAAGCTCTCTTGCAGCTGTAGTAAAGATCGTATCTGGATATGAATAACATGATCATATCTGCGATTCTCTTAACATTGTCTTCCCATTTCAGATCGAAGAGATTTCTGTCTTCAAAATAAGAGTCCATCCTGTTTGTAATAAGCTTGTAATTGTGATTATCATTCTTCATTATCTTGCGAAGCTTTTTGATGATGCTCTTTCTTAGATGAGGATGAAGGGAGACAGCCTGTGATAAAAGAGTAGAATTCTCTAAAGCAGGATCATCTACAACATCCTGTTTTAAAGCTTTGACAAACTTCTCTTCGATGATTTTTTTGACCTCATTTCCTTCTTCAGTCTTGTTTCCTCTGTATTCGACACGGAAAGACACCTTGTCAAAGACACGGTTTCTTCTCTTGTCAGTAAAGAGATCTCTTCCTTCAGACATGGACTGTTTGAAGCCTTTTAATAATCTTTTCTTGTAAAGAGCTTTAAGATGAATAGGATATCTTGAAATAGATAGGACAGTCTCAGCTGCTAGCTCATGATTTCTCTTCTTGATCTCTTCAGGAAGAGGTTCTTTTTTAGCATCTGAGATCTTCTTCTCTCTTGTCTTGATAAGGTTTTCTTTCTTCTTTTTAAACTCTTCAACCTTGTTTTTATCATTTAAGAAGGCTTTCTTCTTAACCTTGACTTTCTCTTCATGCTCTTTAATGAAAGAATCGAGCTCATCTTCAAGGAGTTTGATCTCCTCTTTGAGTTTATTGTAGCTTGCTTTCTCTTCCTCAGTTCTGGTCGAGAGTGTTGAAAGCTTATTTTTATTATCGATTAAATCATCGCTTAGATTTTTAAGTCTTTTCTCGTACTCTTCCTGCTCTTCAGAGGATAAGACCATCGAAGTCTTATAGTATTTCTCAAGTTTGGTAAGCTCGTTGTACTCTTGTGCACCAAACTCAAGATATGAGTACTCATCCAGTCTTTTTTGAACCGAAGATAAAAGTTTCTTGTTGCTTTTATCAAGTGGAATCTCAATTCTGGAGAGATCATCTTGCTTAAAGATGATTCTTCCATGAGAGATAAATCCGTTGTCATCAAGCATTCCAGCGAATGTCTTTGTCAAAACCGATTTACCGGAACCAGATTCACCGACAATAGCTAAAGTCTCCCCTTCGTAAACAGAGAGAGTGATATCTCTTATAGCATTCAAAATCCTTGAACGGACATTGAACTTGACATCCAAGTGACGAATATTCAATATTTCTTTCTTCTTTTCCATATTCGCTCTCCTTATTTCATGTGAGTTCTGGGATCAGAAGCATCAGCAAGGTTCTGACCTAAAAGATATAGAACGATAGTGATTGTGGCTGCAACAGCAACAGGAGGCCAGAATTCCCAAGGGAAGGTGAGGAATTTTGTCTGACCTATAGTGATCATTCTTCCAAGAGAAGGTATATCAGCAGAAAGACCGACACCTATATATGATAAGAAGACCTCACTAGAGATATATGAGGGTATCTCAGTTGCCATGATTGTCATGATGACTGAAGTCAAGAAAGGAAGAATGTTCTTGGTGACTGTCTTAAACATATTTGTTCCTAAACAGCGAGAAGCTAAATTGTACTCTCTATCTCTTATGATGAGAACCTGATTTCTGAAGAAGTAAGCAATTGATAGCCAACCGGTGATTGTCAAAGCAAAGATAAACTGCATGAATCCGTGACCTATAACATAGACCAAGATAGTGATCAGCAGGACATAAGGAACATTTGATATGACAAAGTAGATGAAATTCATCACGGTATCGATAGTCTTGTTATATCCCCAAACAGCACCGAGGACGACACCGATAAGCATGTTGATAAGTCCGCAGATGAGAGCGATTGAAAGTGAGATTCTAGCTGAGAACCACATGTAATAGAACATGGAGGTTCCATTACCATTGGTTCCTAAAATCCATTTCAACGAGAAACCATACTTTGCGATAGCTGCTGAAGGAGAAAGGGAGTAAGTAGAGAGATCTGAAACGTTTTCAAACTGATCAAACTTCACAAAGAAAGGGAAGACATAAGTCATCACCAAAACAAACAGCAGGATGAAAACCAAAAACCAGTTAAGTGGCTTTCTAAAGAAGATTCTGAAAACAGATCTCCAGTATGAATATCTTGGAGCAGTGATTCTTTCAGAGCTCAACGATGTGTGATCGACAAAGTAGAAAAGCTCATCTTCACTTTGACTCTTTATCTTTTCTTCATCATATTTTTCTTTAATTAACACGTTTTCCATATACATTAACCTCTTGAATCAGTAAATGATACTCTCGGATCATACTTAGCAAGCAGGACATCTCCTAAGATGATAGCAAGGATAGATATTGCGGTATAGAAGACTGTCGCACCAAGAATGATTCCATTATCGTATGAAGATATAGCATTTGTGAGCATTCCACCGACACCAGGGACGTTGTAAACACGCTCGGTGATAATAGCACCAACTAAACATGAGAGCAAGTCAGCAGGTATGGAGTGAACAATGTAAGTGAAAGCATTTCTTGAGATATGTTTTCTGAAAATCTCACCCTTTGATAGACCTTGACTCTTAGCAAATTTCACGTAGTCTGCATTCTGCTGATCTATCATGTACCTTCTCACCCACTTCATGAGCGAACCTATCATCGGTAGAGCTAAAGAGATCATTGGCAAAACCATAGCTAAAGGCACATTAGGAGCAAGAGACCAGTTATTAGGTAATTTAAACAGTGATGTACCTATCATTGAGAAGATCAAGATATAGGCTAATGATGGAACAGCGATAATGAAGATAATGTAAATATTACCTAGTAAATCAGCCAGTTTTCCTTTTCTTTTAGCCATGAGTATACCTATTGGTATACCAATGATATAAGCGACAACAGTTGCGATTATACCAATGATAAATGAATTACCGATTCTGGATAAACCCTTAGAATTAGAAAGAGTGACATTGGAGTACTTGCTTCCATAATTGAGTATGTCAGCATCTGTAGCTTTCTCATTGTAAGTCACCGAATGGAAGTCTGAAGAAGAATCGATGATCTTCGGATCATCGCTGTCGAGGTAGCCAGGTAAAACCTGAGGAGTAACGATAAGCTCACCGGTGCTCTCATTCATAATATCGATAACTTCTCTTCCCTCATTTTTATCGATGGAACCTTTACCTATTGAGAAATGGATGAGATTCTGATGAATGAAGGGGAACTTATTATCAAAATAGATAAGATATTTATGAGTGGTGCCACTTCCCACCAAAGCTGGCATATTGCTCCTCTTATCCCATTCAAATCTGATGTATCTGTCAGTTAAAGTATCATCTTTAACATCCCAGATGGTCTCAACACGAAACATCTCTTTGAAGAAATCACCCATTCTCTCAAAGATTGTTCTCTCTCTCTTTGCATAAAGATTTGCATTAGATAAGGACTGTCCACGTGAATTTGTGACCTTAGGAAGGTAAACTACGCTGTAGCCTTTGCTTTCATAGGTTCTCTTAAATTCCTGAACATAAACATTATCAAGATATGTCGACTCTGTTTGAATAGCGTTGACAGCATCTTTATACTCCTGCTCTTCTGTGTACCCTTCACCATACTTTTCTTCAAATCTGTCGGAAACAAAAGTGCCGTAGAGTGTATAATCCAAATAACCATATCTGAAAAGCTTATTCACCTTATACATCTCTTTTTCATTGTATTTGAGTTTTGATAACTGACTATCATTATTGAAGATTGTCTCTCTGTCGATCATCGTATAGATCATTGTCATGACAACGAAGAGAACAATGACTACGGATAGAAGACCAAAACCAAGTCTTTTTAATACATATTTTGTCATATATTAATCTACCTCTTTTACAAGAAATAGGAAAGCTGATTTTCATCAGCTTTCCTACTCATTTCAGATCAGTTTTCTGATCTTTCAAGATGAATTTTGTTAATTTAAGAATTACCAAAGTCCATTGAGCATGGTCATATAACCAGCACCATCAGGAAGGTAAGTATTAACATATGTTGAAGGATCAGCGAAGTCAGGACCCCAACCTGCACCAGCGAAGAGATCGTTACCGTTGTGGGCACCATCTTCAGCCTGATATCCTAAGCTATAATAAGAATCTGTCTTCTGTGCTGTTAAGACATCGACGATGACATTTTCTTTACCTAATGTGTCCTCAATATTCTGTTTAAGAACCTGAGCTTGTGAGACGTTAGAAGCGACAGGACCAGCTGCAACTACCTCGATGTGGACAGGTCCAGACCACTTGGCACCTAATTCAGTCTTTGCTCTAGCTAAGAAATCTTTTGCAGCCTGTGGTTTGTTCCACTCATCATGACCATCTGTCAAATCAGACAGGGTGTCATCTAATCTCTGCAAGTATTTGCTTACGACACTACCATATGTATCGTTTGCTTCCCAAGAGACTCCATCGAAGCTACCAGCAGCAGACATCTTGACAAAATCAGGTTTGGTGTACATATTTCTGAGGTTGGTTTGAGCAAGCTCAGCACCTCTTGTATTACCATTCCAGGATGTTCTGTTGAAGGCGTAGAGGATTGCTTTTCTGAAGCTCTTATTCTGGACAGCATCATGATAAGCAATCTTCTGTGCTGCACTCTTGAGAGATTTTGCATCACCGTTTGCACCAGCAAAGCTCTGTCTCTTTAAATTCAAAGCACCGAAGTATGTTGTTGCATCGGTATCGGATGTATAGATGTAATCTTGTAAATTTGCGTCGGTTGCCATCTTCATTGTTCCGTTGTTCTCAAGAAGGTTACATCCAATGTAATCATGAGTTTGTGTAACGTGATTAAATAATGCTGTTGGATTGTTGCCATCATCAAAGACAAATTTGATATTTTGAATATTTTGATTTGCTCTATCATAATACGAGGCATTTGCAACAAAATTAATCTCACCGCTTGACTCACTCTGTGTATTACTTGTGATTCTGAATGGTCCGCAAGAGAGAATATCATTTTTACCTGTTTTACCATATAAACAATCTGCAGAGGCTTCTTGCCATTCATCAAGACCTAAAGCACCACCTTTAGATTCGAAATAAGTTTTCTTTAAAGGTGAGAACATTGTGTAGCAGAGTCTTGAAGGGAAGAATGTCTCAGGTTTAACAAGAGTATAAGAGATTGTTTTCTGAGCAGCATCAAACTTGACACCGACTTCAGAGAATTCAGCTGTTCCAGCAAGATATTCAGTGACACCTGCAATGACACCATCGACCAGATCACCTAAACCACATTTTGTATCAAGCATGTGCTGGAAACCGGTTGCAAAGTCCTCAGCTGTGACATCACCTTGTTCATTTCCATCGCTAGTGACCCATTTGACACCAGATCTTACCTTAAATGTGTATGTCTTCTTATCAGCAGATAATTTCCAAATCTGTCCATTTCCACCAAAATTATCTTCAGCGATAGCAGCTTTTAAATTACCTAAATTATCGTACTGAACAAGTCCATCGAAGAGATTGATTGAAGCTTCAGAATCATTAGCTTTTGATGTTGCTAATGGATCCATTGTCTTAACTGGAGTTGACCAGGTTGTATTATAAGTGGTATTGAATGAGTAACCCCTTCCCTGTAAATAGGACTTAGGATCATAAGCAGCACCACCTGATCTTGCAGTAGCCCACTGCTGTCTTAAAGCTGCGATATCTTCAGCTGTGATAAGCTGAGTAGTGATGACAGCACCCTTGACACGATAATCATCGTTACCACAATCAACGTATGGAACTGTATGAGGTGCAGCATGAGTTAAAGCTTTATAACCACCTCTTGTGGTTGTAGGAATCATGACAGCAGAATCAAGAAGAATAGCTTCAGCTTTTGCAAACTTTGCAAATCTTTGATCCTGGTCGGTCTCATTATTGGCAGCTTGAAGAGCAGCACCTAAGCCAACCATTGTTGCATCGTAGACATCCTGATCGGTCAATCCTTTGATATGTTCTTCATATGCATCTGTTGCCGGCTGTGAAGAAGATCCAGGCTGCAAAGAAGATCCTCCTTGAGAAGATGAATTGTCATTTTTTTGACATCCAGCTAAAGTAGCTATTGTTACTAAAGACAATAGGCTTAAAGAAACTTTTTTAATCGATTTAGTCATTTTTAATTTCCCCCTATTAAATAATTTCTTTATCTAGCATTCACAAATAAACAACTTCAGAAGAATTTGCTTTTGTAAACACACAAAAATTATATAAATTATGAGAAATTATGAAAACTTTTTATTTTTTTAAGCAACATTCGTAAAAAAGTAAGTGATTTTTTATTCTCAAAATAAATATTGAACATTTATCTAATATTTTTACCATTTTTAATAGATGTAATCGTTTACATTCATTTTTAGAATACAGTTGTCTTTATATTTTAACTCGTTTTCCCTTTTGTTGAAATCGCTTACAAATCTCTATATTTCTCTTGTTTAATAGTACTTTTAAAGTAAAAACAACTTGTCAAGCAAGGATATATAAGCAAATAAAAAGACTGTTTTTGATAGATTTTATTCTCTATGTTCAGCAGTCTTCTTCTAATCAGTATCAATTATAAAGTATATGTATTCACTCTTCTTTATATACAGAAACGTTTTCATCATCGATATCTTCAAGTTCACTCTCGGTGTAAAACGTCGGAATAGCATCGTATATCAGAGCTAAAAACACAGTCCTTATATCGTAAGATCCATCCTTCTCAGGTAAGATATCGCTTGTTGAGTCATCGTTTATGACAACCTGAAAATCGACACTGTCATCAAAATCATAAGGGATTATCTTGCTTATATCACGGCTATCTATCAGATACACCCTCCCTTTGACATACGCATCTCCGCTGTAGAGATTCTCATCTCCTTTGATATCGTACTGTCCGCTGATAAAATCGATGTGATGAAGATTAGGTATCACTGACTTCTCTTCATCGCTGAGCATGATAGGATACGATTGTGAAATGTTTCCTTTCTTAGATAAAGAGAAATCGATCTTGATCTTTTCTAGAGATAATTCTACTTCTTTCATATTCACCTCCTGATAGATAAAGAGAGCTTCTTTTCAACAGCAGTGATAGCTCTTTGCAAAGTGGAATTTATCTCATCTTCTAAAAGAGATGAATCCTCTTTAGACATATAAAGAGAAACACCTATGTATCTCTTGTTATCTTCTGATATGAAATCATCAAAAAATAACACATCTTTTAAGTGAGCAGTCTTATCTTTCAAAATAGCTTCTTTTATATCTTTATAAGAGACATCTTTATCTAAATAAAATGAGAGATCTCTTCTCACAAGTGGATAGGTGTCTATCATCTTGTATCTGACATCTCTTCCTGAAAGAGATATAAGATACGACAGATCAAGTTCAAGAAGGAAGATGTTGTCTTTGCTCATCGATGGATGTATCTTTCCAAACGTGCCCACCTTCTTTTTGTTGAAGAGCAGATCAGCGCTGCAGTAGGGATTGAAGAAACCGTTATCGCTCCTGATATAGCTGTAGCGATTGCTCATTATACCCAATCTGTTTAAGATTGCACTGAGGAGTCCTTTGATATCGAAGAAATCATATAAAGAGAGATGATAATTATCCTGAGAAACCTTGTTACCAACCAAGGCGAGAGAAAGAAATTTTTTATTCTCTTCACCTTTGATATCGACATCGGATATCTCAAATATCTGAAAGTCTCTGTTAAAGTGAGAAAGATTGTATTTGACTACAGCGTAAAGAGAAGACAAGATATCATTTCTGATTATCTCATGATCTTTGGTCATAGGATTTCTAACTTTGTAACTCTCTTTATCCGAAGAGAAGACTTTAAACTCCTTATCCATCTTCTCATCGATGAGAGTATAAGAGACAACCTCATAAAGTCCTCTTGAGACAAGAAGATCTCTTATCTTATCCTCATCGTCCTTGCCTTTGATGCTCTCACCTTTGGTGACAGGAAAATCAATAAGATTCAATGGGACTCTAGAAGATCCATAAAAACGGAATAACTCCTCTTGAATATCGCATGATTCCTTTAAATCAGGACGATATTTAGGAGGATAAAGATGATATATATCATCCTTCTTTTCATATCCTATATGGTATAGAGAAAACAGTTTCTCAACCTCTTCTTCAGTGTAGTTCACTCCAAGCCTCTTCTTGCAATCTGAGATAGAGAAATCTATCTCGTTTCTCTTTTCTACAAGAGATGAAAAAGAGGATAAGGAAACAATATCATAGGAGGAGAAAAACTCATCTAAAAGAGAGATGCATAAGCTGATAGATTCATCTATCATATAAGGATTTACTCCCTTGGCAAAGAGATTTGAAGAGAAGGAAGAAAGACCTAATCTCTTGCATGTTCTTCTGATGTTAGCGTGGTAAAATGAGGCAAACTCGATTAAGATATCATCGCTTTTATCATCGATCATCGCAGATGAAGAAGCGATTATTCCTGCAAGACAGAGAGGTTTTTTCTCATCTGATATAAGAATATCTCCCTCTTTTAACTGGTAGCTCTTGTTGTCAAAGGAGATGAAATCTCCTTGATAAGAAGAGGATACCTGTACTTTTCCTTCAATCTTACTGTTATCGTACATATTGATGGGTTGCCCGGTAAGAAGCATAAGATAATTACCTAAATCAACTATAGGAGAGATAGATCTTATTCCGCTAGCTTGCAAAACCTCTTTGATATAGGAAGGAAGCTGTTTTTTAATCTTGATATCTTTGACCCTGAGAAGAGAAATCTTCTCACAGAAAGGAGTTAAAGAAGAGACGACTTTCTCTTTTTTTATCGTAGAGATAGAGAAAGAGGGAAGAGGATTCATCTCTCTTTCAAACAGAGCGGAGAGCTCTCTTGCAAGATTGATGTAGCTTAAACAGTCTATTCTGTTTGGAAGGACATTGATATCTAAGATTATGTCATCTAAAGAGAGAAGAGATAAGACATCCTCTCTACCTATCTCAACACTATCATCTATCTCTTCAATGCCGTTTTTCTGTCTCTCATCTAAAAGAGAAGAATCTACTCCAAGTTCTAAAAGAGAGCAGCACATTCCCTGCGATTTATATCCTAAGATGACACTCTCCTTGATAGTGAGAGATATCTTATCAAGTTTTGCACCCACCAAAGCGACGATGACCTTCATATTTAAAGAGACATTAGGAGCTCCGCAGACGATATTTAAAACACCATATTTCTCTCCACAATCCACTTTCAGAAGATGAAGGTGAGTGCTTTTAGGATGGTTTTCAAGCGAGATGATCTTACCGATGACAAGATTTGTCCCTGACGCTAAAGAAGACACCTCCTCTACTTCAAATCCAGCAAAGGTCAATCGCGAAACGATGGCATCGACGCTCAGAGAGTCAAGATTTACAAGCCTTTTTAACGCATTCAATGAAAATTTCATTTCTTCACCTCCTGTTTACTCTTTAGAAAACTGTCTTAAGAAGTTGATATCACCCGAGTAAAAGTTTTTGATATCATCTATCTTATATTTGAGCATCGCTATTCTGTCCACACCGATACCGAAAGCGAAACCCTGAACCTTCTTGTCATCGTAACCATTTAAGCGAAGGACGTTAGGATGGACCATACCGGCACCCAAAACCTCGATAAAACCGGTGTTTTTACACAGATGACACCCTTTTCCGTTACACTCAGCACAGGAGATATCAACCTCTATTGATGGCTCGGTAAACGGGAAATAAGAGGGTCTAAACCTCACCTGTCTTTTCTCACCGAAGATGTGTTTTAAAAGAAGGGTCAATGTCTGTAGAAGATGAGACATGTTCACTTTCTCACCGATGACAAGGCCCTCTATCTGAAAGAACTCATGGGAGTGTGTCGCATCTGAATCTCTTCTGTAAACTTTTCCAGGACAGATGATCTTCACAGGATAATCACCTCTCATCTCCTTCATGACCCTGGCTTGAATGCAGGAGGTGTGGCTTCTTAACACCAGATTGTCATCGATAGAAAAGGAGTCTTGCATATCTCTTGCAGGATGATCTAAAGGAATGTTCACAAGCTCAAAATTGTTCACTTCTGTCTCAACCTCAGGACCCTCTTTTAACGAGAATCCTAAAGACATCATAAAAGAGACAATATCGTCGATGACCGCTTTTATAGGATGCTTGCTTCCTATCTTCTCCTCTCTTCCAGGAAGAGAGATATCGACTTTCTCCTCTTTCATCCTCTGATCTATCTTCTTCTCATTGATCTCATTTCTCTTTTTCTCATACAGTTCATTTAATACGCTCTTAAGCTTGATAACTATCTCACCGAAAGCTTTTTTATCTTCGCTTTTTACATCCTTCATCATGCTGAAAAAAGAGGTGAGAGAAGATTTCTTACCAAGGAAATTGTTTTTAAATTCGTTTAAAGAGATCTCATCATCTATGTTTGAATACTGTTTATTAGCCTCTTCAATTATCTCTTCAACACTCTTTTTTAATTCTTCAATACTCATCATTTGCCTCCTTTAAGATAATCGGGTTCAACGGAGAGCTTCTTCATTCTCTCTATCTCCTTTTCAGTCTCCGATATTCTTCTGTCATTGTTGTTCTCATTCAAGATGAACTCATCTGAGATTCCGCATCTTTGAAACTCCGTCGCTATTATACATATCTTCATCTTGTCTTTGAATGTATTATCTACCTGCACTCCGAAGATGATTGAAACATCAGGGCAGCCGTTTTTATGTCCAGTCGCTTTCTCGGTGATGTAATCAATTGCAAAACGAACATCATCTAAGGAAGTGTCTTTTGAGACGACAGCATTGATTATCATCGATTTAGAACCGGTTATGGAAGCTTCTAAAAGAGGAGACTTCAGTGCGTCTTGAGCAGCTTGGATTCCTTTTTTCTCACCGCTTCCAAAGCCAAAACCGATCAGAGCAAGACCCTTGTTTTCTAAGGTGCTCTTAACATCAGCAAAGTCTAGATTGATGAGACCTTGAACCAAGATGAGATCGCTGACTGTCTTTACAGAGTCAGCTAATATCTTATCAGATTCGCTGAAAGCCTCGGTTATCGGAAGCTTGCCATTGTTGAAAACAAGTTTGTCATTTGAAACGACTATCAGAGAGTCGACCTGTTTTTTTAATTCAGCTATTCCTCTGTTTGCATTATCTCTTCTTCTAGCTCCTTCAAAAGAGAAAGGACGAGTGACAACTCCAACGACTAATGCCCCGCTTTCCTTGCTCACCTGTGCGATGATAGGAGCAGCCCCTGTTCCAGTTCCTCCACCTTCTCCGCAGGCGATAAAGACCATGTCTGCACCTGAAACTATGTTCTTTATAGCAGAAAGAGAAGCGACAGCTGCCTCCTTACCTCTTTCAGGATTGCCTCCTGCTCCTAATCCTTTGGTAAGACTTCTTCCTAAAACCAACTTATTTAAACATCGGGATTGAGCTAGAGCTTGACAGTCGGTGTTCATTACCCAGTACTCGACTTTCTCACTCTTTTTAACAAGCATCCTGTTTACAGCGTTGCTTCCACCGCCGCCTACCCCAAATACTTTTATCTTGGCACTGGCTAAAAGGGAATCATCATCCTCTTCATATATCATCTTATCAGTATCGACCATGATCTACCCCCTTAACTGATATTTGTTTAAAGCTTTTTTCTCGCTTAAGGAGATGTAGGGATAAGATGAGATATTGATGGCACCGATACAGTTGATAAAATCTCCTCCCCTAGCTCCTATCACCTTGCTTTCAAAGCAGAAGACAGGTCTTTTCAACATGTTTTTAAAGAAAGTATCGACAGCTGTCATCTTGCTTATATCACCGTAGAGGAAAACTGAAACAGATGAATCAGAGCACATCTTCTCTATCTCAGAATATATCTTCTCCAGATACAGAGAAAAACCATCTTTCAAAGCTTGGTTGTACTCTCTGATACTGTGAGAGGTCTTATCTTTGTAATCATAGATGACGTCAGATAAAAAACCGTGCTGTAAGGCGTACTTATCAAAAAGAGAGAAGTCGCCTTTAAGCAACCTTTTCCCCTCGCTTATAGCGTACTTAGAGCCGATAGGAAGAGATGAAGAAGAGATGAGATGTGAATCTCTTATCAAAGATATATCGCTTTGAAAATCATTTATCTCAAGATTGATGCAGCTTTGATTTCTGATAAAACAGTGGCCAGCGAAAGATGAGAAGAGAGTGAGTTTAGCAGATAAAGAGAGCTCTTCTAATATAGAGGTGTAGAAGTTGAATCTTCTTTCATCCATCAGCTGTGCATCGCCTTTAAAAGTGAGCTTATCAGAGCGCTGACCCAGAGGAAAAGAAGTAAACTCACGATTGTTATCATCAAAAAACACGTATGGATCATCATATAAGACCACCTTATCTTTGACATCCACTTTTTTATTGGCATCGATAACACAGTTTTTATAATCGCTTTTTACTATCAGAAGAGATGGGTCGAAGGTGTTTACAGATCCGGTGACTTTCACAGTTGAAAAACCATCGTTAGGGAAAAGCACGATCAATGAAGAAAATATATCCTCTCCGTACTTATTTTTTATCTCATAAATCTTGGAGGAGAGATATGAGAAGATACGCTCTTTTTCGATAGTAGGATTAGTGGTGACAGGATACTCTTCAGACTTATCTGAATAGACGACATAAATTTTCTTCAAAAGACGATATCCTATCAGTATTTTCACCTGACTTTTTTTAAATTCGATCACAGAAATAAGATTATTCATTGTTCACCTCTTTTAAAAGAGCATCGACTTTCATAGTTGAAGTGTTTTCATTGTAGTGAAACACCATAGTGAAAGCATCGGCTGATAAAGAAGAATCAGCAAAGCTGTACTTTTGATAAACTATCTTCTCACTGTTGTTATCGATATAAAAATTGATGTTTGAGAGAAGATAAGAAAAAGATGAAGAGAGAAGAAGGCTTAAACAGTCTGCTCTGACATTTTTGATGATAACATCGTACTTGCTGCTGTTCTTGCTCTTCGGTATGTAGATATTCATCAAAGAATAGAAACAAGGATCTTGACTTGAATTAGGATAATCAATATCAGAATTAGGATAATCAATATCAGATATATAAGATGAAAGCACATCGATATCGATACCTTTAAGGTACATGAGAGCTTTTTTAATGTTCTCTTTATCGTTGGTATTTACATCTTTTGAAAGATGAAGGACAGGAAGTTTCTTTTCACCGGTTATAAAAGAAGAAAAGGAGTTTAAAATCCTCTTCTTCGATTCATCACTGATTTTACAGGAGGAGAGATTTTCTGAATATAGCTGATAATCTCTACCTGAAGAAAAATATAATCTGTCATCGATAAATGCGACAGGCACATCCTCAGTCACGGAGATAAAACCGTTGAAAGAATCACTTTCTACATGCAGATTCTTATCTAGGATGGTATGATTGGAATTCTTTAAGATGAGCTCTCTTTTCCCTTCGTCTTTAAAGAAGAGAAGAGATCTGTTACTATCCTCCTCAAGAAGAGATATGATATCTTCCTTGGTGAAGAACTTTAGTCCAGAGTATGATATCCCTTTCAATTTGAATGAAGGAACAGAAAAATAGGATATGACCAAAGAAAAATATACTATTATCAAGAAAATAAGAGATATTTTATATATCTTTCTGATTACTCTTCCCCTTTGATACTCTTTAAAAGTATCCGAATATTTTTCACGCAAAAGGTCGCTATTCTCTTCATTCATACATTATTATTGTATATCAAAGAGTGCTATTTATAAAGAGTAAAAGCTTATCTCAATCAGATCTTGCTGGTGTCGTAAACCTTCGATTTTCCATAAAGAGGGAAGTAGTTGACGTAGTGAGTCAATCTCTTTAAAGCTTCATTTAAATCGTTATAAATGTCATCGATAAAAAGAAATCTCTCATCGTCTTGATCTTTGCTGTAGATTGCTAAAGCGTAGCCATCTTTAAAGTAATTGAGCTTTTTTAAATCGATGATCAAGCCGTGAACAGGATAAAAAAGATTCAAAGTCAGAACGTGAAAAGAAACGAAATTGCAATCAAAATTATTCTCTTTCAATAAAGAGAGGAGTTTCTCTTTCGAATTATAAGACATATCGTCCCTCCATTTTTTTGTATTAATAATTTTAAAAAGAAAGAGTATTTTTTCAAGTATAATTTAAATTATATAACTGCGCGAAGAGATGACAAAATAACGTCTGCCGCTATAGAACTCTTCTTTGCCTTCGCCGTAGAAATTATATATCTCATCACTTTCTATATCTTTTATATCTCCGAAGAAGGAGACCTTTCCTTCATGATTTAAACTCATTGCTAAAGAGTATTTCTCGGAGTATTTTTTTATGTTTTTTCCTAAGACGCTGACTTTAAAAAGAGGTCTAGGGAATCCTTCAGAGAAAGGTTCAAAATCCTTTAAGATATCAAGATTCTTTAAAGTGAGATCATCAAGGGTTATCTCAATACACTTTTTCTCCTCTCTTTCAAATCTTGATACAAGGAGAGAATAATCGCTTGCAAACTGGAAGAAATCCTTTTTTTCAATAGTCAACCCCATCGCATTTTTATGTCCACCAGAAGAGATAAAATACTTTTTAGGATTGTAGATAAAGTCCTCTAAAGAGATAGGATTTACAGCACGTAGAGAACCTACAAAAAGAGAATTATCATCCTCTTTCTTTGAGAAGACGGCTGTGCATTTATCTTTCTTCGAGCACAGTTGATTAGCATATAATCCGTTTAATCCAGTCAAGGATGAGGAGATGATAACATCAACATATTCATTCTCAAGCTCATCTATCACCTGGAAGTTTCTGATCATCTCTTTCTTCTTCTCATTGCAAGAGAGGAGAAAGGAAGCGTACTTTTTGTTCTTTTCACTATCTGAATCATCTATGAGAAAACGACATGCGTTGTTGTTTGAGATGACATCCTCTTTTACTCTTCCGACAGAGTTGATGACTGGAATTATATTAAAAGATAGAGAATCAAAATCGTAGTAAGAAGAAGAGAAGAGAAGTTTAAGATTTCTCCCGCAGTCACTATTGATGTTCTCTTTTGCAATATTAGCTAAAACAAGATTGTTCCCCACAAGAGGCATCACATCAGAAAATACAGCAAGACCTGCTAAAAGGGCATCGTAGTCATCAAAATCACCTCTTATATATGATGAGATGAAGAATGCTAAGGAAGCAGCTGAGCAGTTGTATGAAAGAAAATCACTGTATATCTGATGAAAAAAGTTTCCTTCAATCCTAGAAGATGATAGGTGATGATCGATGACTATGACATCCATATTCAGTGAGTTAGCATACTCTATCTCCTCTTTTAAACTGATACCATTATCAACAGCAATTATGAGATTGTAGTCTTTCTTTTTGAAATCATCGATCCTACTTTTATTTAAACCGTAGCCTTCTTTATACCTGCTTGGAATATAAAAACCTGACTTCACATTCAGATAGTCAAGACATCTTTTCATGATAGCAGTTGATGATAGACCATCAAAATCGTAATCTCCGTAAATGACAACTTTCTCCTTCTCTCTTTGAGCTCTTATAATCCTATCTACAACATTTAAAAAATCAGGAAGATTATAAGGAGTTTTTAAGTCCTTATAATCCTTCTGCTTTTTTCTGATCTCTAATTGTTTTAGGGATATCTGATAGTAAGAGAGAAGTGAAAAGAGAAAATCTGACATGATCAGAATCTGAAATCGTTCATGCCGGGAATGATGGTCTCATGATTCTCATCCTCATCGACGTACTTGATCTCTTTTTGTAACTTGATTGCTTTTTCTTCTTTGTTCTTCTTATGTCTGTCTCTAAACTCGATATATTTGTTCTTTATGTAAGAGTAAGATATGTGAGTTGAAAGGATGTAGAATAGTGGAAGAGAGAAAAGAACAGATACTACAACCATCGGCACTATCGAGATGAGATAGATAGAAAATGGAGACATCAAAGTAGAAGTGTAGATAGGAAGAATCGATATGAGCAACATAACAGAGGAGAGAAGAAGTGCGATATTTGAAGGTAAGCTCTCTTTAAAGATAGTGTTGATCGTACATGCTTTATCATCTCTGCTTGCAATTCCTTTAAGTCCTTTCTCTTTGATGTGAGCCCTGTTCTTTCCAAAAATTGAGACAATTAAAACATTGAATATTACAATAGCTGATAAGACAGCAAAACCGGTAAATCCGTTGTAGGGAATCTGGAAGAGAGCTAAAAGAGATATGACACTTGCAGAGAGCAAAGTTCCTGATGTTACATGTGTGATGAAAGTTGAAAGACCAAATCTTATCAGAGTATAAATAGAAGCAAAGATTGAGAATAAGAAGAACATCAAAATGAGATTTCCAGTGTAATAGGTGATCACAAGCGGTTGATTTACAAAGCAGCCGACCAAGAAATCTTCACTGACATAGTTTTTATCTAAACCAGGACAGATCTCAACATCATTAGAGGTGATGTTCTGTTTTACCATTGCCAGAGATATGGAATCAGTTACAGTCATTCCATCTGAGAAGACAACCACCTTTGAGAGATCTCTATCAACTTTCAGAGAGAAGGATTTCACATAGTACTTGAGATTCTTCTCATCGTTCTTCTCTAAAATATTGGTGTAAAGGTCGTCAGAGGAGAAGTAGAAGACAGGAAGATCTTTGTATTCCTCACCAGCTTCTTCACCATACTCCAAGGCTAAGAACTTTCCAAACTCAGAGCTCTTTCCTAAATCTTTTATGTACTGAATATAGTCTCTGTCAGTCTCAAGTTTCTCATACTTCTCAGTGTTCATTCTGAAATCGATATTCAAAACGTAAGTCGATTTAAAATCGTCGCTGTTGTTAAACAGATGACCATCACCTTTTATAGCATATGCGCTAGGTAAGACGACAGCTAATAAGACAAGAGGTAAGAAACCAGTGACAAGCAGAGTCTTCAAAGTGAATCTCTTCTTGTTGCATGTGGCTAAATCAAGATTGACTTCTTTTTTCTTTTTCTCAATCAGAGATAAAAATGGCCAGGAGAAATAAGGCATCTTAGAAATTGAGACACCCTTGCACAAAAAGTAATTTAAGCCATAGTTTAAAAACACGGTGATCAAGAAAGCTACAAGAGAGCCTACAATCAACATTCCGAAAAATGTCTGATACATTCCTTTGGCTAAGATAAAAGAGAAGATGGAGCCAAAGAAGGTGACTGCTGTCACGTCAAGAGATAAGATGACCGATTTTCTGAATCCTTCCTTGTTGGCTTTCTCTATTCTTCTTCCTTTCTTAAGCTCAAGTCTTGTTCTGGATATATATGATACAGACATGAAGACAGACAAAGCCAAGATGACAACAAAGCCGATGATTCCAGCGATAGAGAACTCAAATCCCAAAGTCACAAACAAAACCATCGATAAGAAAGCTGTCAAAAACAGAGACAAAGAAGCGTTGAATCCGGCAAAGCCGTAGAGCAATATCAGTATGAGACTGACGATACCTATAGCTACAGGTATTGCAATGATAGCTGTAGTATTGGAGTTCTTTCCAAAAGGCACAGTCATAGAATTTGAATAAAGATAACGGATATCAAAACCGTAATCAGGGCAGTTTAACATGTTAACAAAAGCGCGTGCAGTAGAGACATTG
Organism: Bacilli bacterium; assembly: GCA_022780765.1. GTDB lineage: Bacteria > Bacillota_I > Bacilli_A > RFN20 > CAG-288 > Enterosoma. The sequence continues at coordinate 13,943 of JALEUS010000032.1, read as the reverse complement.
AAGTCATTTCCATCTTTATCTTTGGTGATCTTCCACTGCTTGGTTGTCGAATCATAATCGGTAGTGTAAAGAGGAAGAAGAACTTTGTCATTCACCTCCTGAACCTTATATTTGCTGTTCTTTCCGAAAGCTAAATCAAAAGTGTCATTGACAGTCTTGTTGTACCAAAGATAGACTGTTCCCCGTCCTTTTTTATCTTCCTCACTCTCCTCTTCTTCTCCTTCTGCAGCTCTTTTGATAGAAGATCTCTTGATAAGACTGCTGACATTGTCGCTAGAAGTAGTGGTATCATTTTTATGATTGTCGTAAGCTTTCTTAGCCTCATCGACAAGTTTATCGTAATCATCGGTGTTTGCGACATTCAAAACAGGAACAGGTGTTGTACCATCATAAATCAGATCTGCGATCCTTGATGCGTTTAAAAGTTCACCTTTATCCACTGTGAAATAGTAATCATCTCCTGTCACAACAACAGAGAGAGAACCGGTCATGGAAAGAATGTTTTTGACATTGCTAAGTTCATTAGTAGAAAGAGGAGAGAAATTCACTCTCAGCTGATAACCTCTGTTATCATCTCCACCTTTAACCAAAGATACCTCAGCATTTCTAACGCCAGCTATCTCAAGTCTCTTCATAACAGCAGATTGTACATCGATATCATATAAATCGAGGTTCTGTGCTCTGGCAAGATTCGGATAATAATTCTGATCGTAAGCGGTGTTGTCTCTTTTTGTTATCTCATAGACAAGCTGAGTTCCCTTAGAAAACTCCATCGTATTGGTCTTTGAATCCAACAGTCTTGAAGTATTGAAACCTATTGTACAGATAACTGTCAACACCATAACAATATAAGCTAGAAATCGACGAAATCGCATCCTCGCCACCTCCCAATAAAAAAAGCACACATAAACACGTCTAATATTTTACCAAGAATAAGAGAGTTTTATCAAGACAAAGAATTTCTTTTTCATATGTTTTCCATCTGTAGTGATAACGAATTAAAACAATATGTTATCTCCTTAAAAAAATAATCATTTCTTTTTATAAAATCGATTAAAAACAGTGATATAAAACCATATTCTACACTGTGTAAACAACATCTGAATATTATTCTAATCTTGATATGGTATGTTCAAATGATTGTAGGCCATCTTGGTTGGAACTCTTCCTTTAGGAGTCCTGTTGATCATTCCAAGCTGAACCAGATAAGGTTCGTAGACATCCTGAATATTGTCTATGCTCTCGGAGGTAGCTGAAGCTATAGCAGATAGACCAACTGGTTTTCCTCCGTACCTGATAATCAAGCACTCCAAAACCTTTCTGTCTGTCTTATCTAACCCTAACTCATCGATATTGAGGCTGTTCATCGCTAAATTGACCGAGTCTATATCGATGACGTTCTTGCTTTCATACATAGCGAAGTCTCTGACCCTTCTAAAGAGCCTGTTTGCTATCCTAGGAGTACCTCTTCCTCTGACAGCGATCTGATAGGAAGCATCCATATTGATAGGAAAATTCAGAGCGACACTCGTTCTGTTGATGATGTCAAAAAGCTCATCGGGAGAATAGTACTCCAGTTTAAAGGTGATTCCAAAACGATCTCTCAAAGGAGCTGAAAGAAGTCCAGCATTGGTGGTAGCACCTATCAAGGTGAACGGTGGAAGAGAGATAGAGATGCTCCTTGCGTCGACTCCTTTTCCAACGATGATAGAGAGTGTGAAATCCTCCATCGCCTGATATAAAACCTCCTGAACAAATATAGGCATCCTGTGTATCTCATCGATAAAAAGAACATCCCCTGGATTCAACGACGAGAGTATGCTTGCTAAATCACCGGTTCTTGTCAAAGAAGAACCATTGGTCTGCTTTATCTGTGAGTGCATCTCGTAAGCGATGACATTTGCAATCGTCGTCTTACCTAAGCCAGGAGGTCCATAGAAGAGAACATGATCTAAAGATTCCTCCCTTTTTAAAGCGCCTGAGATGAAAATCGATAGTTCTCTTTTCATCTTGCTCTGACCTATGTAATCCTTTAAAGAACAAGGTCTTAAAGAGAGATCGATCTTATCTTGCTTCTCCTTTAACTCATAGGAGACATATCCTTCATTAGAGTAGTTTTTCACTTGCTTCTGTCCTTTAAAACAAAGGAGATAATATCTTCAACCGACATATTTTCATCCTTTATCTTCATGAAAGACTCCTTTATCTCCTTATCTTTGAAACCCAACTGTAAAAGTCCATCGTATGCGAGCTTAAATATCTTATTGTCCATGGTCTTGGATAAAGCAAGTTTTCCTTTCAGATCTAAAATTATCTGATTAGCAGTCTTTTTCCCTATGGAAGGAAGAGATGATAAGTACATCTCATCTCCCTCTTTAATAGCTTGTTCAAGCCTTCTAAAAGAGACGCTTTTTAACATGTTTAAAGCGGTCTTCGGACCTATTCCTTTGACAGATGTCAGCTTCAAAAAGAACATCTTCTCCTCTATTTCTTTAAAACCGATAAAGTATTGTTTGTCCTCAGAGATGATGTAGACGACATAGATAAACTGACTTTCTCCCACAGGAAAATCATCGATAGATGGAACTGTCACCTCGTAGCCGATGCCATTTACCTCTATGACCACGTGATCTTCAAAACGAAGAGTCACTATACCGTGCAAATAAAAATACATATCAATAATTATATAGTGTAAAACAACACTTTTTTCAAGAGATTCATCACCTGTAGTACTCAAATTCAAAGTCATCGATGATGACAGAGTCACCATTTTCAAGATTCATCTTCTCTAGTCTTTCATTTAAACCTATCCTATCTAAATAACTCAGGAAACGATTGACTCCTTCATCGGTCTTCAAATTGATGAGTTTCTTTGTTCTTATCACTCTCTCACCGATAACCTCATAGACGTGATCTTCTCTTTTGATGATCTTGTAGACAGGGATCTTCAAATTATCTAAGCTCTCAGCTTTATATACGACCTCTTTATTCTCAGTGCTCTCTTTTACATCCTGATTATTTTTAACCTCGTCAAAAAGTCTCTCTTTAAGCTCGTTTAAACCCATCTTCTCTTTAGCAGAGATCAAATAGCACTCGCCAAAGAACTCTTTTATTTCATCAACGCACTGCTTTATCCTCTTCTCATCCACCGAATCGATCTTGTTTAAAGCGATGATCCTCCTCTTTAAAGAGAGGTTCTTCTTGTAGGAAAGAAGCTCATTTTCTAAACTCCTGTAGGTATCTAAAGGATCAAAATGAGTGGAGATATCGATGACAAATAAAAGTATCTTACATCTTTCAATATGCCTTAAAAATTCAAAACCGAGTCCTTTCCCTTCGCTAGCTCCCTTGATAAGTCCTGGTATATCAGCGATGACAAAATGTTTATCGACATCGAGATAGCAAACTCCTAAGGAAGGAGTCAAAGTGGTGAAAGGATAAGGTGCAATCTCAGGATGAGCACGGGTCAAAGAGGATATCAGAGTCGACTTACCAGCGTTAGGAAAACCAACTAAACCGACATCAGCGATGAGTTTCATCTCCAAATAGAAGGACTTCTCAACGCCAGGCATGCCATTTTCAGCAGTATTAGGCGTTCTCCTGGTTGAAGACTTAAAAGAGGCATTACCTCTTCCTCCTCTTCCTCCTTTGACTGCTAAGTAGGTTTTACCGTTTTCATCAAGATCGAAAAGGACATTGAAATCTAAATCTTCAACAACCGTTCCGACAGGCACTCTTAAATAAATATCTTTTGCATCTTTACCGTAGCACAGTTTGCTTTTCCCGTTCTCTCCATCAGCTGCAGAGAAGACCTTACCAAAACGGTACTCAGCAAGAGAGTTTATTCCTTCATCAGCTACCAAGTAGATAGAACCTCCCTTTCCACCATTTCCACCATAAGGACCGCCTTTTTCAACAGATTTCTCATGCCTAAAAGAGATAGCTCCATCTCCACCTTTTCCGCTTTTTAAAGTGATTTTTACACGATCGTTCATATGAAAACCTCCTAAAAAAAAGGCTTTGCTAAAGAAAGCAAAGCCATCACACTACTTATTTTGAAGGATAGACAGAGACTTTCTTTCTCTTCTTGTCAAGTCTCTCATACTTCACGTATCCGTCAATCAAAGCAAAGAGAGAATCATCACCTGCTCTTTTAACATTGTTGCCTGGATGAATCTTTGTTCCTCTCTGACGATAAATGATAGAACCAGCGTGGCACAGCTGTCCATCGTAAAGTTTACAACCTAACCTCTGAGCATGAGAATCTCTACCGTTTTTAGTAGAGGTGACACCCTTGTGAGAAGCAAACAGCTGTATATTTAATTCTAATCTCAGTTTCATAAATCAAACCCTTTCTCTGGATATTTTGACCTCATCAGGATATTTTTCAGATATGGTCAACAGTTGGATGAATAACGTTTCCAGAACCGTCTCATCGTGATTTGAGATCTTTTCTATTCTCTTCAGATACGAGTCACCTTCCACTGCCTGATACTTGAACTTTTCAATGTCTTTTACAGCATTTACTGCACCGACGAAACATGAAGATACACCAGCACAGATCAGTGAAGAAGCATGTCCTTTAATAACGATACCTGCGACTTTATCATCAGAGATACAGACTTTGACCTCGATCATTAAAACTTAATCTCTTTGATATTAACAGCTGTGTAAGGTTGTCTGTGTCCTCTGTGGACTCTGACATTGCTTTTAGCATGGTAACGAAGGACTCTGATCTTCTTCTCTTTACCCTGCTTGAGAATTTCGCCGCTAACAAAAGCACCTTCAACAAGAGGATTTCCCACCTTTGTCTTCTTCTCATCAGAAACAAAGAGCACTTTGTCAAACTTGACACTGTCTCCTTTCTCTCCTTTGAGCTTCTCAACATAGATAGTAGAACCTACCTCAACTTTGAGTTGCTTTCCACCTGTAACGATTACTGCGTACATAGTTTAGCCTCCTTTCTTGATTACTAATTACTCGCTCTTACGGTAAGCTAAGCTTTTTTATGACCGTTTCAATGCGGTTGTAGCTAGGATGCATACAACTTAAACATTATATAAAACTATTTTACTTTTTTCAAGGATTTTTCCACAAAAAAAAGCGGCTATGAGCTATCATCCTAATAGGATCTGTCGCCGTCCGAGTGCTTAACTTCCGAGTTCGGGATGGGATCGGGTGTGTCCACTGGGCAATCATAGCCGCCAGAGTAGTCAATCTTTGAAAACCGAGTGTCATAGTTCAAAAAAGAAGAAATGAGAGCGAAGAGAAAAAAATTCTCAGCTAAAGGACCACACCTATTCATGAAAGAAAAAGGAGTGGAGCCCTCGGGCTATTGGAGCATACTACCTGAATACATCACTGTACTTACAGCGTATGTCCATCAAACGGGTCGCTTACCCGTGCCCTTACCTCCTTACGGAGTGGGAAGCCTAGTCTTGGGGACGACTTCGCGCTTAGATGCTCTCAGCGTTTATTCGATCCGCGGGCGGCTTTCCAGCGATGCAATTGGCATTACAACTGGCCCACCGTAGCCGCGTTCTCCCTGGTCCTTGCGTACTAAGGGAGAATCCCCTCAAGCTTCCTACACCCACGACAGATAGGGACCAAACTGTCTCACGACGTTTTGAACCCAGCTCGCGTACCGCTTTAATAGGCGAACAGCCTAACCCTTGGAAGGGACTGCCCCTCCAGGATGCGATGAGCCGACATCGAGGTGCCAAACCGACTCGTCGAAGTGAACTCTTGGAATCGATCAGCCTGTTATCCCCAGGGTAGCTTTTATCCGTTAAGCGACATCCGATCCGTGCCGAGATGCCGGGTCACTAACTCCCGCTTTCGCGCCTGCTCGAGATGTACCTCTCGCAGTCAGGCATCCTTATGCGTTTGCGCTTACAGACCGGTTCCCAACCGGCCCAAGGATACCATTGAGCGCCTCCGTTACTCTTTGGGAGGCAACCGCCCCAGTTAAACTGCCCACCGGGCACTGTCCTATCTCCCAGTGAGGGAGATGGTTAGGACGGACGCACACCGAGAGTGGTATTCCAAAGGTGACTAAGCGATAGCCAGGACCATCGCCTCAAAGTCTCCCACCTATTCTGTGCACGATACGCGGCCGCCCAATGCCGAGCTACAGTAAAGCTCCATGGGGTCTTTCCGTCTAGTCGCGGGAACCCTGCATCTTCACAGGGATTAAGATTTCGCCGAGTCTGCTGTCGAGACAGCACCCAGATTATTAAACCATTCATGCGCGTCAGAACTTACCTGACAAGGAATTTCGCTACCTTAGGACCGTTATAGTTACGGCCGCCGTTCACCGGGGCTTCGGCTCGAAGCTTCATCTTGCGACTGACTTCTCCCCTTAACCTTCCGGCACCGGGCAGGCTTCACCCCATATACATCGGCTTGCGCCTTAGCATAGAGCTGTGTTTTTGGTAAACAGTTACCTGGGTCTCTTCACTGCGGCCAACTTTGAAATTGGCGCCCCTTATCGCTAACTTACGGAGCAATTTTGCAGAGTTCCTTAACAACAGTTATCTCGCTCGCCTTGGTGTACTCCACCAGACCACGTGTGTTCGTTCTCGGTACGGGCTAAAATGCAGTCAAACATTTCATAAACTTTTCTCGGGACCGCTTCAGGACACTACGTACTCACCCGCAGGTTTTCCTCGACTCCTGTAGGTTTAAATGAGGATCCCTCCTCACCTCTCCTTGCAGAAGACCTAGCACATCCGATCGCTAGGATGACCATCAGCAATTCGTCATCTATGAAACTATGCATTTTAGGCAAAGGAATATTAACCTTTTGTGCATCGGATACCCATTTCTGGCTCTCCTTAGCTCCCGGCTAACCCAGGGTGGACGAACCTTGCCCTGGAAACCTTAGTCATTCGGCGTAGAGGATTCTCACCTCTAATCGCTACTTACGCCTGCATTCTCACTCGTTACAAGTCCAGCAGTCTTTACAGTCTACCTTCACCCTCGTAACGACGCTCCCCTACCACTTCTATATCAAATATAGAAATCCGCAGATTCGGTGATACGCTTAGCCCCGGTAAATTTTCGGCGCGGAAACGCTTGACCAGTGAGCTGTTACGCATTCTTTAAATGGTGGCTGCCTCTGAGCCAACATCCTGGCTGTCTTAGCGTTTCTACATCCTTACACACTCAGCGTACACTTAGGGACCTTATCTGGCGGTCTGGGCTGTTGCCCTCTTGTCGGTGAAACTTATCTCCCATCGACTGACTCCTGCAATAACTTATTTTGGCATTCGGAGTTTGGTCGGTCGAAATACCGTTTGCACGGCCCTCAACCATCCAGTAGCTCTACCTCCAAAACAGAATTTGCAAGGTCATCCCTAAAGATGTTTCGGGGAGAACCAGCTATTACCCAGCTCGATTGGAATTTCACCACGAGCCACAGATCATCCGCGGGCGTTTCAACGAACGTCGGTTCGGTCCTCCACAGGGTTTTGCCCCTGCTTCAACCTGTCCATGGCTAGATCGCCGGGTTTCGGGTCTAGACACACGCACTAAATCGCCCTGTTCGGACTCGCTTTCGCTACGATTCCAGATCTTCTCTTTAATCTCGCACGTGTGCACTAACTCGCAGGCTCATTCTTCAATAGGCACGATATCAGACTTTAATGTCCTTTATCATCTTGTCAGCACGCGGTTTCAGGATCTATTTCACTCCCCTCTCGGGGTTCTTTTCACCTTTCCCTCACGGTACTTGTTCGCTATCGGTAGCCAGAGAGTATTTAGCCTTCCGGGACGGTCCCCGTATCTTCGGACAGAATCTCTCGTGTTCCGTCTTACTCTGGAATAGACTATGTTAAGTTACCTTTCACTACAGGACTCTCACCTTCTTTGATTCGACATTCCAATCGATTCGCAAATCTTCACTTAACAATGTTGTGTCTACCCGTACCCCGAATAAATTCGGTTTGGGCTTCTCCCCTTTCGCTCGCCACTACTCAGGGAATCGATCTCTCTTTCTTTTCCTCTGCATACTTCGATGTTTCGGTTCTGCAGGTTGTCTTCTCACAGCTATGTGTTCACTGTGAGATAATGATGAACATTGGGTTTCCCCATTCGGAAATCCTAGGGTTAAAGCTTACTTCCAGCTAGCCTAGGCTTATCGCAGGTAGTCACGTCCTTCATCGTCTTCTGGCTCCAAGGCATCCACCGCGCGCCTTAGTAGCTTCCATCTCCTCTTTTTGGAAATGGGCCTTTGGCTCTCGCTTGCATTGCTTCTTGGCTGATAAGATTATTATCAGTGTATTTTTCTTATGATTCGGTTTTATTATTATTTATCTTAATATTAATTCCGCTTCTATTTAAGAAAGAACTATGACATTCAGTTTTCAAAGATCGACATTGAGAAAGTTTGCTTTCTCAAAACCGAGCGGGATGATTAGCCTTAACCTAAGTATTCGGTTATCTAGACGACTATTTTCGCTTTACACTTTTTTATTATTGAAGATCTCTCTTCAGATTTTACTTTCTCCATAGAAAGGAGGTGATCCATCCCCTCGTTCTCGAAGGGATACCTTGTTTCGACTTAACCCCAATCACCAGTACTGCCTTAGACGCCGCCCTCCTTACGGTTGAGCTAACGCTTTTGGGCCTTACCGGCTCTCATGGTGTGACGGGCAGTGTGTACAAGGCCCGGGAACGTATTCACCGCAGCGATGCTGATCTGCGATTACTAGCAATTCCGGCTTCATGAGGTCGAATTGCAGACCTCAATCCGTACTGGGGTCGGCTTTAAGCGATCCGCTTGCCCTTGCGGGTTTGCAACGCGTTGTACCGACCATTGTAGCACGTGTGTAGCCCTGGGCATAAGGGGCGTGATGACTTGACGTCATCCTCATCTTCCTCCGGCTTGCGCCGGCGGTCCTTCCAGAGTGCCCAACTTAATGATGGCAACAGGAAGCGAGGGTTGCGCTCGTTGCGGGACTTAACCCAACATCTCACGACACGAGCTGACGACAGCCATGCACCACCGTTCACCTGTATAACTATCTCCCTATCTCTAGGGCCTTTACAGGGATGTCAAACCCAGGTAAGGTTTTCCGCGTAGCCACGAATTAAACCACATGCTCCACTGCTTGTGCGGGCCCCCGTCAATTCCTTTAAGTTTTATTCTTGCGAACGTAGTACCCAGGCGGAGGACTCATTGCGTTAGCTTCGGCGGCGGGGTATGCCCCCGCCACCAGGTCCTCAACGTTTACGGCGTGGACTACTAGGGTATCTAAGCCTATTTGCTCCCCACGCTTTCGTGACTGAGCGTCAGTCGCTGTCTAGCAAGCCGCCTTCGCCGCCGGTGTTCTTCCACATATCTGCGCATTTCACCGCTACATGTGGAGTTCCGCTTGCCTCTCCAGGACTCCAGCCAGCCAGTTCACGGGACGGGACGGGGTTGAGCCCCGTCATTTGACCCCGTGCTTGGCAGGCCGCCTGCTCACTCTTTACGCCCAATAATTCCGGATAACGCTTGCAACCTACGTATTACCGCTGCTGCTGGCACGTAGTTAGCAGTTGCTTTCTAGCGGGACGGTCGGTCTCCGGGCATTTGCTCCCGGAGAGTTTCCCCTCCCGCCACAGCGCTTTACGCCCCGAAGGGCTTCATCGCGCACGCGGCGTTGCTCGGTCAGGGTTTCCCCCATTGCCGAATACTCCCTACTGCTGCCTCCCGTAGGAGTCTGGACCGTGTCTCAGTTCCAGTGTGGCCGATCACCCTCTCAGGTCGGCTACGCATCCTCGTCTTGGTGGGCTATTATCTCACCAACTAACTAATGCGCCGCAGGTCCATCCTTTTGCGCAGCTTTGAAGCTGCCTTTTATGAAGAAGACTTGTGTCTTCCCCACGTATCCGGCATTAGCCAAAGTTTCCTTTGGGTATTCCGGTCATAAGGGTAGGTTCCCAACGTGTTACTCACCCGTTCGCCACTAACAGGTATTGCTACCTGTCCGTTCGACTTGCATGTATTAGGCACGCCGCCAGCGTTTATCCTGAGCCAGGATCGAACTCTCAAAAATATCAATTCTAATTTTGACTCAATAATAAATGTACTGGTTTACGTTTAATAATTCAGAATTAACGTAATTATGTGTTTAATCAAGTTGTATCTATCCAGTTTTCAAAGATCATTCTTGCTTCCCTTAGGAAGCCGCACTTAACTTAAGCGCTCTATTAGATTACCATAGAAACTAATAGGTGTCAACGCTTTTTTGACGAATTTTTAGAAAATTTTTGTTTGAAGTTTTCTATTTAACGCATCAAATTCAAATGCTTAGTTATTTTATAATAACTGCTAAAATAAGGCAAGGCTTTTTTACTAAAAAACTACAAAAAATCCACTAGTTTCTATCTTATATGAAGCTAGTGGATATATATCTATATAAATATAGTAAATAACTTATTATTTAACTACTTTTCTAATCATCTTTTCCTTCTTGTTGGAATATGGATGATATCTAATCGACAGATCTAGATAGGTCTTATGATCTAGAATTCCTTTATCATGTGTGAAAGTATCAAACGATTTCTTTCCATGGTATTGACCCATTCCCGATTGCTTCAATCCACCGAATGGTAAAGCGTTATTTGAAAGGTGCATGAGACAATCATTAGCGCACCCAGCTCCAAATCTAACCTGCTCAAACACCCTATTTATCTCTTTCTTATCGCTTGAGTAGATATATAAAGCTAAAGGGGTTTGGCGTGCATTTACTTCATTTATAACTTCATCGATAGAAGAGAAAGTTATAACTGGAAGAATAGGTCCAAATATCTCATCTTCCATCACTTTGGAACTAAATGTAGCGTCAACTAATGTTAGCTCTACTTTTGTCTCGCTACACTTCCCTCCTAAAATAAGATGGTCCTTTTCAGCTTCTATTAATTCTTTTAATCTTAATACGTTCTTCTCGTTGATAATCTTTGGGAATTCCTCGTTTTCAATAAATTCGCCGTTAAACTGAATCTTTATTTCTTCTTTAAATAACTTTATGAAATCATCTTTTATCGATTCATCTATCAACAAGTAATCTGGGGCTACACAGGTTTGACCAGCATTAACAGCTTTTCCAAAAAGTATTCTTCTTGCAGCGATTCTTAAATCGCAGGACTTAGTTACAATACAAGGAGACTTTCCTCCAAGTTCAAGGACGCATGGAGTAAGGTTATTCGCTGCATGCGCTAAAACTTTTTTGCCTATGTTTGGAGAACCTGTAAAGAATATCAAATCGAAATCTAAATCTAACAATATATCAGCGATATCTCTTCCACCTTTTACGCAGCAAAGATATTTAGAATCGAATTCTTCGTTTATGATTTTCTCTATTACTTCTGTGACATTCTTCGTCTGCGATGAAGGTCTAATCATACATGTATTTCCACCTTCAATAGCACCTACTAATGGCTGAATTGTAAGAAGGAAAGGATAGTTCCATGGGGACATGATCATCGTTACCCCATAAGGTTCTTTATAGATGTAACTTCTAGATGGAAAAGCAGCTAAACAGGTACTCACCACATCTCTTTTCATCCATCTTTTTAGATGTTTTAAAGAGTGAGAAATTTCTTCGTATACCAAGCCTATTTCAGTCATGTACGCTTCTTGGCTGGATTTATTTAAATCCTTTTTTAAAGCTTCTAAAAGTAAAGCTTCATTTCTCTTAATGCTATCTTTTAATTTGATAAGCATCTTTTTCCTAAACTCATATGAAAGAGTTTCATGAGTTAAAAAATATTCCTTTTGACTTTGAAAGACTTGTTTTACATCCATATTGTTAACCTCCTAACAAAAAAGGACCATAAAGGCCCTAACTATGTAATTTATAAGCGAAAACGTCACCGCGAATCTTATCTACTCTTCTAATGGCTTCCTTGGCTTTTTCATCACCTCTAGAAGCAGCGGATTGATAGTAGAAATAAGCTTTATCGTAATCTTGATCAACATATTTGCCTTCAAAATAGACATCGCCTAAAAAACATAAAGCTTCTTTCAAGCCAGCTTTTGCAGCTTGGTAGATCTTATTCAAACCTAAAGAGATGTTTTTAGACGAAGATAAGGTACCAATCAATATGTTATATCCTAATAAGTACTTAGCTTTAATAGAACCTAATTCCTCAGCTTTTTGATAGAAGAGATAAGCGAGGTTAACATCCTTTTCAACAACTACGCCTTCTAAATAGGCATTACCTAAATAAATGCAAGCTCTAATATTACCGTTATCAGCTTCTCTTTTTATCGAATCAACTATTTCGATGTTCTCGTATTTGTCTTGTTGATCGTTAAGTTGAGAAATCAAATTAACTAATCTGTCATAAGATGAGGAATCGATGTCTTCTTCTTTTTCCTCTTTTTGAATCTCTTTTAAAGTAGCTTTAGCTTCTTCTAAAGATAAAGCGTCATAGCTATCCGCTAATTCGTTAAGAGTCTTAACCTTTTCATCATCCTTAACGAAATCGCAAAGAGGAATATCGTAATATTTAGCGAGATATCTCGTCGCTAAAGAATCGTGATTTTCAATAGAAAGCTTTTCGAGCATCGGGTAAGCCTTTTTTAATATCTTGTTCCCTTTTTTTAACTCGACGTTAATATCTTTATAACCGGTAGCTAAAATGAAACCGAGCAAAAAAATCGCTTTCGGATTATTCAACTTAGCAGCTTTTTTTAAAGGCTTAACAAACTTCATGTCAGTTTGTAAAGAATCCTTGCTTTCACTTTGCAAAGCTCTGTAGCCTTCTTCAAATAGCAATTCGCTTCTTTCTAAATCGACTTTCAACTTCTAAGCCTCTCTTTCTATATAAATTATATAAAAGAATAGGTTTAAATGAAACACTATTTTTTCTAATAGTCTCATTTGTTATCTAGTCATCGTATTTAAAAACAATTTTATTAGATATCAAAGAATAAATCTCATTTTCAGTGACGATTAAGTTATCTATCAACTTGAGCTTAAACGCTTTTAGTTGAGATTTTAGTATATCGTTTATCCTTTCATCTTCTTTAGATGGTAAATGATTGGCGGAAGGGTGATTATGAATTAGCAAGACATATGTCGCTTCATTTTTTAAAGCTGATTTAATTATTTCTCTAGATTCAAAATAAACCATATCTTGCGAATCTGATTCCTTAAGTTCAAAACTAATAACCTTCTTAGCTTTATCTAGATATATAACTTTTAGCTTCTCGTTAGTAAGATAGCGCATGTCCTGAGTTATTAAGGGATAGAATAAAGGTTCATCATAAGTGGTTTTATATAGATGACTATCTTTGATTCTTTTACCTAACTCAACGCTGGCTAAAAGCTTTAAAGCTTTCGCTTTCTTTATCCCTTTTATCTTGCTTAATTCAAAGCATGATATCGTTTCTAACTTTTCGACTCCACCTATCTCATTAATTAATCGAGAGGATAAAGTTACAACATCCTCATTATGGTTACCGCATTGAATGATAATGGCAATTATCTCCGCATCTGAAAGAGACTTCATCCCGTGAAGTAGCGCTTTTTCACGAGGCTTACAAGAGGAAGGTAGTTCTTTAAATATCATCACTTACCCCATTTGAAAACGAAGCCACCAGGTAAAGTCACATCTCCTTTAGCCGATACAAAAAACCTATAACAAATTACCGCTACTATCGCTATAGCTAATATAGCCATCACTCCAGTAAGAGTTATAGCTTCTCCGCCCTTAATCTCTTTGCATTCTTCATCAGATAATACTCTTAATTCTTCCATAAAAAATATCCTCCTTCACTTCTTATTAGGAGCAAAAGGAGGATTTTTTTAAAATTATTTTAGATATTTAGCTAATTCTTCTTCGTTAGCCTTTAACTTTTCTCTCTCTTTGTTAACAAGAGCTTCAGGAGCTTTCTTTACAAAGGCAGGATTATTTAACATCTTTGAAGATCTTTCGATTTCCTTTTT
>JALEUS010000099.1 GCA_022780765.1 Bacilli bacterium | reverse complement strand
AAAGAAGAGATAATCTTCAACTATATCTTGATTGGGCATGTTATAGAACAAAGGTGTATCATATGCCTACTAGAGAGCGAAAAAAATTTGTGATATCAGTTTGTTGCAAAACAAAAACCAACTATAAAAGAAAGGCGAATTTCAATAAGCTATCCCACAAGTTGTAGGAATATCTATAAATATAAAATCTGGAAGTTAAGTGATTCCTGATGAAAAGAAGTCTACACTTCTTAAAGATGAGCAGTTTGCAAATGCATGTTCTCTAACAATAGAGATATTCTTTAGATTTATATTAGTGAGTCCTGCACAATCAAAAGCGTGCTCACCTTTGATATTTATGGTATAAGATAAAGTTATCTGTGCAAGACTGGTACAAGAGGAGAAAGCGTAGCTATTTATACTTGACACATTAGCTAAGTACACATTTACAAGATAGGTGCAGTTACTAAAAAGCGTAATCGTCGATACATGTGACGTTTTCAGTGATAGCGACTGTGCCGATGTTCTTTTTATCTTTAAAAGCATTTTCTGCTACAGAGTAAACTTCTTTTCCTTGCCATGTCCTAGGAATGACAACAAAACATCTCTTTCATAGTTATAGTATCTCTTATATTCGACAGCTTTGCATCTCGTATCAGTTTCTTCTTTAAAGATGAGATTGTTTTCACTTGAAATATCTTTATCAATAGATTGATGATAGGAGAGGCATTCTCCGCTTTTATGTTATGTATCTAGCATGCTTTGCTGATCATAAGAGCAGTTTCATAACACACTGTGTGCTAATGGGACACTTGTTATAAAAGTCTCCGTTCCCTTTTCACCGCAGATGCAAGATTTGTAGTGGATAGCAGGTGAAGTGCAGCTTGCACTGCTTTTTGAAGAGTCAGTATTTTATAACCTGTTAAACTCATAGATAGGGAGAAAAACAAGAGATAGTGAATTCAATATTTTATTTTTTATGTCAGACATTCTAGACTATCATTCATATCTCAATAAATTGGTACTTATTTTTTATATCAATAATATATATTCATATATTTCTAAGAAAAAAGTATAATAATTTTCAACTTTTTAGAATCTGTAAAAAAGCCCTGACTTTCATTTATCAGGGCCTAAAATAATATCAATTAATAAATTGTTATTTGATCAGTGAATTAGAGCATTTACCTGTAGTTAAATACTCATCCATATTCTTCAAGGATGTTTCAATCATATCGATCAGTGCTCTATCTGTTGATGAACCGACATGAGGAGTGACAAGCACTTTAGGATACAGGTCTACAAGATCTTGATATATCTCGTTTCCCATGTTTTTAGGATCGAACTGTTTGAAGAAAAGATTCTTCTCATTGTCGATCACATCGATTGCTAAACCTGCTAGATGTTCATCTTTAACAGCTTTTAAAGCAGCTTTGATATCAAGGACTTCTCCTCTTGCAACATTGACTAAGATGGAATCTTTTTTCATCTTGGAGATGAAGTTCTCATCGACAAAGTTGTCGTTTTTCCCGGGTATGTAAGATAGGTGGACAATGATGATGTCTGCTTCTTTTATAAATTCATCTAACGGAAGAAACTTAACTATCTCTTCAGCTTGTTTAGACTGATAGACATCGTATCCGATGACTTCTGCTTGAAGCCCTTTAAATAGTTTAGCTGTTGTTAAACCGATTTTTCCACATCCCAGTATTCCTACTTTGCATCCTCTTATCTCTCTTGAGAACATCTGGTTGGTGACTTTGAAATTTCCTTCTTTTGTAAGAGAAGTTGTGTAGGCTACATTTCTTACAAGCATCATCGTGAGAGTTAAAGCTAGTTCAGAGATAGCATTTGGAGAGTATCCGGGAACATATGCGCACTCTATATTGAAATCCTTGCAAGCTTTTAAATCAACGTGATTGTATCCGGCTGTCCTTGTCAGATAGTACTTTAATCCGTGCTCTTTTAGCTTCTGCATGGAAGTATAGTCAACAACACAGTTTCCTCTGACCATAACAGCTTCCTGATTTAAAGCGTCTTTATAATTCTCAGAGTTGAGAAACTGCTCTTTTAAGATGAGATCATAACCGTACTTCTCACCTAATTTGATGAAGTATGGTCTTTCATATTCTCTTACTCCGAAGCACATTATTTGTTTTTTCATCGTTAATACCTCTTGTTATTTAAGCAAATATTCCTGTGTTTTGAATAAGAGTTAACAAGATCATGTAGACAGGGATAAATACGACAGCTACGAAAGTGGAAATCAGTGAACAGCTTGAAGCGAAGGCTGATTCTTTGTTTGAATTTATACAGTAGGTGACAGCGACAGTCGCTGGTGGAACAGCCCACATCAAGGTTGTAGCTGCTACTGTATCAAAGGTAACTTTGATTCCTGGGATGAGATTGATAAGAAGCAGGAGACAGAAGTTGATAAGTGGAGCTAAAACTATCTTTGCTGAAGAGTAGATCCAGACCATCTTGTCGCTAGCTGCTTCTTTAAATGATACCTTTCCTAAGGTGCATCCTATTGCAAACCAGACTAGAGGAGAAGATAGACTTCCTAAGGTGTTGATGGTTTGGTATAACCATGGTGCTGAGACGGAGAGATTCCAGAAAGCACCTGTTGCTGCTTTATTGTCTGCTCCGTTTACTGTCACAACCCACCAGTTAGAAGAGTCAGTTGAGTCTCCAACAAGCTGTAAAGACCAAAGTATGAAACCTAAGAATGTTGCGATGATGATGGGGTTTACAAATATCTTCTTTAAAGTGTCTTTAACAATAGGAAGAGATAGACCTCTTTTTTTATCATCGACGTTTTCTTCAGCATTTGTGGTTTTACCGCAGATCACATAGTAAGCGTAGGAGTAAAGGAATACTCTGTAAGCTACGTTGAACATGCTGGAGTCGTTGAAGGCGTTAGGGAAAACTGCTTTGATGAGAGGTTGACCGAAGAAGGTTGTCGATCCAAATACAAAGAGAACTTCTAAAACAGTTCTTTTGGTTTTATCTTTGACCCAGAAGAACAATCCTTTGGCAAGAAAGATGAAAATAATGTAGACGATGAATCCGTAGACAAAAGAGAAGAGAGCAGAATCGAATTTCTCCTTTGTAATAGATGTCATAAATGAACCGAAAGCAAGACAAGGCAAAGATACCATCATGACAAATTTGGTGAGAATCTTTCCAGTTCCATCAGGCATTGTCTTGAACTTAGTCAAAATGAATCCTAAAAGAATAATGAATACACTTTTACAGACAGCTATCCAAAGATTCATAGAGCTTAAGGCATCTGCTACATTGGAACCTATATCAGAAGCAAAAAATAACATGTATAACCTCCATAGTCATAATTTATTTTAAATGTTTGATGAAGCTAAATACAATGTTTTGTTATAATAATGTGTATATATATTTTAGATATAAAGTATAGTTAAATTCTATAGGAGAAGTACAGCTGTGAACATCGAAAATCTCAGAAATTTTATTGTTGTAGTCCAGACTGGGAATATTCTTTCCGCAAGCAAAAAGTTATTTATTTCACAACCTTCTTTATCCTGTCAGATGAAGGAGCTTGAAAAAGAACTTGATACCACTCTATTTTTAAGAGGCGGAAGAAAGATACAGCTTACAGAGAACGGGAGCGTTTTTTATAAGAGAGCAAAAAAAATAATTAGAGAATACGACGGATTAAAAACTGATATAGATGATTATAAGAAAGGGAATACAGGAACACTCAATATATCAATTCCCCCAACTGTCTACCACGATTTGATAATGAATCACTTCGGAAGATTCATCCAGAAATATCCTCATATAAAGCTGAATGTATTTGAATGTGTATCGGAAAGAGCGATCAAGCTTTTAGATGATGGAGAAGTCGAGCTTGCAATCATCAATCCTATCGTTGTGAACACTTCTGCTTACAATGTTAAAGAACTGATATCTGAATCGTTTAAAATCATCTTTCCTGAAAATAATGAACTTACCAAAAAAAAGATCATCTATCTGAAGGATTTAAAAGACCAGCATATCTCAATACCAAGAGCATATTTGCAAGATATTCAGCAGGAGATGAAAGATGAGAATCTTTCAGTTGAAATAGATGTGGTAACATCTACAACAAGCGGTGCTATTGAGTTAGCTAAAAGCAAGAAGATATGTGCAGTTGTTCCTCTCCCAGACAGGGAAAGAATTTCAACTGCAAGTGTTATAAGACCTCTGAAATTGAAGATTCTAAATCATTTTTCTCGTAAGCTAGTCTGGCTTAAAGATAGAGAGTTATCTCAGATAGCTAAGTATTATTTAGAAATGATAAATGAAAGTTTCAATTGATAGATAATCATAATGATGAGTTTTAAGTATCTGATAAAGAATTTAGATTATTGATATATATGAAATATTTTGATAATTAAGTCTTAATATAAAATTCATAGACACACTAAAGAAATGCAAAGAACTACCACTTCAATTCGATGAATCATTATTCCATAAAATGATAAAAAAGATGGTCGTGACTCATGATGGATTTGTACTCTTTGTTCTAAGAAACGACAAGGAAATTAAGATAGCAATTTAATCTTCAGTCAGATAAATGATTGAAGCTTTTTATAGTTGTGTTTTTTAATTCATTGATAATAACAAAACATTTTTTATATAAATGAGCAAAAAGTGTTATAAAAGCAAGAAAAAAGGCAATACGATTATACGTATCACCTTGCTTTTTCACGATGTATCATCTAAGTTTTAAGATACAATTCACACTAAGAAATAGAAAATCAGTCAAAGGGTGATATCGGCTATAATGATTATAATTGCTATTATAGACACACTAAAGAAATGCAAAGAACTACCACTCCAATTCGATGAATCATTATTCAATAAGATAATTCAGAAGATGGTCGTGACTCATGATGGATTTGTACTCTTCATTCTAAGAAATGACAAGGAGATTAAGATAGCAATTTAAGCTTCAGTCAGATAGTTATTTGTTAACTTTCCAATGCCCATTTTTATTAGCACCAATTCTTTCAATATAATTCATTTCTCTTAACTTTTTGATTATATTATCAATTGATGTCTTTCCTAAATCACATTTAATCATTAATTGAGGTTTTGTGATATTTGGATTATTTCGTATTTCTGCAAGAACTTTAATTTCGGATATGTTCAGTGTTTTATCACCCACTTTATCACCCACTTTATCACCCGCTTTATCACCCGCATTATTAATTCGATTAAATGGAATGGTAACGATAATGTTGTTTTCTTTGAGCGAAATTACTTTTTTTCCATATTTTGAAACAATAGTTGGAATACCTCTTCCGGTCTTTTCACTTATGTGTAATTGAAGAAAAATTTCTGATAATTTGTCGTTTACAGGAATGGAGTGGCCTTCATAAAAACCATCTATGGTTTGTAATGGCGGTATAGTACCTCTAGATAGAATTTCTATTCGATCATTATAAACTGTTATCATCGGTTCATTGAGGTGAATCCACTCATTGTGTAAAAAAGCATTAATTGTCGCTTCT
>JALEUS010000067.1 GCA_022780765.1 Bacilli bacterium | reverse complement strand
AATACTATCTTCTCTTCTTTAAAGATGTCGTTTCTACTTTTCTTTACTATCACATGTGTATCTTCATTTCTCCTTCAGATTCTTTCTATCTACTCTCTTTTTATTGAGAATATCAGACTTTTTGCTTTAACCTATTATTACTCTTCAAGAAAAAGTGTCCACAGATTTGTTTTTTCACATGCTTTGATCTTCTCCTTCTGTATCTATCTGTTGCTCTTTGTCTTTGTGACTTTGTTAAGTTTTCTGTTAAATCTCTTTTTAAAGAAATTGAGTTTAAGTTTTATCTACAGTTCATTTTCTATACCTTCCTTTTCTTTAGTTATTCTACTGATATTTTTCCTCTCATTGATAGCTTCATTTTTTGCTCTGTCAAAGATAAGGAAAGATAAGCTGATAGATCAGTTTAAAGGAGAAGATTGATGCTGAAACTCATCGATGTGAAACAGAGATATCAAAACAATGAAGACTATACTTTAAAAGGGATAAATTATTCATTTCTTTCTTGTGGTCTATATTATATTGTTGGCAAAAGCGGTTGTGGCAAAAGCACACTATTATCCTTATTGGGATGCATTGACTACAGTTTTGAAGGAGATATTCTCTATGAAAACAAGTCTTTTAAAAAGATGAGTGAAGAAGAGAAAGAAGAGTATCGTTACTCTGTATCTTCTTTCTGCTTTCAAGACTATAAAGCCAATGAAGAAGAGACGTTGCTCTCCAATCTGAGAAAAACTCTTTTTACAAGCGAAATGTCAGATAAAGAGATCGATGAAACAATTGATTTTTACTTGGATAAGGTCGATTTGACTTCAAGAAAGGAATGCCGTTTTAAAGTGTTATCTTTGGGAGAGAAAAAAAGAGCCTCTATCATCAGAGCAGTGATAAAAAAGCACAGAGTTCTTCTTTTAGATGAGCCTTTATCAGGACTGAATAGTTCAATGAGAAAGAGAGTTACCGAATTATTGTTTTCTCTTTCAAAAGACAGATTGGTAATCGTCATCACTCATGATAAAGATGAGATTAAAGAAGAAGCGACAGTCTTGAATTTAACTGATGGTCTTCTTGTTGAGGAAAAGAAAGGTATCTCTTATCAAGAAAAGGATAAGAAAGACATCAGGAGCAGAAAAAAGATCTCTTTAAAGAGGATCATCCGTTTATCATTCTCTCTTTTTCAAGGAAACAAGAGATTTCTTTATTTTTCGATACTGACTCTTGTCATCTCTCTTTTTTCAATATCTATCTCATTTATTCTCAACAACAATATTCTGTCTTCTATCACTCATACGTTTCAAAGGTTTATTTCAAATGATTCTTTGGTTGTTGAGAAAAAAGAAGATCTGCCAGTTTTTGATGATTATGAAAGTCCTCCATTTATCGAAGTTGAAAAGATAAAAAGAAGTTATCCTACTTCAGTTGAATGTATCTACTATCATTATCTTGATTCACTTGATGACATCTTTGAGGATAACAGATATATAACTATCAATTATCAAAACAGCAAGATCCCCTTCAACATCTCTCTAGATAGCTTTTTAAGATTTGAAACCTGCGTTAGTAAGGATCTTTTTGATATTGAAGAGATGAGTGATGATGAGTTGATATTAGGACTAAAAGATGAGTATATAACTGCTGTTGGAAAGATGATGTTTTCTTATTCATTTCCTTTTATCGACGATGCTCTTTCTTATATCAACTCTTCACTAGAAAAGGATAATCTCTATCTGAATATGATACTCAATGTTAATTCCTTCAAATATCATGGGGAGTACTCAATGAAGATTGTCAGAATAGTAAGAGATGAAAAAAATATCATAATTCATAAATCAACTAATTTTTCTGAGCACTTCATCAACGATGTACTTCACTTTAAAAGTATGTTCATCAACGATGAAGAAGAACAGGTGCCATGGATGATAAGAAAAATATTTTCTCTCAGATTATATAAAAACAAGAGTGCTGTTTTCTTTGAAAACATGATTAAAGATGAAAGATTTGATAAATATGTCTTTTTTCCTGTTGTTGAAGAAGGAAAGAAGAGAAAAGATATCATCGATGTATTTTATGATTGTTATGCTCACTTAAAATACTCACAGATAAAAAGTTTCTGTGAAGAGAACAGAGAAGAGATTGAAGATGTCTTTATCTCTTCTCCTGTTTATTCTTTTACTGCCTCAAATTTTATAGCAGGTTTTCAAAAGCCTTTCTTTTTCTCCTCTAGAAAAGATAAATTGAATGAGATTGAAGATAATTACTACATATCTGATATCGATTTAGGAAGTTTTCAAAGCTCCATGTTCGATGTTGATGAAAAAGTGATCAAAGCTGATTTTTTATCTTCATATGATGACGATGCTCTTTTTTTAAAATCTTCATTGAAAATCGAAGACAAGATAATCTCTGGCAAAATATGCTCTGATAATTCATCCATAATGATTTCAAAAGGATTAAAGGAAAGACTTTTTCCGTATCTGAATTTAAAGGAAGATAAGCTTTTTGTTCTTTCTTTAGATAAAACTGAAAGAAGAGATGATCGATATATAAATTATTTTTCTCAAAACGAATTAAGCATTTCAGGTGTTGTAGATGAAGACATAATCGCTATTTATCAGACTCCTCTTTTTCCTTTAATCTACTCTTTTGCAAACACAGAGATAGACTCTTCTGAGCTTTTCATAACACAAGCTATCATCACTTTAAATGATAAAGCAGACAAAGATGAAATTTTAAGAAAGATAAATGAGAAAGAAGGTTTAAAGGGCTCTTTTCCTCTGTTAAATATGAGCAGAGAGATGAAAAGATCTATGAACAGAATCTCTTTTATCTTTTATCTCTTCTCAACTATCTCACTGATTTTATCCTTCTTCCTTTTTGCTATAACTTTCTATATACTCATTGACAAGGACCGAAAGCAGATAGGTGTCATGTTGTCATTAGGGTATAAGAAAAGAGAGATCAACATGATTTATTTTATTTTCAACTGCATCTGTATCATGTTTTCGTTTTCAATATCTTTTCTCTTCACTGCTCTTTCAGAAAGAGTAATCAATAAGACATTAGCTAGTTTATTAACGACATACCAGAGTAGTTTAACACCATATTTAATCTCTCTAATTACGAGTTTAGCTTTTCTTTTTCTGTTTACCTTTTATGTGAAATATTCTTTGAAGAACATTTCACCGAGGGAAGCCTTTAGTAAGAGTTAAGAGATGAGATGTATCTCTGATGCTCTTAATCCTTTCTCGCCCTGTTCAGGAGTGAATGTTACTTTTTGAGCGACCCTGACGGTTTTGTAACCATCCATAATCAATTGACTGTAATGGAAGAAGTATTCTTGGTTGTCTTCCCCGAGAATGAATCCGTAGCCTTTTGTTTTGTCGAATCTTTTTACTTCGCCTTGCATATATATGCTCCTATTTCCCAGCACTTATCAAAATAAACGCTGAGTTTAAGTATATCACAAGCAAATCAATTATGTTTAGATTTTTATTTTGCGTCTTTGAAGCAGCTTCCTCCTAAGAATTCACGCATGAGAGAGTTACAAGGGACGAATTTTTCATCTATTGGAGTGAAGTATTTTATCATCTGTTTTAAGTCGAAAGCTTTATCGTATTCTTCATCGTTGATGGTTATCTTATCTAGGAGTGGAAGGACATATTTTCTTAACGCACAAGGCTCATAGAAATAGAATGAATCGAAGACGAAGTCAGCATTTTCCTGAGTTGGATATATGTATTTGAATTCTCCATTTCTGACATTGTTCCACATGGAGATAGTCTCTTTAGCATCAGAGCCTCTGGTTCTGTTATCTCTGACTATCCTTCTTAAAAGTCGAAGATTTGACATAGAAAGAGGTGTGTGATAATCGATGTTTACCTGAGGTTGAGGAGAGATGTAAATTTTGAATTTGTTAGGATCTGGTATACCTTGAGTCAGGTTAGAATTCAATGCGTGAATTCCTTCGATGATGATGAGCTGATTGTCATCTATCTTTATCGGTTTAGCAAATGTTCTCTGATTTGTCTTAAAGTCATAGTGAGGAATCTTTGCTTCTTTACCTATGATCAAAGACGACATTGTCTCATTGAACAGATCAACATCGATAGCATCTAAACTTTCAAGATCAGTCCCCTCTTTCATCTCACCTTTAGGTATGTAAAAATCATCTATGGATATTCTGATTGTTCTTTTTCCTACAGACATGAGTTCATACATCAGTCTATTTGCAAAAGATGTCTTGCCTGAAGAAGATGGACCTGCAATGCAAATCAATTTAATCGGTTTTGTCGATGATACAATTTCATCAGTTACATTGACAAGTTGCCTATTTACTCTCGCTTCTGATATGCAGATGAGACCCACTTCAGTATTCTTGTGAATGTACTTGTTGATGTTGTTTGTCGTATCGATATTATTTATCATAGCAAAGGATGCATTTTCACTTAAAGCAGAAGCAAATCTGCCTTCGACTATGTAAGGAGGGATCTCTCCTCCGCATTCTGCTTTAGGACAGAAGAGAAGAAAACCTGGCGTGTATGGTTTAATATCAAACAGTTTAATGTAGCCGCTTGATGGGACCAGTTCCTCATAGAGATAGTCGCTGTATGTGAAGGAATTGTATTTGGCTTCATAGATGTGTGCGAAATTTTCTTTACGATATTTCAGCACCTGGATCTTATCTAGTTTGTTATCTTGTCGGTAGAGTTTTAAAGCTTCATCTTTAGAGCACTTTATTCTTTTAAAGGGAATGTCTTTTTCGATTATCTCCTTCATTCTCTCTTTGATTTTTTTGATGAAAATATAGTTGAAAATAGGGCCTTTTTTCTTGCTTACAAATTGGCCGTAGATGCTTCTTGATATGTAATATGAATATCTGATATCCAGTGATTCATCTAAAGATTTTACCGCCATGGCTGCTATGTATCTTAAAGAGGCTTCATAGATTCTGCATGCTTTAGCAGATTTTAGAGTCAAAAACTCAATATCATAATCACCATCTTTATCGATGATGAAATCTAAACTTTTTATCTTTCCATCAACCTTCGCACAGATAAATTTTTTATCTTGATTGTCGATTAAATCTAATAATTTTTGGTTCTTTTTTAGTTCAAAAATCATATCTTTCTCCTTTGTAGTGAATATATTATATAAAAAATAAATTAAAAATTTCTTAATATATGCACAGAGTAAAATAATTCTGACTTCAGATAAATAATGAACAGATTTATAAATTATCTGTTTCAAAGATATGCTAATTTGTTATAATATTTATCCGGTACACACGTATCGATTTTTGATGATTAAAAATATTTAGGAGAGCATAAGATGAGCGATGAAAAATTACTTATTACCAAAAAAGGTTTAGATGAGAAAAAAGCAAGATTAAAGGAGCTTCAGGAGGTTATCAAACCTGCTGCTTTAGCTGAACTCAATTTAGCAAGATCGCAAGGTGACTTATCTGAAAATGCAGATTTTGATGCAGCTAGTAAGAGAACACAAGAGATTGAAAATGAGATCAATCAGATTCAGTACATCATCGATCACTCTACACTGGTTGAAGAGACTATTGGAAACACAGTGAGACTCGGTGGAAAAGTTAAAATACAGAATCTTTCCAACAATGATATCTACGATCTTTTGATAGTTGGTTCTTCTGAAGCTAAGCCATTAAAAAATGAGATCTCTAATAAATCACCTATAGCTCAGGCTATCTTAGGAAAGAGAATAGGGGATGAAGTAGAGGTGAATGCCAAGGTCCCTTACAGAGCTAAGATAATCGAGATCGAATAAGTTTTAGCAAATCATTAATCGGTTATGAAGAATTTGTGTTGCTTTTTGTAGAAATACGATAGCAACACTTTTTTGTTGCATGAAATATTTAATAATTATGTGTTATAAGATCAGTAATGAAACAGTTGGATTGCTAAAAAATATTAACATCTTCTTAAAAAACATCTGAATAATAGAATCTTGTTTTCTTGATTTTATCATTTTATATCGGTTACTAATAAATCTTGTATATTTTTAAAATGCTGATGTTGATTTACTTTTATTGAGATATAGAATCAAAGTCAAGTAATCTAAAGTTTACTACATATGTCAATAACCTAAAGATAATATGTAGAAAATACTATTGAATTACAAAAAGGGAATTATTATAAAGTCTAGTAAATCAATGATGCTTTCAGGTTTGCTTTTAGCTTTTTTTGCTACGATAAGATTTAAAAAGAGCAACAAACAGAATAAGAGATTACAGTGGTAATATTGTTTTCGGAATAGTTTTTTGTATACCCATCAATACTGTTCTTGATTATTTCAATCAAAGTATCGATTCGTGATGAGAACGATATAAGTAACTTATCTATTGTTGAATATATAGATAGATATTTGATATTGACGTAATTTTTAAAAACATTCAGTAAAAACAGAGAATGAGATGATGGAAAAATAACTTGTTTTCTTTATATAAAAAATCTTCTTTCACGGATTAAATAAGTATTGAAAGGAGATTTTTATGTTTAAAACAATTGTTGTAGGTATTATTATCACTATCATCTCAATCTCTGCTTTTGTAGTGATTGATAAGAATAAGACAAATAGTTCAACAGTTATTCAGCAGACAAGTATCACTGAAGAGGAGAATCAAAGGAAAGTAAACATTACAGGTGAAGTGAATCATCCAGGAGATTATCTTATTGCAAATGATAAGACTTTAGGAGATTTGATCTATTTAGCAGGTGGAGTAACAAGCAAGGCAGATCCATCTGCATATAATGAATCGATATTAATCTCAACTAGAAGTGAATTTTATATCGCTGCTCTTGGAGAAATTCCAAGTGTCTGTCAGATACAAGAAGTTGAAAAAATAAATATAAATTCTGCTAATGAAGAAGAGCTGGTATCGGTGGGATTTACATCATCACAAGCTAGTAATATAGTCAAATACAGAAGTGAAAATGGTTTATTTGAATGTCTAGAAGATGTACAGAAAGTCACCGGCGTTGGCAAGGCTACATTCAATAAAGTCAAAGGCAAGATAACTATCTCTTGATGGATATCTTTTACTGTTTCATCTTTTTTCTGATTGGACTTCTATCTTCTTTCTATTCGATTTTCTTTTTGTTCTTAGCATTGATTCCTTTTTCTTTTTTGTTTTTTTATAAGAAAGAGAAGAAAAAAAGCATTTTGTTTCTGATGTTTTTAATCATCGGCTTCCTTTCGTATTTTCTTTTTCCAAAAGGTGAGGAAAACATCACTGTCTTAGAGGGAATCGTTGTTGAGAAAAAAGAATCGTACTGTATCGTTTCATCCTTAAAGGGGAAATATTACCTCAAAGGGAAAGATCTCCCTTCTCTTTTTTCGATAGTTAGATTTAATGGAAATAGCTCTCTTCTTTCTTTTTCTCACAGCGAATCATCATTTGATTTTAAGTCGTATTTGAACAGCAAAGGTGTCAATTATCAGTTTTACTACAAAGATCAAGAGAACATATTTGAAAGCAGATTTTCATTATCTGGTATCAAAGATTATTTTCGGAAGTATCTAAATAGTGAAAGCAAGATAGTCTTCTCTTCCTTTATATTTGATAGTTATTCATCTATCTATTCTTTAAAGGAATTAGAGGTGGTGAGTTTCTTCTCTCTGTCCGGCTTTCATATATCTTTATTGATTGAATCTGTCTTTTTGTTTGCGAAAAGGAAAAGCAGAGAGAAATACTATAACATTATCAAATCATTTATTCTTCTCACCTTTCTTGTTTTTTCATCCTTCTCTTTTTCAATGAGAAGAATCTTTCTATCATTTGTTATCAATCTTATCAACAAAAAAAGAAAAAACAGATTATCAAGTTTAAACAGGTTATCTTTAGTAGCTTTGCTGATGCTTCTATTTCAACCGTACAGTATCTCATCGATGTCTTTTTACTACAGTTTTCCTTTTTTATTCTATCTATCGATTTTCACGAAAAGAAAAACAGGTATAAAAGAGAGAATAAAGCAGTCAGTGATTTCGATTCTTTTCTTTTTTCCATACACATTTATCAAAGGATACATTTCGCTTTTCTCTTTAATCTTCCAATTCATTTTTATTCCCTACAGCTTCTTCATATTTTTTAGCAGTGTGGTTTTGGTGATTTTTCCTTTCTTTGGATACGTGTATAATCATCTAGTCTCCTTCCTCCTTTTTCTGACAGAGACCATCAATAAAATAAATGTGTTTATTTCTGTTAAAAACTTTCTTTTTTTATCTATTGCTTTCTATTATTTTATCTTTTTGTCAATCAGCATATTCTCAATTTACAATTATCAAAAAGAGAAGAAGATATATTCTTTTCTTTTGACTGTTCCTATAATCATCAATTTTTCTTTTTCATTCATCAAAAAAGATGAACTCATTTTTGTTGATGTTGATCAAGGTGATTGTACTCTTTTAAAATATAAAAATTACAATATTCTATTCGATACTGGTGGAAAGACTTATCAGGATTTAGCAAGAGAGTCTTTGATTCCTTTTTTTAGAAAAGAAGGTATACATAAGATCGATTATGTCTTTATTTCACATTTAGATTATGATCATTATGGTGCACTTGTTTCACTGCAAACTAATTTTAAAGTCGGTCAGGTTTTCTATAAAAATGATTTCTTAAAAGAGAAAGATTATATCATCAGTGTATCGGACTTAAATATAAGAAATTTAAATATATACAATATTTCAGAAGATACAAACGATAATTCATGTGTCTATTATTTTAAAGTAAAAGGAAGAAAAATTCTTATTCAAGGAGATGCACCAAAAGCTATTGAAAAGAAGATAATTGAGGATAATGATGATCTTGATTGCGATATTATCAAACTTGGTCATCATGGGTCGAAAACCTCATCTGATAAAGAGTATTTAAAGTGTGTTTCTCCTGAGCTTGCTATCATATCTGTAGGTGAGAACAACAGTTATCATCTCCCCTCTGATGAAGTTATCACTTTACTGAAAGAACTTGATATTCCATACAGTAGGACTGATTTACAGGGGACTATAAGAATAACTTTGTAGTGTGTCTTTTAGATTATGAAGAAGTTGATGAAGATTGAATTTTTTCTATTAATAAATATAATTTTAAATGTGAAAATTAATGTTTATATTGATATCGGTAATACTTCAGTTGATGTCGTTTTCATAAAAAATGATTTTTTTCGCCGATATAAAATTCTCAATTCCGATGAACGATTAGAGAAAAAACTAGAGAAACTATTCGATGATGATAAAACAACTTATTTTGCATATATATCGAGTGTTAATAGAAAAATTAGTTGTAAAGTGATCAATGTATTAGATAAACTTAATATAAATTATTATTCATTAAATACAAAAATAATGCTCGATTATTGTAAAGAGAATGGATATGAGATATCAAACATCGATATTTTGGGACAAGATCTTTTTTTGGATTTGATCGCTTCTGAGGAAGATAGTATCATTATCGATTTAGGAACTGCATCAAAAATTCTTTACTTAGATAAAGAGAAGAGATTTGTAGGAGGAATGATTTTTCCAAACGTTCTTCTTGCACCTAAATTACTTTCTTCTTCAACTGATCTGATCAGTGAGAATCACATTGATTTTTCACCTTCTCTATTGTCTTTAAATACGAGGGAAGCTATTTCGTCAGGAGCAATAAACGGAAGTTCATTTATCATCTATCAGAGCATCTTACAGATAAAAAACGATTATTCAAAAGATGCTAAAGTGATCTTCACAGGAGGATATTTTTCCTTCTTAGAAAAGAAGATTCAATCGTTGAATATAGGTTCTTACATTGTCTCTTCAAATCTGGTGATAGCTGGTTTAGCAAAAATCTTTAATCCAACTGACTTCATCTATCTGAAGAAATAATACTTTATAAATCAATCTGATTTCAAATTTATTATATAATTATAAGAAATAGACAGGAGATTTTATTATGGGTAAAAAAAGTAAAGATCTGGTGATGAAAGATAGTGAATATAAAAAACTTATAGAACCTTATAAGGAGAAAGCTATTGAAGCTTTAGCAGGTTTAATAAAGATAGATTCCACATATGATGAGGAGTCATCTTGCATGAAGATGCCTTTTGGTAAAGGTGTTACTGATGCATTAGATTATGTAGCATCATTAGGAGAAAAACTCGGATTTCGCGTTGACAGATGCAACAATTATGTTACTGAACTATCATACGGAAGAGGAAACAAGATACTCGATATATACGCTCATTGCGATGTTGTTGAAGTCAACAGGGAGCATTGGACAAAAGAACCATTTGCCTTGACAATTGAAGATAACAACATCTATGGAAGAGGAGCATGTGATGATAAAGGATCTCTTATAGCATGTTTGTATGCTGTCAAAGCTCTGATTGATGATAAGAGAATAAATGGTCACACACTTCGTTTCATTGTCGGTGGCAATGAAGAGAGAGGCTCACGCTGTTTAGAACATTATTTCCACACTCTCAAGAAAACATATCCTACCATGGGTTTTACCCCTGACGCTGACTTCCCTATGATCTATGCTGAAAAATCTATGGCAAGGATTCAGCAGGTTTATCAGCTCTCTATCAAAGGTGTTGATTCTTTCTCTGCTGGTGATGCTTTAAATATAGTCTGTGATAACTGCAAAGCGGTGATCAAATCTGATTATAAGAAACTCTCTAAAGCAGTTAAAGAGTACTCTTCTTCATACAGAGATCTCAAAGGAGAGGTGAAAGAGGATGGAACAGTCACTTTTATAGGAAAGCCTGCACATGGTTCAATCCCTTATAAAGGTGTCAACGCAGCTTTGCATATGCTCAACTTTATCGGAGAGTATTTTGATGTTGAACTCCTCAAGTTTATCTTCGAGTGCTACTACGATGGAAGAGGAAAGAAGATGGGCTTATGTTTTAAAGATAAGGTCTTTAAAGAGTCGACATACAATGTTGGAAAAGTAATCTACACCGGAAATGAACTCAAGATCTTTGTCGATGCGCGTTTCCCTTCGACAGTTGAAGCAGAAGAAGTGTCAAGAAAACTTAGAAAAATCACTCAGACTCAGACCAATATTCTTTCGACAAGCGCTGGTTATGTGTTTGATAAAAATGCTCCTCTTGTCTCTCTTCTCATGCAAGCGTATAGAGAAGAGACAGGTGACTCTGAGGCTGAACCTTTAGCGATAGGTGGTGGAACATATGCAAGAGAGAGCAAGAATTCTGTTGCTTTCGGTCCTACCTTTGTCGGAAGAGATTATAGAATACATGGTGATGATGAGTTTTTACCATTAGAAGATTTTTATGCCAGCATGCAGATATATGCTAGCGCTATTGATAAGCTCAGCTCATATTTGAAAGGAGAAGGTAGTGAGACTGCGTCACAAAAAATGGACAAATAGTGTACTTCAAGAGAACGAAGATATCATATTGAAAAAAGAGAATATCGCAGAAATAAAAAGCACCGATCTTTTAGAGATAGGTTCAGGAAAAGGTCGGTTTCTTCTGTCTTTAGCAGAGATCAATAAAGATAAAAAACTTCTGGGTGTTGAAATTAACATCAACGCCTTTGCATCGTCTGTTAAGAATGCGTCTCAAAGGAAAGAAGAACTTAAAAATTTCTCATTTATCAACGAGACGATAGATAAGATACTTCCACTGTTAGATGATGAATCGATTGAAAATATCTACATCAACTTTCCAGATCCATGGCCTAAGAACAGGCAGAAGCACAGGCGACTTACATATCCTCCATACTTAAAAGAGTACTATCGTGTTTTAAAAAAGAATGGCAAGATTTATTTTAGAACAGATAACAGTTCTCTTTTTGAAGACAGTTTAGATTATTTTCAGAGCGTGAGATTATTCGATTTTAAGATAATCACTCCGTTTCTTTATGAGAACTCTTCTCTTCCCTGCACTGAGTATGAATGCAAATTCCGCTCGATGGGTATCGATATAAATCTTCTTGTCGCAGAGAAAAGATAATATTCTGAGAGATAGAAATATCTCTCATTTTTTGAGTATGACGGGCATGTCATATATCTACGGTGAAAGTCCGAAGGGAGGTATTTGCCGACCAACCCGATAGCGACTCCCAAAGTGCCTCTAGGTAACTAAGCATGAAAAGAAGGGATAGCGAAATCGTGGCCTAACGAATAGAA
>JALEUS010000063.1 GCA_022780765.1 Bacilli bacterium | reverse complement strand
CTTGCCCAGTTTTCAAAGTTTGTATTTTCAGGTTGGTAAGCATCGCATTTAAAAAGAGTTAAAGAGTACTTATCAACATAGTAAGAGACAAGTTCTTCTTCTTTATATACCTCATCAGAATCATGATAATCTATATAAGCTCTATAGATATGTTCATTCAGTTTATCTTTTAAAAACAGTCCTAAAGTGACGAGAAGAAAGACAGAATCGCTCCCTGCTGAAAAAGCTAAAAGATGTCTCCCATTATCGAGATTCATCTCTTTATAAGTGTTGAAAAGAAGATCTAAATTCATACTTTTTTTACAAAGATCACTTCTTCTGAAGGGTGTTCATTTAAAAGATCATCTTCTTCTTTTGATTTTAGATAATCTGGATCGTTATTTAGTTCTTTATCTTCTATTATCTCTTGAATATGTTGAAGTTCTTGATAATCTCTTTTAAGTTGTTTGTTTTTTATATTAGAAGTTATGAAGAAAGCTAAGAGTGTAGATATCAAAATGACAGATACAATGATGATCAAACTGTAGATAAATGCCCACTGCTTTACAGACAACCTTTTTTTAGTTTTCATCCTCTGTGTCTCCTAATATATCATACATTAAGGAAGCATCATCTATCTTGCTTACCATTCTTATTTCTTTAACAAGGACAGACAGCTTTCTTTTTGAAGGAGAAGTTATCGTTATCTTGTCTCCTATCTTAATTTCAGTTGATGGCTTACAGTCTTTTTCGTTTACTGAAACGAAACCATGTTCGATGAACTCTTTTGCGAGCTCTCGTCTTTTTATCAAACGAGACACCTTTAAATATTTATCAAGTCTCATAAAAGTAATATAACACAAATAATTAAAAATATCTTCTAGAGGTGTTTAAAAAGCAAAATAAAAACAGGAGAAACTCCTGTTTTTATAATCACGATTAACGTTTTGAGAACTGCTTGTCTTTTCTTGCTTTACGAAGACCGTATTTCTTTCTCTCGACGACACGGCTATCGACTGTAAGAAGGCCATTAGCACGCAAGACTTTTTTGTAGTCTTCAGATACTTTGACTAAGGCTCTTGCAATAGCAAGTCTCATTGCACCAGCTTGTCCAGAGAAACCGCCACCTGTGCAGTTAGCTTTGATGTCGAATTTAGCTACGGTGTCTGTGACTGTAAGAGGTTGGTTGATATCAGTGATCAAGGTCTCATGTGGGAAATAATCCTTGAGTTCATGATCATTGACAACGATCTTACCAGAACCACTCTTGAGGAATACTCTGCAGACAGAAGATTTTCTTCTGCCGACGGCTGCGATGATTTCGGAATTTTTAACTTTAGCCATGATTACATCTCCCTCTTCTTGGTCAACTCGACCTCAATAAGTTGCTTGTCCTGTTTCTGATGTTCAGCACCTTCATAGACGAAGAGCTTCTTTAACATCTCTTTTCCTAAAGGACCTTTAGGAAGCATACCTTTTACTGCACGACGCACCATCTCTGTTGAATAGTGCTTCTTCATCGTTTTGGCGTCTCTTACTCTGAGTCCACCATAAGTTTGTGATTTGTTGTCGTAGTAGTTCTTTCCGTGGATCTTGTTGCCTGTAAGCCAAACTTTTTTACAGTTTGTGACTACAACAAAGTCACCACAATCGCAGTTAGGAGTGAACTGAGGTTTGTTCTTTCCCATTAAGACTACTGCTATCTCACTGGCTAAACGACCAAGAGGTTTGTCAGCAGCATCGACCACGTACCATTTTTTAGTGACAGAGGTCTTTTTAAATATTGTTGTTTGACGTTGCATTTAAATTTTCCTTTCATGATCTGTAGCAAACTGGATACCTTACCGGGGTGTAGTTCACAATTAGCCGAAGTACATTATATCACAAAAAAAGCAATATAGATGATTTTTTTAAAAATGTAAATATATTGCATCTTTATTAATTGTTTTTAATGACAAAAGTGAGTTTATTTGATATGAATGATGAACTATTGAATCAATCAGATGACTGCATTTTTCTCATCATAGGATCGTATAGAGGATCATCTACATGAGGAATGACTTTTTTCTGACGCATTATTGATTCATAAGCTTTTTCAATTGGTTTCATGAGATCAATAAACTCATCTCTGACTGCAAGTATGTCACAGCAAAGATCGTACTCATCTAAATCCACTCCATAATCGGTATCAATTATTTTAAAATACTCGTTTAAGTTTTCTTCTATCTCATCGACAAAATCTAAATAGAAGACACACTCTTTTGATATCTCATAACAGATGTCATCAGCAAAAGCATCCTTCAGATTGTTCAAATTTCTACTGTATTCAGAGATAAGAGAATCGCTAAGAGGTTTGTAGTAGTTTTTTACCTCCTGATAATAATCACATAGTGACAGAAATTTTGAAAGAAGATCTAAAAATGAAAGATAAGTCTTTATGAGTTTTTCTCTGGCTTGCTGTTTGGTTCCTATATCAGGTAAAGTATCATCTTTCATGTTAAAAACTCCTTATGTAGTCGGAGATAATTTTACTTAAGTGACAAGTATAAATCAAATATTAAAATGAATATGTTTAAAAAAATATAAGCTTTTTTAAAAAAAGAAAAGATCCATTCATATAGCATTATTATTTTGTTTATCCGATTAAAAAACACTTTTATTAACATGGCAAATTCTATCTCTTTTAAAAAGCGTTGTGATATAATTTTCATCATTATGGTCGAGTTCTTATTAAAAATATTTGTAAAGGATTATCAAAAAACAAAAGATCCTATCGTCAGAAAAAGATACGGCCTATTAGGCTCTTTTTTTGGATTTATCACAAACATCATTCTCTTCTTAGGAAAGATCATTTTGGGAGCTATCTTAGGTCTTTCTTCAATGATGGCAGATGCAATTAACAATCTGTCTGATTTCGGTAATAATTTTATCGCTATCTTCGGATTCAAGATGGCAAGTAAAAAACCGGATAAAGATCATCCTTTCGGTCATCAGAGGATGGAGTATGTGATCTCTTTGATAATCGCCATGATCATCCTCTCTTTAGGCATTATCATGGTCTATCAAGGAATTTTGGATACCATCGCATTTTTCAAAGTGTTATCTTCTACAGGAAAACCTCAGACGATGTCTTTATCTTATGTAGGCTATGTCACATCTATGGTCGTCTTATCTTTAGCTATCGTTTTTAAGATCATGCAAGCTTATCTTTACCATTCTTTAGGAAAGAGAGTAAACAATCTTGAATTAAAGGCTTTATCTAAAGATTCACTCAATGATGTTATTGCAACATCTTTAGTCCTTATAGGTCTTGTCATAACCTGGTTTACAAGCTATTCATTTGATTGCTTCTTCTCTATCTTTGTGGGTGTTTTTGTAGCTGTTTCAAGCATATCGATTTTGAAAGCTGCTACTCATCTTCTCTTAGGTCAGCAGCCTGAGAAAGAGACTGTTGAAGAACTTGCCAAAATCATCTTAGATCACAAAGATGTTATTGCTATTCACGATCTTACACTTCATTATTATGGACATATCAAATACGCTGTTATTCATGTTGAAGTCGACGCTAAAAAAGACATCATGGAGTCTCATAAACTCGTAGATAGCATCGAGAGAGAAGTAAAAAGCAAGATGGATATAAATCTAACCATCCACATGGATCCTATACTGATAGATGATCCTCTTACAGATGAGTATCTAAAGAGAATAAGAGAAATCATATCCTCCTATGATCCTTCTCTTCACTTCCATGATTTTCGTGTGACAAAGGAAGATAAAATAAACATCTCTTTTGATCTTGTTATGCCTGATGAAGAAAAGTGTTCTTTTGATAAAGAGAAGTTTGAAAATAATTTGCTTTCTTCACTGAAAGAAGATGTAAAACTTTACATCGAATACGATGAGTCATTTGCAGATTCTCTTCTCGTTTCTGACGTTACTTCATCAAAGAGATAAAATTGGTCACTTATAATAGATGCTTTTTATTATATAATTAAGTATGGATAAAAATATAATAATATCTTTTTGATATTTTGGAGTGTGTTTAAATGGCAAAAAATGTTACTTTGGAACAGGATTTAAATGATCAGCAGCAGAGAAGAAGAGAGAAACTAGATCTCTACAGAGAGATGGGAATAGATCCCTTTGGCTGCAGGTACGATGTCAATTCTTCTTCGTTGGAGCTCAAATCGACTTACAGTTATTTGAAAGCAGAAGAGTGCGATGAGAACACTCTTGTCAAGATTGCAGGAAGAATCGTTCTTTTAAGAAAGATGGGTAAAGCTTCTTTCATCACTCTTCAAGACAGATACGGAAAGATTCAGTGTTACATCAGACAGGATGTTGTAGGAGAAGATAACTACAGGGTTTTTAAGTTGGCTGACTTAGGTGATATCTGTGCTGTTGAAGGTTATATGATGAAAACCAAAACAGGTGAGATCACCATCAGAGCAAACAGATATGTTCATCTGACAAAAGCTTTAAGACCTCTGCCAGATAAGTTCCATGGTCTTCAGGATCCAGAGGACAGAAGAAGAAAAAGATATGTGGATCTGATTGTCAATGATGATTCAAGAGAAGTCGCTTTCATGAGGCCTAAGATCATCAGAGGAATTCAGAACTTCATGGACAAAGAGAACTTTGTTGAAGTCGAGACATCTATTCTGCAACCTATTTTAGGAGGAGCAAATGCTCGTCCCTTTATCACACATCACAACGCACTAGAGCAAGATTTCTATTTGAGAATTGCAACAGAACTTTCTTTAAAAAGACTTATAGTCGGTGGTATGGACAGAGTCTACGAGATAGGAAGGATGTTCAGAAATGAGGGAATAGATACAACGCATAATCCAGAGTTCACAACTATGGAAGCTTACCAAGCTTTCGGTGATTTATCATCTATGGCTGACCTGACTGAAAGACTCATCAGATATCTTGCAAAGAATATCACTAGAAAAAGTAAAATCAAGTGGCTTGGAAATGAGATAGATTTAGATAAACCTTTTAAGCACGCTACGATGAACGACCTTGTCAAAGAGAAAACTGGAATAGATTTTAAAGAGGTCGATACATTTGAAAGAGCAAAGGAGCTAGCTATAGAGCACCACATTGAAGTTGAGAATCACTTCAAGTGGGGACATATCTTAAATGCTTTCTTTGAAAAGTACGTTGAGGAGACTTTGATACAGCCTACATTTGTCTATGGTCATCCTCTGGATGTATCTCCTTTAGCAAGGAAGAGCGCTGATCCTCGTTACACTGAGAGATTTGAACTGTTTATATCAACAAAGGAGATATGCAACGCCTTTACTGAGCTCAATGATCCTTTAGATCAGAGGGAGAGATTTGAAGCACAGGTTTTGGAGAAGAACAATGGCAATGAGGAAGCTTGCGAAGTCGATGATGATTTCATCGAGGCTTTGGAGTACGGCTTACCTCCTACAGGCGGTATAGGATACGGAATAGATAGGATGATCATGATGCTTCTTGAGAAAGACTCCATCAGAGATGTTCTTCTTTTCCCAACATTGAAGAGAAGATAAGATGGCAAATAAACCTGCAGCAGTACAAGAGAAAGACAACCTGTTAGATTATATTTATAAGTTTGGAATGTTTTCATTTGCGCAACTTCCTTTCACTTTAAATGATTCTTTGGTTTTTTCAGCTATCGCTTACCTCTCTTTTGAAGACGTGTCTTTAAAAGAGGGAGACAGTGTGAATTCTCTCTGTTGTAAACTGACAGGCAGATTCGACTACAGGGAGAAGATGCTTCCTTTTAAAAGATCTTTGACATATCTTATTATGGCTTTGATATCTTCAGAGAGATACTCTCATTTCATCATCAAAAAAGCCTATTCCTATCTATCCAAAGAGAAGAAGATTCAGTACGCTTCTTTAGCTATGGCGTACAAGGACACCTTGATTGTTTCCTTTAGAGGAACAGATAACACCATAATAGGATGGCATGAAGATTTCAATCTAGCGTGTTATAATTCTCTTTACTCTCAAGATATAGCAGCTGATTTTTTAAAGGAGAGCATAGAATCTGGAAGATATAAGAACGTTTATGTCTGCGGTCATTCTAAAGGAGGAAATCTCGCTTTAGCATCAGCATGTAAAATCGATAAGAAATATCAAAAAAAGATAACCAATGTCTTTCCAATAGATGCTCCAGGTCTTTCTGAGAGCATGTTTAAGTCAGAGGGAAGAGAGAGGATTAAAGATAAGGTAGTCACAATCGTACCTGTAGATTCTTTCATAGGCACACTTCTTCTGACTGAAAAAGCATCTCATGTTGTCAAAGCTTATCCTAAAAACGATATCTTTGCACAGCACTCTGTTTTTGCTTTAGAGACTATGGAAACAGGACTATACGATGTTGAAGATAGATCACCTTTAAGCTACTATATAGAGGATTCTGTTGAAGAGTTTCTTTCAACAACTTTGGCTACTTTTGATGAGAGGAGAGAGTTTGTCGATGAGGTCTTCTCTGTCATCGATGCCATGGAGTATAAGAACTTCGATGAGATATTTAAAAATCCAACTAGCTTTGTGACTAAGTTTTTGTTTTTAAATGGAGATAAATATGATTCTCAAAAGAAGAAAAAACTGCTTTCTACTTTAAAAGAATTCATCGGTTGTTTTACAAAGAGACTACCTAAGTTTAAGAAAGATAATGAAGAGTTTCAAAAGAGATTCTGGGGGAAGGATGAATAATGAAGAAATTGTATGAGATATTCAATAAGAAAAATGAAGAGTACAATCTCGATGACAACTACATCTTAGAAGTCAGAGATCTTGTGAAGAGATACGGAAATTTTGTCGCAGTAAACAATATCTCTTTCAAAGTTAAAAAAGGATCTCTCTTCGCTTTTTTGGGATTAAATGGTGCTGGTAAATCGACAACCATCAACATCATCACTTCGATAATTGTTAAAAATTCAGGGAAGGTCTTCATCAATGGAAGAGATCTAGACAGGGAGTCTTATAAGATAAAAAGTGAGATAGGAATCGTCTTTCAGAACTCTGTTTTAGATGGTGCTTTATCTGCTAAAGAGAATCTGCAGATACGCTCAAGATACTATGGTATAAAAAAGAATGAATGGAAGGAGAGAGAGAAGATACTTATAGATATGCTCGATCTTTCTTCCTTCTATGAAAAACCTATAGCAAAGCTCTCCGGTGGACAGAAAAGAAGAGTTGATATTGCAAGAGCGATGGTTCATAATCCTAAGCTTCTCATTTTAGATGAGCCTACAACTGGATTAGATCCTCAGACCAGAGTGTCTGTTTGGAATCTAATAAACATGTTGAGAGAGAAGACCGGGATGACAGTGTTTTTAACAACTCACTACATGGAAGAAGCTGAAAAAGCTACTTATATCGTCGTCATGAACAAAGGGTCTATCATCGCTGAAGGAACTCCAAATGAACTGAAGAATACTTATTCAAGCGACTATCTTATCCTCCACAGCAGGAGAGAAAAGAAGACAGATGATATATTGACTCAAGATTATTCTTATATTTACAATAACGATCTTCACTTTTACAAGATAAAGATGAAAGACACGCTCTCTGCTTTAGACTTTTTAAAAATGCATCCTGAGTATTCTGACTTTGAGATCATCAAAGGAAATATGGATAATGTGTTTTTGAACATAACAGAGGAAAGGTAGTATGTTGAGATGAGAAATAAAAACAAGATAGAAAGGCCTAACCAGTTTGCAATAATGCTAACCATGGTTAAAAGAAACCTCAAAGTTTATTTTAAAAATGTTCCTATAGTTATATTCACTCTGATGGTTCCATTAGCTGTTTTAGCAGTGTACGCACTCTTTTTAAGACCGATGGAAGCTCAGCAGATAAGAAGCGCTTTAGAGCAGTTTAATATCATTTTGAAACCTGAGCAGAATCCTGATGATTTAGATTTCTTAAAAAAGATTTACGGTATTGCAGACTGCTGGATGATGTCTGGAGTTTTAGCTGTCTCCTGTATAACTGTCTCATTGAACAGCAATTACATCATGGTCAAAGACAAGGAAAACGATGCAAACAAGGATATGCTCTCTTCTCCAATCTCTCCTAGAACCATCATGTTCTCATACTTTCTTTTCAACTTCCTTGTCACTTTCCTGGTGATATTTATTGTCTTTCTTCTCTGCTTACTGTGGCTTGCTTTATACAATGCATACATGATAGATGTGATCGATTTCTTCTCTATTTTAGGAGCTTTGATTCTCTCAGTGATGTCAGCTTCTTTAGCAACTTTCTTCATCGCATCATTTATCAAAACCGATTCTGTCTTATCTACTATCGTCGCAATATTCTCAGCTGGAATAGGATTTTTAATAGGTGCTTATCTTCCTGATTCGATGATGCCAGATACCATTAAGAATTTGACAGCTTTATTCCCAGGGACATATTCGACCACTCTTTTGAGGAACTTTTTTGTTCATACTCCTATGGTGAAACTTATAGAGAGTGGAAGGATAAATGAAGGTTTTATCAATGAGTTTGTCAACATGTTTGGTTTCAACATCAAGTTTTTTAATATTGAAGTATCTGTTCCAATTATGTGGTTAGTATTATTCATTTCAATTATAATATTTTTGGTTCTCAACATGATTTTCTCTTCTAGAAACACTTTTACAGGGCTTTTCTTCTCTAGAAAAGAAAAGAAGAGAATCGATATAATCCAAAAAGGAATAAAGGAGGAAAAAAATGAAATTGAGTAAAAAATTAGCTGATTTGATACTCAGCACTTGTCTGAAGACCGGTGGAGATTACGCTGAAATCTACTATCAGGACGATCAGGTATCCACCTACAATAGAAGGTATAAGAAAGTCTATGCTTACAGCAAGAAACATATCAATGGTGTAGGTATTAGAATCTTAAAAGGGAACAAATCTGTCTACGGGTACACAAGCGATCTGTCAACAAAGAGTCTTCTTTCTCTAGCTGAGTCTTTATCTATGGGATACCAGGGAGAGAAGGAGATTGATGTTCCTCCTCTTTCAGTTAAAAAGTATAAGAACATCAATCCTATCGCTATACCTCATGATCAGATGACAACTGAAGAGAAGTTTGCTTATCTTAAGGAAGCTGAGGATGTCGCTTTCTCTTACTCCGATAAGATATGTGACGTCATGGCATCTCTTTTTGAAGAGGATGAACACGTAGAGATATATAATTCAACAGGTGATATATATAAAGATGATAGAGTGAGAACCAGACTTGCACTTCTTTGCATAGCTAGTGACAAGACTCAGTTCCAGTCAGCTTTTGATGGACCAGGAGCTTCAAAAGGTCTTGAGTTATTAAAAGAGACTGATTTTAAAGATGTCGCTTTAAAGTGTGCTGAAAGAGCGTGTCAACTGCTTTCAGCGATCGATGGTCCATCAGGAGAGATGCCTGTCATCATCGGAAACGGATTCGGTGGAGTGTTGTTCCATGAAGCCTGCGGTCATCCTTTAGAGGGAACATCTATCGCTCATAAGACAAGTCCTTTCTTTGACAAGTATGGAAAGAAGGTTGCAAGCGATGTGGTGAGTGCAGTTGATGATGGAACTATACAAAGCGCATGGGGAAGTGAAAATATCGATGATGAAGGAGTTAAGCCTACTAAAAACATTCTGATAAAAGATGGAGTTCTTGTCAATTTTATGGTCGACAGATACAACAGCAGAAGGATACCTAACTCTGTTGCGACAGGAAGCTGCAGAAGACAATCTTACAAATATCTTCCTACGACCAGAATGACAAATACCTACATAGATAATGGAAAGTCAACCAAAGAAGAGATCATATCCTCTGTGAAGAAGGGAATATATTTATCTGGATTTACAGGAGGGCAGGTCGATCCTTCTACAGATAAGTTTGTCTTTACATCTGATGTCGGTTACATGGTTGAGGACGGAAAGATAACAAAGATGATCAAACCTGTCACCCTCATGGGATACGGATACGATATTCTCATGAAGATAAGCATGGTCGCAAACGATCTTAAGATCGCTCCAGGTGTATGCGGAGCTGCTAGCGGTTCCTGCTTTGTTTCAGTCGGGCAGCCCACTTTGCTTGTGTCACAGATTCTTGTGGGTGGAAAAGGAGAATAATTATGAAAAAGATCAGATTGAATTCATATCTTGAAAAAGCGAAAGAATTAGATATCAAGCCTTTTGAAATATCTTACTCGGTATCAAAATCT
Organism: Bacilli bacterium; assembly: GCA_022780765.1. GTDB lineage: Bacteria > Bacillota_I > Bacilli_A > RFN20 > CAG-288 > Enterosoma. The sequence continues at coordinate 11,457 of JALEUS010000063.1, read as the reverse complement.
ATCTCTGTCTCTGTCTTCAATGGTGAGATAGAGCAACAGGAGATAGGAAATGAAACTGCTCTATCTGCCAGAGGTATATATGATGGTAAAGTCGGTTTATACTCTGTAGATAGCATCAACAAAGACAGCGTCGATGAGTTAGTTAACGGAGTCTTCTCTTCTAGCAAGTATGGAAAGGAGGAGAGTGAAGACTCATTCTTCGATGGAAAAGGAAAGTATAAGAAAGTAAAGATAGATCAAAAAGAGTTTAAAGAAGCAGATCTCTCCTCTTTAAGAGAGTGCGCTTTACAGATATGTAAGGAAGTTCAAAGCAGAGATAAGAGGATTGAAAAGTGCGAGGTAGGTCTTTCAGTCAGTGAAGGACTACATCAGAAAGAGAACAGTCTCGGATTGAAGGTGAGCTCTAATAGAAACTATTTGACAGGTTACGTGTCAATCGTCTGCAGTTTTAATGGAGATATCAGATCTTCTGATATCGTCTTCCACTCTTTTAAAGATGTCGATGATCTTAAAAATGAGTGCTATAAAAAGATCGATAAACTGATTTCAGCATCGGTTGATTTCTTTAATAGCAAATCCATCAAATCTAAGGAGTATCCTGTCATCTTCTCTCCTTCTTCAGTATCAGCTCTTCTCTCCTACTATGTCGATCAGCTTTCTGCTAAAAATGTTTTACAGCATCTTTCAGTCTTTGAAGGGAAGTTAAATACTCAGGTCACTTCAAAGAAACTCACAATCACACACACTCCATTTGAAAAATCAACTTCTGCTAGTTCCTATGACAGCGAAGGAGTACCTACAACTGAGTTCCCTGTCATCAAAAACGGAGTTCTCCTCTCTTATTTCCACTCCCTTGAAACCAGCAAAAAGATGAATGAGAAGGATAATGGATGCGGAAGCGGAAACGGGCAAGCTTCCTACATCTCTCTTTCAGTGAAGGAGAGCAAGAAGAGCATCGAAGAAGGTTTCTTGAAAATCAAAAATGGACTTTATATAACAGAGATCAGCGGATTGAATTCAGGAATCAATTCACAGACTCTTCAGTTTTCTTTACCATGTCAAGGCTATCATATAAAGGATGGCAAGAAGGAAGAAGCTGTTTCAATGATCCTTATCAGCGGAGATTTACAGGAACTGTTTTCCAACGTAAAAGAGGTCTACAGCGATAAGGAAGAAAGCGGAGGAATATTCACTCCATCGCTTTTAAGCAAAGTAGCTGTATCTGGAAACAATTAAAGAATAGAATTTAAAAAGTCGTTGATCTGAGAGTACTCGTCGATCCACACTGTGATGAGATCGTAGGTGAAGAAGTATGTTGTGATATCTTTGAACACCGATTCTGAGTACTCTTTTTCTTTTTTTACAAAAATAAAATTGAACTTCAAAGGATTTTTAGCAAGCTCAAGAAGTCTTTTCATATCGGGATCTGTTAACGATATTCCGATGAAAAGGCAGGTGTTAAATTTAAAATCGTGAAGCTGTTTACTTATCGACCAGGAGTAGGGATGATTGTACAGATAAAAATAGTCGTTCTCATTGAGGATTATCGAATCTTTAAATCTTTCCTGTTTCTGACAGCTGTATGGAAGAAGACCGTGCACATGATATATGTCGCACTGACAAACCTTGTTGTTGAATGCGTAATCATCGTAGATAGTGACATAATAGACACCCTGTTTTCTTAAAAGATACTCGAGATTAGTATCGTAGTTATAGGTGATGACAGAGACATGATCTTTCTTTTTTATGTAGGAGACAAGACCGAAGAGTGTAGAATTCGTATAATCGAATGATTTGGATTCCTTAAACTCGTAAAGCTCTTTGTTTAAAGAAGTATATATATCAAAGCCGGACACTTTTAAAACCATCGAGTTTGTAAAGAGTTCTTTTCCTACATAGTGCATAACCTGCCTCTGATTTTCAATTGAGTCGGCGTAGAACTCATTGTTTAAAGCATTGATGAGCTTGTCCCAGTTTTTAGCTCCGTAATCCTCATTTATTCCAGCTCCTAAGATGAGATCCGTCTTCAGATTGTGGGTGAAAAACTTTGCGATATATGTGATAAAAGAAGCAGAGTAATCGTTTTTTATCTTGAGAGACTCTTCTTGGAGATAGAATAAGAGTTCACCTACGTTATGATCTTTTGATAAGTTGGTTTCGAATGATAATTGCTCACCTTCAATCTTCCCATATGTTTTAAAGTTGTATCCATCAAAATAGATGTACAGACCTCTTTTTGCTTTTCTCAATCTGGGGTTATATACGTCTTTGACCTGGTAGATGTTGATGTAATCAACCCTGTCTATGGTGTTCTTCTCATTCTCTTTGACAATGTGAATGATGTGTTTTCTTTCCTTTTTTTCTCTTGTGAATATCGATTTAAAGTTACAGGTTGGATCGAAGTGGAAACCGAAGGAGACAAGGACCAGATTGTCTGGTGAGATATTCTCTTTATAGTAGAGAAACAAAAGGATGAGCAGACATTTTTTAATATAAATATAATTGCTTCTGTTGTCTTTCATAGGCACCTCTTTTATATTATACATAGAAAAAATTATTTTTAATTTCTTGAATATAGCATCACATGCATTTATAATTACTTGTTAGGATTATATCGGAGAAAATAATGACAAGTGTTTGCACAGTTATACTGATTATCATATCTTTCCTGCTGATAGGAGTGTGTCTTCTTCAAGCAGGTAAGTCTGAAGGTGCTTCAGCTGCTGTTTTAGGCGGTAACAAGATGAACATTTTTACCAGAACCAAGGAGAGAGGTCCTGAAAAAATAATGACAATCATCACCGCTGTTCTGGTTGTCGCATTCTTCATTGTGGCAACGCTCTGCAGCTACGGTCTATAAGAAGTTTCAGGGGCTTGTCTAGCCCCTTTTTGTATAAGGAGAAAAGGTATGGATGAAAGCAAAATTATTTCAGCTATAAAAGGAAGAGAGATATCTAAAGATGAGATATATCGTATTTTGAGCGTTCAAAACAATGCCGAGAAAAAAGAGATAGATGACAAGATCAACATCCTCATCGAAGGAGGAATTATCTATTCTCACTTGGGAAAACTCTCTCTTTTAAAAGATAGAGGAATGTACCTTGCTAAGGTTGTTTCAAAGTATAACAACTATGTTCTCTTTTCAACCGTACCTGACAAAGAAGAGATAAAGATATCAGGAAAAGAATGTGATTCTTATCTGATTGGAGATCTTCTCTATCTAAAGGCTTTCTCTTCAACAATCTATCATGCAGTGGATTATCTAAGACAGGTGACCACGTTAAAAGGAACGTACAGTTACAACAGAAACGGTAAAGCTGTACTGATGGTAAAAGGTTTTACAAACTGTGGAAAGAACATCTATGTAACTGATGTTGAAGAAGGTTTACATCCTGAGTTAGGTGATTATATTTTATGTGACATCCTTTCGATAACCAAGACTCTCATACAGGTGAAAGCAAAAGAGATACTGGTCAAAAAAGATGATGTAGGATACGACATATCAAAGATCATCATCTCCAATGATGCGCCTATCATCTTTTCAAAAGAAGCCATCAAAGAAGCTGAGAAGATAGAAGATAAGATCACTTCTGAGGATAAGGAAGGAAGAACAGATTATACAGGTGAGCTAGTTTTCACTATCGATGGAGATGACTCCAAGGATTTCGATGACGCTGTATCAATCAAAAGGGAGTTGAACGGATACCTTTTAAGAGTACATATTGCAGATGTCACTCATTACATGAGAAACAACACCGCATTAGATAAAGATGCATACGAGAGAGGAACTTCTCTTTATGTTGCTGACAGGGTTGTCCCTATGCTTCCTTTTGAACTATCTGATGGGATATGCTCTTTAAATCCAGGAAAAGAGAGACTCACTTTAACCTGCACGATGATCATCGATGCCAAGGGAAATATCTTCTCTCCTAAAGTCGAGAGAAGTTTCATCATCTCTAAAGGAAGGCTCACCTACAACAAAGTCAACGCTCTATTCAGAGGAGAGGAGTGTGATTATCCTGAAGAGATAAAAAAATCTCTCCTCATCATGAAAGAAGCGAGCACTCTCATCAGAAAGAGAAGAGAAAGGCAAGGTGCAATGTCTTTGCAGTCTGTCGAGTTAAAATTCAAAGTCGATGAGAATGGTATTCCATACCAGGTTGACAAGCAGATTTCAAAAGAAGCAGAAAAGATGATAGAGGATTTCATGATAGCTTGTAATTGCTCTGTTGCTAAGCTTTTAAAAGAGAACGATATTCCTGTTTTATACAGAGTCCATGACAATCCTCCTTCCGATAAGATAATCGCTTTTAAAGACTTCATCAGAAAGATCGATCCACAGCTTAGAAACTCATTTCCAAAAAGTGATAATATCACCGCTTCATCTTTAAATGAGTTTTTAAATAAGATAACAGATGATAATCTCAAGTACGCTATAAATACGATGATGTTGAGAGCGATGGCAAAAGCCAGGTACTCTCCTGAGGAAATAGGACATTTTGGCTTAGCAGAAGAGGAGTACTGTCACTTCACTTCTCCTATCAGAAGATATCCTGATGACATCATCCACAGGCTTGTTAAAAGGTATCTTTTAGATAAAAACAATTTCTCTTTTTCTCAGCTAAAAAATGAGTTGAAAAGAGTAGGAGAGTATCTTACCGACTGCGAGATAAGAGGAGATGTCATTGAGAGGACAGTGGATGATTTAGAGTCCTGCAAGTATCTTCAAGATAAGATCGGACAGGTGTACCATGGAAGGATATCTTCCTTGCAGTTAAGAGGCATGTTTGTTCAGACAGATATAGGTATAGAAGGCTTTTTGATGTATCACTGCATGCACGGAAACATCTACAAACTCGATGAGAAGAAGATGCAGGTCAAAGGTAAATATGAAGGCGGAGATCATCCTGTCTATCATCTAGGAGACGAGATAGATGTCTGTGTCATCAATGTTGACAGCGAGAAGATACTGATCGATTTTTCTACACCAGAATTTTATAAGAAACACTTGGAAGGAAAAAGCGATAGGCAGATAAAACAGATTATAAAAGATGGAAGCAGAAACGAAAGAAGAGCAGATGTCAGAAGCACTCTTCCAAGAAAAACTTTTAAAAGAGAGAAAGAGAAGAAAGAATCTCTCTATGAGATAGTCACAGACAGATACGGTTTTTCTAAAGAGGTCAAAAAGAAGAGACCTACTATAAAAAGAAAAGGAAGATCTAGCAGGTGAGTATGGAAAAAAAGATAGATGGTAAACTGCTTTGCACCAACAAGAAGGCACAGTTTAATTACTTTCTTAGCGATCATCAGGAAGCTGGAATCGAGCTTTTGGGTTCTGAGATCAAATCTTTAAGAAAAAACAGATGCTCTTTAGATGATGCTTTTGTGATTTTCAAAGGCAATGAAGCTTTCATATTAAATATGAATATTCCTGTCTTTCAGGATAGGAACGTCTTTTCTCATGAACCCAGGAGAACAAGAAAACTCCTCCTTCATAAAAATGAGATCTACTATCTCATGGAACAGGTCAAGATGAAAGGTTACACAGTCGTTCCTTGCAGGGTGATACTTAGAAGAGGACTGTGCAAGATTCAGATAGCTTTAGGTAAAGGAAAGAAGAATTACGATAAAAGAGAAGTTATCAAAGCTAGAGAAGATAAGATAAAGGTGGCTAAAGCAAGCAAGATAAGATGAAGAGAAATGCTGAAGTGTACAAGATAACATCGACTGCTTTTTTAATGGCTCTTGCCATTCTTTTCTCACGCATTCCATTTCTCTCAACCTATATAAATATCGGAGGATACAATCTGGTGAAGATAGGATTTCAAGAGGTTCCTCTGATGATAGTATGCCTGTATAACGGACCTTTATATTCTTTGGTGTGCTCTTTTGGTGCTGATTTATTAGCAGCTACTATCTTTCCTACCGGAGGAGCTTTCTTTCCTGGTTTCACTTTAGATGCGATGATATTAGGTCTTATTCCATCCTTGTACATCAAGAGCTTTAAAGGTAAAAAGAATGCACATCTGATATCTTTTATCTCTTTTCTGTGCATTGTTTTTTCTCTTTCTGTATTCTTTATTTCTAAACACGATAAGATAAAAATAGGTTCCTTCTCTTTAGAGATCAATATTCTTTGGAAGATGTTTATCATCTTCTTGCTTATCGCAATCAGTATTCTGTTTTATATTCTCTTCTCTTTAGATTTTCCTAAGAAGAGAAAAGGTTTTTTTATAAACAGGGATATCTTCATGTGCTTCTTTATCAGAGATGTTCTTTTAGCGCCTGTCTTGGTTCCTATCTGGTTAGATATCCTCTACTCTGTTCCTTATGGATTGAGCTATTTTTCTCAGCTCATCTCCAAGATGATCACCCTACCTATTTTATGTCTGATAACTATACTGGTATCTAAACCACTGGAGAGAGTCACAAAAAACCTTCTTCTTGACACTTATGAAGAAAAAAATATTTTTTACAATAGATTAATAAACGGTAAAAAAATATCTTAACTTTGCTTGTTTATTATGTTAGAATTTACAAAGAAAGGAGGAGCAAAAATGACTTGGTTTAATAAACAATCAAGGTTGGTTCAGGTCTTATTACTTCTTATCCCCATCGTTTCATGGGTAGTTGAAATTTATGTAAGAGTCACAGCAGTTTTACAAAAACCAACAGTAGGTAACATTCTAGGATTAGTTTTCGGTTTAATTATTCCTGTCTTTGGCTGGCTCGACCTTATCTGGGTCTTGTTATTTAACCACTTAGTCTTAGCTAGCTAAGACTAAATAAGGATTACTTGGCTTTTGGTAATCCTTTTTTTTGATATCTGCTTTTATTTATATATTTATATTTAAAAGTTTTTGATAGAATATTTATAGTTTTCTTTTACGGGAGGATAAAATGGCAACTAAAGGAACTACAAAAAAAGTTTCGGGTGCAAAAAAACCTGCAACAAAAAAATGTGCGACAGCAACCGCTACAAAGGGTAAAACAACCGGCAAAGCAGTCAAATATGTCTACGCTTTCAAAGATGGTTACGGTTTAGGAAAACCTCTTTTAGGTGGAAAAGGTGCTGGTTTAGCAGAGATGGCACACATCGGAATCAGAATTCCAGATGGATTTACTATCACAACAGAAGCATGCACTTTATATTACGATTCAGGAAGAGTTATTCCTGAGAACCTCATCAAACAGATCAAACAGGCTATAAAAGAACTTCAGACCAGAACTGGAAAGACCTTTGGTAAGGGACCAAATCCACTTCTTGTCTCAGTCAGATCAGGAGCACGTGTCTCCATGCCTGGTATGATGGACACAATCTTGAACTTAGGTTTAAACGATGTCACAGTTCAAGCTTTAGCAAAGAAGAGCAACAATGAAAGATTTGCTTACGATTGCTACAGAAGATTTATTTTGATGTTCACAAACATCGCTAGAGGCTGGCCAAGAACTGAGATGGATCAGATGCTTGATGAAGTTAAGAAAAGATTAGGTTTAGCAAATGACTTTGAAGTTCCTGTCGAAGAGCTCAAAGGATTGGTTGTCAAATACAAAGAGTATTACAAAGAGAAATTCCATGAAGATTTCCCCAGCAATCCTGAAGATCAGCTTCTCATAGCTGTTCAAGCTATTTTCCGTTCATGGGATAATGAAAGAGCAAATCTGTACAGAAAGATGAACAACATCCCTTATTCATGGGGAACAGCTGTCAACGTTCAGTCTATGGCATTCGGTAACATGGGTGAAAACTCTGGTACAGGTGTCGGATTCACCAGACATCCTACAGATGGTGTCAAAGAGATCTTCGCTGAGTACCTCATCAACGCTCAAGGAGAAGATGTTGTCGCTGGTATCAGAACACCTCTCCACATCGATGCTTTAAAAAAGCAGCAGCCAAAGATCTACAAACAGTTAGTTGATTCTGCTGATAAACTTGAGAAGCACTACAAAGATTTACAAGACTTTGAATTCACTGTCGAAGATGGTGTCTTATACTTCTTGCAGACAAGAAATGGTAAGAGAACCGGTCTCGCTGGTTTGAAGATCGCAACCGATATGGTCAAAGAGAAACTCATCAACGAGCAGGAAGCTTTGCTCAGAGTCGATCCAAGATCCTTAGATCAGCTCCTCCATCCAACATTCGTTGAAGCTGATTTAAAGAAAGCAGTAGTCATCGGACATGGAAACCCTGCCTCTCCTGGAGCTGCAGTCGGTTCTATCGTCTTCACAGCAGAAGCTGCACAGCAGAAATTAGCACAGGATAAAAATGCTAAGATGATCTTAGTCAGAGCTGAGACATCTCCTGAAGATTTAGGCGGTATGGTCGCTTGCTGCGGTATCTTGACAGCTCGTGGCGGTATGACTTCTCATGCAGCCGTCGTCGCAAGACAGATTGGTAAAACCTGTATTACCGGATGTGGTGAAGCTGTCATCGATGAAGAGAAGGGAACAATGGAGATCGGTGGCAAAGTCTACAAAGAGGGCGATGTCATCTCCATCAATGGTACAACTGGTGAAATCTATTCAACCGGTATCGCTACTGAAGAACCTTCTGTCTCTGGAAACTTCGAGAAAGTTCTTCGCTGGGCAGATAAGTATTCACATATGTCAGTTTTAGCAAATGCTGACACTCCAGAAGAAGCTGCTAACGCTGTCAAATTCGGTGCTAAAGCAATCGGTCTTTGCAGAACTGAGCACATGTTCAGAGGAAAAGACAGACTTTTCTTGATGCAACAGATGATTCTCTCTACCTCCACTGAGGAGAGAAAAGGATATCTTGATCAGTTAGAAGTTTTCCAAGAGGATGATTTCTACAAGATGTACTTAGCTTTAGGCGGAGTGAATATCAATGTTCGTTTACTCGATCCACCTTTAGATGAGTACCTCCCAATCAAAGAAGAAGATATCGTCGCTTTAGCTAGTAAAACAGGCAAAACTGTCGAACAGGTCAAGAACAGAATCAACGAACTTCATATGACAAACCCAATGATGGGATTACGTGGATGCCGTTTAGATGTTGTCTATCCAGAGATCGGTGTCATGCAGGCAACAGCTATCATCAAAGCTGCTTTACATGCTGAAGAAGAGCTTTCTAAACAGAAAGGAAAGAAAGTTCACATCACCGCTTCCATCATGGTTCCTCAGGTCATCGAAGCCAAGGAATTCAAGTATGTCAAAGAGCTCGTATCCAAGACTGCAGATGAAATCATTGCTTCTAGCAAATACGATAAGAAGCTTAAATACATCGTCGGTACAATGATTGAGACTCCAAGAGCTGCTTTAACTGCTAAGGAATTAGGACCTGAAGCCAGTTACTTCTCCTATGGTACAAACGATTTGACACAGTTCACATTCGGATTCTCCAGAAACGATTACTCCACATTCATCAATCAGTATCTTGAGAAGAACATCGTTGAATTCGATCCATTCAAGACCTTAGATGATGAAGGTGTCGGCAGACTTATCGCCATGTCTGTCAAAGAAGGTAAGGAAGCAAATCCTGAGCTCCACTGCGGCATCTGCGGTGAAGCAGGTGGAGATCCTGAATCTATCGCTTTATTCCACAAGTATGGATGCGATTATGTCTCTTGTTCACCATTCAGAGTTCCTGGTGCAAGACTTGCTGCTGCTCAAGCTGCTATCAGAGCAGAAGGAAAGTACACTTACTAATTAATAATTATAATTTATCCTTCTATTAGAGCTGCTGGCTAACTGTCAGCAGCTCTTTTTTCACGCTGAAAGCCTTGCAAATCCCGAATTTTTGATAATAAAACTGGAATTCTATTGACGTTTTCTAAAGTGCAAATCTCAGCACCTCAAAAAATGATACTGAGGCTTTTCTCACAACAACTTTATAATGCAAATCAAATCCCCACCGATTTTTCGGCAGGGATTTTTGTCGGATTTTATTGATTTATTACATCATAGACATTATACTGAAAACAGGCTAGCTAACAAATTGTTCATATTTTCTAGTCAAGAGAAAGGGGATTTATTATGGAAAACACTGTAAATACTGCTCCCGTTGGTCAACTTAAAACTAACAAAGGATTATTAAAAACTATTTTACTCTCTCTCATTACATTTGGAATTTATCTGCTGGTTGTTATGTCGTCCGTTTCTGACGATATTAACATTGTGGCTTCAAGGCATGATGGTAAAAAGACTATGCATTTTTGTTTATTAACATTCGTTTTTGTTCCTATTACTTTTGGTATTGCAGGTATTGTTTGGTTTCATAAAATATCAAACCGTATTGGCGCAGAGCTAAAGAGACGCGGTGTTGCATATAGTTTTAGTGCAGCAGACTATTGGCTTTGGAATGTATTGGGTAAGTTAATTGTTGTTGGTCCATTTATTTATTTACATAAAATGTTCCAGGCTGTAAACAAAATGAATGCCCATTACAATATAAACGGTTAATTTCCCTCTTTTGCTGATAGAAGCACAGGCTGCTATCAAGGGCTAATATTTCAAACTATAAAAATGCTGACCTGAAGGTCAGCATTTTTTGTTTGAATAGTCCTTGATAAACTATGATTGCCTTTGGCAAGTTATGAGATATGAACGGTTGCGCCGTGTTATGAATTGCCTTGCGGCAATGTTGACTTCGTCAGGCAATCATATCATAACGAAAGCTGCAGGCTTTCTCATCACTCTTAACTCAAGAATCTAAGTGATTAGATTTTGTAGGGGCGATTCGTGAATCTCCCGCAAGAAAAACAATCATAACCACCCGTCAAACGGGTGGTTTGCACAAGGGCTAAAAGCCCATAATGCCGACCCGCGTCTCAAGGCGCGGGCTTTCTCTTTGTTCAAGCCTTAGAGTCTTTGCCTCGTTGGCTACCCCTAAAGGGGTTAACTAAATGGGTCTGCGTATTCTTTGACGCTTAACTTATCTAATGCAATATCTGATTTCTCTTGGTCTTGTATATATTTCTTTATTGTGCTCTCATTTAAGCCTACCGTTGAAACATAATATCCTTCTGCCCAAAAGTGTCGGTTGCCAAATTTATACTTTAAATTTGCGTGTTTGTCGAACATCATCAGCGCACTTTTTCCTTTCAAGTATCCCATGAAACTTGCTACGCTTGTTTTAGGCGGTATGCTTAGTAAAAGATGCACATGGTCGGGCATCATATGTCCTTCTATTATTTCCACGCCTTTGTATTTGCAGAGTGTTCTAATTATTTCTTGCAAATCTTTTCGGTATTGATTATATATTATTTTTCTTCGGTATTTTGGAACAATTACTATATGATACTTGCATAACCATTTTGTATGTGATAAACTATTTGTGCTGTTAGCCATTAAAATTCTCCTTTCACAGTACTCTAAGACTTGAACAACCTTATTGTACTACTTAGGAGAATTTTTTTGTATAACTTTTTACGCACACCCGCATAGCGGGTGGTTGTTTGGTTTGCTCAAAGAGCAAACCAGCCTAAAGGCATTAAA
>JALEUS010000047.1 GCA_022780765.1 Bacilli bacterium | reverse complement strand
ATTATATCAGGCCTCTCCTGAATCAATTGTTAGGAGTAGATTAGTATTTAATAACATTTATAGTCAACTAAACAAAGAAAATAAGAATTTTAAGTGTTCTCAAATAGAAGATAAAGCAAAGAATAGAGATTTAATATCACCAATTGGATGGCTTAGTACCGCAAATATAGTTAATAAGGCATCGTTGCTTAAGGAAAAAGTGTCAAGTCCGTTAGTTGATAGTGATGAATCGTTGTATAGATTATATTTATCGGATATGGGATTATTTACATATCAAAGTGGATTGAACGCAAAATTATTTGCATCAAATAAAAATATATCATTATCAGTCTTTATTTCCCAAATTTGATGTTATTGGCTTTGATTATAAATCACAAAATCCATGGCAGACCAAAAAAGAGTTTTCTATTTTCTATGATCAAGTTGCAAAAGGATATGATTCTGTAATTTTGATAGCAAATAGTATAGGCGCTTTTTTCTCAATGAATGGTTTTGTAGATAAAAATATCACTAAAGCCTTTTTTATTTCACCTATTGTTAATATGGAAAAACTAATAATAGGTATGATGAATTGGTCGAATATTACAGAAGAGGAACTATGTAATAGAAAAGAAATAATTACAGATTTTGGAGAAATATTATCTTGGGAATATCTTTGCTATGTCCGAAAACATCCGACTAAATGGAATATTCCTACATATATTTTATATGGTGGAAATGACAATTTAACCTCTAGAGAAACCATATCCGAATTTTCAAAGCAAGTTTGCGCTACTCTTACTATAATGGAGGATGGAGAACACTGGTTTCATACAGATTTACAGATGAAATTTCTTGATAATTGGATCAAAAAATTAATCTGCTAAATTCTAATTTATTTTGCTGCATTCTATAACAAATCAGGGTGTTTTTAAAAAACGAAAGGTGTTTGCATTTTGTATTAAAATAGTTTATCTTTGCCATATTGAAAGCATAGGTTTGATACAATGAAATTAAGGTATCAAGCCTTTTTTCTTTATATAAACGTGAAATCCACATAACTAAGTCACTTATTTGAAATACAAGAAGAGATATAGTATTAATTTAGATTCTTAAAAGCTCTTTAGGGCACTAATGATAGCTAGGGTGAATTCTCTTAAAAAATTAGGCATAACTTCTAAACTTTAAGTCTAGAGGCTATACAAAATAAAAAAGTTAACGAGTTTAGGTTACAACGATAACAGTCAAGAATTCAATCAGGATTATTTCGCAAAAGTTATATTATATTTGCGAATATATGATTTGACTAGCTTTCGCAAAAGTTGTATTATATTTGCGAAAGGGATTGATATCTTATGTACAAAACTCAAAAAGACATTCTTGATAGAATTGAACAATCTAATCTTAAAGCCTTCTCTACATATGATTTTCTAGATTTGGGCAATTATAAGAGCATTAGTAAAGGTTTGGAATTGCTTGAAGATGAGGGACATCTAAAAAGAGCAAGAAGAGGAATATATTATAAGCCATCTTTCAATAAGACATTGGGTATCGAATGTCCTCCAAGTATCAATGACATCGCTGAAGCAATTTCTAGGCAATACAATTGGGATATTATTCCAAGTGGAAATCATGCGTTGAATTTAATTGGTATTTCAACACAAGTTCCTAGCAAGATAATTTACATTTCTAATGGCCCTTATAGAGAATATGATGTTGGTGCAAACAAAATTATATTTAAGCATTCAACTACTAGAGAAATTTCATCCATAAGCAAAAGAATACTTATTTCAATCCAAGCATTAAAAGAAATAGGAAAAGAGAATGTTACAGATCGTCAACTTAAGATGATCAATCGTTTCTTGGATTCAAAAGATAAAGAAACAATTAATAGCGGTATTAGAACAACATCATGGATCTATGATGCATTAAGAAGGTCAATATGTATTCAATAGCAAGATTAAAATCCGAAGATAGAAAAGCATTATTTGATGCCTACTCTTTCCAATATAGAGAATCACCTGAAATTGTTGAAAAGGATTTTTGGGTTACACTTCTTCTTGATTACTTATTCCACCACTCTGAGTTTAAAGAGTATTTCACATTCAAAGGTGGAACTAGTCTTTCTAAATGCTTCAACATCATAAATAGATTTTCAGAGGATATCGATTTAATTCTTAATTGGTCAGCATTAGGCTATAGCGATGAAGACATTTATGAAGATAGAAGCAACAGCGCTCAGCTTAAATACAATAAGAGTGTTGAAGATGCTGCTATGGAATTCATAGAAAACAAATTGAAACCATCTATGGAGAAAGGATTAAAGGAATTCTTAGGATTTGATCCAAACTTTAGTCTTGGAGAAGATAAGCACGTTTTAAACTTTAATTACCCTAATATATATAACGCCAATAACTCTGGCATTCTTCAATGTGTAAGACTTGAAATAGGGCCTCTAGCGGAACGTGTTCCTTCTATTGAAAAAGAAATTGAACCACTGATTTCAAAAATAAATCTTCCAATCATGAATCAAACTTCTACCACAGTTAGATGTATTTCGCCAGAAAGGACTTTTTGGGAAAAGATTCTTATTCTTCATCAAGAAGCACATAGACCTATGACCAAAATAGATATAGATGGAAATGAGATTCCAAACCCAACGCCTAGAAGATATTCAAGGCATTACTATGATGTTTGGAAGATTAGCCAAACAAATTACAAAGAAATCGCTCTAAATGATATTGATCTTTTAAAGAAAGTAATTGCTTTCAAGAAAAAGTTCTATCGTTATAGTTGGGATCATCTAGAAACTGCATTGCCTGGAGCAATTGTTCTTATCCCAAATGAAGAAAGAATCAAGGATTTAAGGAAAGATTTTGAATCAATGAAAGCAATGATTAATGACGATGAAATAAAATCTTTTGATGAATTGATTGAGAACTTGAAGAATTTGGAAGAAGAACTTAACAAATAGAAAACAAGCCATTCGTAGCTAAAAAAACATGTTTCATTATGGCAAGTATTTGTTGGATTCTTACCGATATTCAAACCCATTATAGAACAATCCTTGAGTGACTACTTCACATCGGCATATTTCATAGTAGGTGTTATAATCTTTATTGGCTCAACCATCGGCATTGCGTTTAGCGTTAAAGAAAGAAGAGTTCTATACATAATCATCTCTTCAATCCTAGATTTGATATCTATAATCAGCATTATTAGTAACATCGTTGCTTATGCAAAAAAAGACCTCACCCTTGAGCTGTTCACTCTTGGATGAGGTTTTCTTTTGACCAGATTTTTGGCATTTGGAATAAATCCCTAATTAAACTGCCCATTTTTTGATACTATTTAAATTTTTAGTTTTGTACTCGTACTTTTTATGTATATATTTGCACTTTCGTGATATTATTGAATAAAATTATTGCATTTTCGTGGTAAAACTTAATTTATAAACTGCATTTTCGTGGTAAAAGTAATATAATACTGATGAGGTGGTGATATTATGCCTAATACTTTTAAGGATGAATATGAACTGGCTATTAAAAAAGGATGCTATATTGAAAGAGATTGTTATTCTAAGTTGCTTGATTGGAAAAATAGAAAAGCACGAAATCATAATGCTTTGTTTATAAGAGGAGCTAGACGTGTTGGCAAGTCTGTATTAGCTCTTGAATTAGCTCATAAAGAATATAAATCATTTATCAAAATATCCTTTGATAGAGCTAA
>JALEUS010000015.1 GCA_022780765.1 Bacilli bacterium | reverse complement strand
AAGACAAATGATTATTGTGGTGAAGAAATTATATTAAAATATGATTTAGAAAAATAATGCTTTATTAATTAGTTAGTACCAAGTCATATAAAAAGCATAGGTTTGATACAGTAGTGTCAGACCTTTTTCTTTGGCGGAAAGGGGATTTCTTCCTTTGTGCCAGTTTTTAATAGATTAGAAGCAGTAGTTTTATAAGCTGTTTTCTGGTCTCTTTTTATTTGTTTGAGAAAAATTTTGGACAAACTGTAAATTAATGACTCAATCAATATACTTTTTCTCAAAAATAGATGATATAATTTGATTTAGGTTGATAATCAAGATAAATGGAGGACCTCTTTCATGAAATTAAATTATGCAAAGGCGTTGCTTGAACTCAGGTCTAAATTGAATATATCGCAGACTGAAATGGCTGCGCTTTTAAACGTTTCATATCCATCTGTGAATAGATGGGAAAATGGTAGAGCAGTTCCTATTAAAATTGCTAGAGTAAGAATTGAGAAAATGTGCAAGGAAAATAACATTGAGATCGAAGAGGTGGCAGAATGATGGACTTTACACCGTTTGTGGAGCAAATCAAATCAAAATATAAGAAAAAACAGCAGAAAACCTTTGATGCCATAGAATGCTTTGACTCTCTTCAACTAGCATCTTTGGGCTCAAATGACACAGAAGGTTATCAGGTTTTTACACCAGAATTCATAGTAAAACAAATGACTGAGGCGATTGGTGATGAAATATTAGATTTTTCAAAAAACGTTCTCGAGCCAACATCTGGTGATGGCGCTTTTACCACATATATTTTAAGAAAAAGACTTGAGACCATTGAAGACAACTTTGAAATTGATTCTCTTAAGGCTTTGGCAACTATCTATTCTATTGAGATGGATAAAGATTTAATAGTGAAGCAGAGAAGCAACATATTTACTCTGATTAAGATGTTCGTTGCTGAAAGGAAAATAGATGTCGATCCGTCATATTTTGATATGATTAAGTGCATAATCACTTCGAATTTTTTATGGGCGATGTTTAATTCTTACTTCCCAATAGGCGGGTTCATTATTGACGTTGCCTATAAGATGCCAAACGCCGAGAAGAAGGACTATAGAGCTCTAGATTTCCCTGTTTGGAGCATATCAAAGGAAAATATATCGGTGCATGAGGAGGGGGTTGAAATATGGTAGAAGAGAAGAAAAACGAGGCTCTTGAAGCTGAAGGTGAATATAGAACCGCAGTTGAAGAAGCCTATGATTATGTTGAAAATTTCGACATTTTGGAAACCATCACAAATGTTGGCAACGACGAAGTTTTCACGCCGAGAAAAACAGTGGATATGATGCTTAATTCCTTGCCTGAAGAAGTTTGGCATAATCCCGACTACAAATGGCTGAACCCTGCTACAAAGAATGGCATTTTCGAGCGCGAAATTGCTATTAGACTCGATAAGGGGTTGGAGGACGTATTTCCAAATGTCGAGAAGAGAAGAAAACACATTCTTCAAAACATGATTTATTCTATCGGACAAACTAAATTTACTGCTAATGTTGCTAGACGAACATTATATTATTGTTCTCAAGCTAATAGAAAATGTGATGGAATAAAAGCTAATGACGGTCACTATATTAATGGATATGCTATTGGAAATGGAACTTGGTTTAAAGATGAAGAAGGGAATATTAAAACACCTTGTACCAATCATGATTTTGAAGATTCGTCTGGACGAAAAATGCCATTAAATTGTACTGGTGATAAAAGAAAAAAATATAAATGTAAATATTGTGGGATAACAGCAGATTCAAAATATAACGATAGTTATCAAAGAGAAAAATACGCATATGAATTTATTCATATAAATCATTTAGTACTATTAAATCATTTAAAAAAGAGATTTGAAGGAGAAGAAAATATGAAATTTGATATTATCATTGGGAATCCACCGTACCAATTACAAGTAAATGAAAGTGGGAAGGGCCTAGGCGCTGTTCCAATTTATCAGGATTTTGTAAAACAAGCCATTTCTTTAGAGCCTAAGTACCTGGTAATGATTATTCCTTCAAGATGGTTTTCTGGAGGTGTTGGATTAGACGATTTTAGAAAAGAAATGCTTTCAGATACACATATTAAAAAATTACATGATTTTACAGACTCTAGAGATTGTTTCCCTGGCGTGGATATTAATGGTGGTGTTTGTTATTTTTTAAGAGACTCAACTTACAGTGGTCCATGCGAATTTACTAATGTTACCTCTGGAGTTGAAGATAAAAAAATAAGAACTTTAAATGAATTCGATATTTTTATTAGAAAAAATGATGCTCTCTCAATCGTTAAAAAAGTATTGGAGAAAAAAGAAAAAAAGTTATCAGCAACAGGCGGATGTAGTCCACAAACTCCGTATGGTTTCTTGTCTACATTTGAAGGAAACGAGAAGAAAACTAAAGATGATGATTGCGAGATTTTGACTAGTAAAGGATGGAGATTTGTTGCTAGAAAAGAGGTAATAAAAGGAATTGATACTATCGATTTATTTAAACCTATGATTTCTAAATTAACATGCGAACACGCTGGAACACCAGACAAATCTGGAATGTATAGAGTATTGAGTAGAACAGAGTTATTAAAACCTAGTCAAATCTGTTCGCAATCTTATTTGATTGTATGCCCTCAAGATACACAAGAAAAAGCCACTAATGCTTTAAATTACCTTAAAACTAAATTTGTTAGGTTTTTAATTCAGTTAACTTTAACTGGAATGAATATGTCTATCGATAATTTTAAGTTTGTTCCATGGCTAGATTTTAATGAAACATGGAACGATCAAAAATTATATAAAAGATACGATTTAACAGAGAAAGAAGTTCAAATCATCGAAACACTAATTAGGGAGATGAATTAACATGAGTGTTGTTATAACTAAAAGATCCCTTTCAATTAATCCTATTGATTCTGTTAAATATAAAGGGAAGCCTGTAACTTTTAGATTGGATGATAAAAACGAAACAGAACAAGAACTTATTGTTCTTTATATGTATGTTCTTCCAAAGTTCCCTGGACATGGTATTAAAGTAGGCATGACCAAATGCAAAATGGATGAGACATTTTGGAATGCCATCAAATCAAGAATCAGAAACCAGCAACATGAGCTTGCTTTAACCGAAGAACAGTATCCAAAGTATGGCTTAGAAAGAGAAGTCATATATTGGGGCGTCTGCTTAGATGCCAACAACGAATCATTCAAAGACTATAGGGTCCATGATCAGATTCTGGCCATGAAGGCAGGATTGACTGAAAAAGAACAGGAATGGTTCCAAAATGTTCCAGCTGATGAATTGGTGGAGGCTTTCGAACAATGCAGGAAAGATGATTCTAACAAAGAAATATATACCCTAAGAGAAGAGCAAAGGGAATGCATAGACGCGCTTTTGGAATATTTCAAGAATCATAAGACTGGTGGACGTTTCCTTCTTAACTGCAAGATGCGCTACGGGAAGTCTTTTACCACTTATAAATATTGTGAAGAGGAAGGATTAGACAAAATTCTAATCCTTACATTCATTCCTGCGGTTGAGTCCTCTTGGAGAGAGGATTTAACTCATATCAAGAAACATTATGATTACTATACTGATGATAATTTGAAGAAGCCTAGCTTCATGCTTAATTGGATCAATGATCCATACGTTATGTTTTTGTCGTTGCAGAACTATCTTGGAAAAGACAGAAATTCTAGCGAGACAAAGGCAAAAATAAAGCAGCTTCAGGATGTTGAGTGGGATTTGGTAATTTTGGACGAATACCACTTTGGTGCTTGGAACGAAAGAACGCAAGGAACTCTTGAGAGTCAAGAAGACCTAGATAAGGAATACCAATCAGAATTGAAGAAAACGAAGGATGTCCTTGATAGGTTCAAGATCAACACGAAGCAGACAATCTGCCTTTCAGGAACTCCTTTTAAAGCGATAGCTAACGGGGAATTCACAAAGGAAAACACATTCACCTACTCTTATTTCGATGAGCAAAGAAATAAGTATCCTAAGAGCGATGAAGGTGACTTTAAAACAATAAACCCCGATTACGCCCATTTCCCAGACATGAGGATTTTTGGCTACAACATGACCAGACTATTCTCAAACATGACGGCTTCTGTTTTTTCTGGTGATACTCTTTACGGTAAAAAATATTTTTCGTTAAACAGATTCTTTGAAACAAGAAGAGACTCAAATCCTAATGAGCCTTGTGTTTTTGTTTATGAGGAAGAAATAAAAAAATGGTTAAGCATCATCAAGGGTCAATCAACTTTTGGCGATAAATTCCCATATTCTAATCAAGAGATGCTTGATAACAATAAGCACACTCTATGGCTTATGCCTAGAGTCAACGCCGTTCATGCAATGGCTAAACTCCTTGAAGAAGATGACTATTTCAAAAAATATCAAATCATAAATCTCTCTAAAGATGGTGTAGGTGCTGGAGTTGATGCGTATGAATACTTGAACGAACAAATCACTGCTGCTAACAACACCAATAAAATTGGATCGATCGCCTTAACTGTTAACAAATTGACTATTGGCGTTACGGTCAAACAGTGGTTCAGCGTGTTCGTTCTCAAGGATCTGGCTTCCCCAGAACAGTATTTCCAATCTATATTCAGGATACAGACCCCTTATAAAGAAAAGGGCAAGATTCTAAAACCTAATGGGTTCGTTTATGACTTCAACATCGATAGGGCTGCCGCTTTGCTTTTGAGATACGCTGAACAATCCGAGGAAGGAAGCGTTACTAAACTTCAGATCGCAAAACTAATCGTCAAGTACATGCCTATTTTCGTTAACGGGGATATGTCGCAGCCGATAAGCACCGACGTTTTCTATGAACTTGCTGAGTTTGGCGATACAAGTGGTGTGCCTCTTTCTAGAAAGATCACCGATACCTCAAAAACAACGAGAATGCTCGACGATGAGGTGATCGCTTCGATGCTAAACGATAACGATGTCAGCGATATCATCAAGAGGGTTTTTGCCCATGCTAAAATCAATAAACCAAAGAGCCAGACGATGACTCAAAAGCCTGAAGTCGATGGTTTCCAAACAAAGATTGCTAAAGCAGGACGTGATAAAGGTTATGAACTAGGAATGCAGGACTATGAGCAATATGTCGATTATGATAACACTGAGATTCAGGCCACATTTGAAAAGGCAATGGCTGATTATATTAACGAATTATGCCCGAAAGATTATGACCAGACTCAAGCGACATGGTGGTCAAACGGCTTCATAAAAGGCTATGAAGGAGGCGTTAATGCTCCAGTAAAGAAGATGAACTGCGGACATGATGATGGTGTTAAGTTCGTCGATGAAGTTAAAAAGAGATTCGGTCAGGGTATTGTCTGGAAAGAAGACACTAGGAAGATGATAACAGACTTCATTCATAAGCATCTAAACGTCACTGAAAATATTCCTCAGGAATATCGTGGTGCTCTTTATAGAAGATGGTATTCCGACTCATTCAAACGAGCTGTTAAGAACGAACTATCTCCAAAGATTCCATACGAGAAAGGGAAATCGGTCGAAGATGCAGACAATGTGATGAAACACATACTTGCCCGTCTTTTTGAGTTCCTTTACATAAGCGTTTACAGGGAAACCACATTCCAGGAGATCTTCAACAACGCCGATCCTAATGTGTTCTTAGAAGCAGTTGGTATTACTAAGAAAGACTTTGAAGTCCTAAACAAATATCACGTGTTCCAAGAAAACGTACTTAACAATTACATCCATCAATTCTTTGTAAATGAATCTTTAGGATCTAAACTCAATTTGGAAGACGAAGAAGTAAAGAAACAATATAGAAACAGTTTTGATTGGTTTGGTTTTGGTATTGATGGCGAAGATAAGCCAGAGGTCAAAGTCCCTGATTGGGGTCAGCAATTGGTTGATTATGTCCGCTATCAGTTCAATGAAACGGACAAAGAAATCGAAAAACAAGGCACTGAATCTGAAGAAGTTCTCCAAGAACCTGAAAAAACTGTCGCCGAAGAGCAAACGCCTAAGGCTTATGGCGATGATTCATCTGTTGAGACAGAAGCTGTTTCTGACCTCGACAGAATAAAAGAAGTTTTAGCAGGCGAAAGCCGTGGCATGAAAGCTGGAAAGATAGCTGATTTGCTTGATATGACGAAAAAAGATGTCAATAGGATTCTTTATGCAAACCAGGACGTTTTTGTCTCTGATTTCTTCAAGAACTGGA
>JALEUS010000009.1 GCA_022780765.1 Bacilli bacterium | reverse complement strand
AACAAAACCTATATATGTAATTTGTCAAAGTGGATTAAGAAGTTATATAGCATGTAGAATTTTAGCTTCAGAGGGATTTGATTGTTACAATTTTTCTGGAGGATATCGATTTTATGAAAATATCACTAAGGAAATAAATCTAATAGAGAACTGTACATCTTGTGGAATGGATAAATGAAATTTTGTAACAGAAGATAATAAAGAAGTATATTTGTCAAGTTTGTGACTATCTTTATAACAAAAATATATATGACGCAGAAAAAAATAATACATGATCTGATGTATTCTATTTATGTATTAGATAACTCAGAAATATAAATAGTAGCAAATTGTAAATAGAATAAATATCATAGTTCCTATTCTAAGTAAAACTATATAAAATGGATAGATCATTATTAATGTGAAAAGAACATTAAGAAATTTTAACATCATTAAATAGAATGCTTAAATTTAAAATCTATACAATTATTTGTTTAAATTAATTGATTTCAAAAATAGAATATTTTCCTATTGATACTTATATAAATCTGTCAAACTTTATATAGATGTAACGTCGTTTATATTGATTTTAGTAATCATCGTATTTTACACCATATTTTGATGTGCCCATTTTCCAAGATGCTAATATCTTTTACGCAATTTTTAAAATTGAATTCAATTATAAAAAAACATAGACAAAAAGAGATAAGAAATATATATTCAATTAATATCAAATTCTGTTTTAATTTATATATGATAGTCTAATTAGATAGAGAAATTACCGATGACTTACTTTACTTTAATAAGCTCATACTCTCTTGTTCCTACACCGATCTTTTCAGCGTGGAGTAGTGTTGCTTTCCACTCAATATTAGGATTGCTATCTTTGAAATGATCGTGATGACACTTCCAGTGTTCTTTTTTAAGATTATCAGATAACTGTGAATTATCTAAAGGAGTTTGTTTTAGACATAAATCTGCACAAGCTTGATCTAATGCAACAGGATCAAAAGAAGCTAAAACACCTAAATTAGGTAAGATAGGAGCATCATTTTCACCGTGGCAGTCACAGTTAGGAGAGACATCCATAATAAAGGAAATATGAAAACTCGGTCTATCTTTTAAGACAGCTAAAGCGTACTCAGCCATTTTCTTATCTAAAAGTTCATTGCTGTTCCAATTAGGATTTTCAATTGCATCAAAACCACATGCTCCGATGCACCTTCCACAGCCTTTGCATAGTTCATTATCGATATGAGCTTTATTATTAATATATGATATTGCATCTGATCCACACTCTTTTGAACATCTTCTGCATCCTCTACATAGTTCTTCTTTTACAATTGGTTTACCATCTTGATGTTGTTCCATCTTGCCAGCACGTGATCCACATCCCATACCGATATTTTTTATTGCGCCGCCAAAACCTGTGGACTCGTGACCTTTGAAATGATTTAATGAGATAAAGATATCAGCGTCCATTATCGCTCTTCCTATCTTTGCTTCTTTGACGTATTCTCCATCTATTTTAACTTCAACTTCATCAGTCCCTCTTAGGCCATCACCGATGATAATATGGCAACCTGTAGTAATAGAATTAAAACCGTTTAATTCTGCGCAAGTAAGATGCTCTAAAGCATTTTTTCTGCTTCCAGGATACAGAGTATTACAGTCTGTCAAAAAAGGTTTTCCGCCTCTTTCTTTGATCAAATCAGCTACAGCCTTAGCGTAATTTGGCCTTAAAAAAGCAAGATTTCCTAATTCACCAAAGTGCATCTTAATTGCAGTGAATTTACCATCAAAATCAATTTGATCTATACCAGCTTTTTTACACAGTCTTTTCACTTTCTCTGTCATAGATGTTCCGACAGGACATCTAAAATCAGTAAAATAAACTTTTGAACTCATCTTGCCTATCCTCTTTAATAAAAATATTATAAACTATAAAAAGTTATCTATAATATAAATATCAATTCTTTATCAAAGATTAAGTACGAATGATAACTTATTTCTTCTTTATAAGACATTAATAATATCAATTAATTTTTTATACACATTGTTAATTTTATTTATATCTGTTGCTTGACTTATTTTATCCATCACAATCATGTACTTATAATTTGATAATTTAAAAACAACATATCTCATTAAATAAAAATTTTTAGTGTGACAATATACAAAATTTATATAGTTATTATTTAAATAGCAAATATTATGAAATTTGATTACATTTGTATTAATGCATTAGATATAATTAAAAATGATTATTCCTAATTACATATCATATTAAATAGAAAACTATAATTATCTGCTAAACTAAAAACTATAATGATTGAAAGAACTAGTTCTTGTAAATTATTCAAAATAATCTGATAAATCTTATGTGATAAAAACAATTTAGTATGGCTGATGATTCATTTATAAGAATCGATTTTATACTAAAGATTATTTAAAGAGGTAAACCAAGCATTCCAGATGATTAAGTAGACGGCAAGCTGTAATAATAACTATTTATATACATTACTCATCAAATTATTAAACAAGGATAAAAAAACATAATAAGAAAACGCTTACATGTTATAATAAAATAACTCATAAAGGAGAAAAACGATGAGAAAAATTAAAGTGGTTCAGTACGGATGCGGGAAGATGTCTAAGTACATAATCAGATATCTTCATGAACATGGTGCAGAGATTGTAGGAGCAATCGATGTCAATCCTGAAATCGTAGGTATGGATGTTGGTGATTTTGCTTCTTTAGGAATTAAAACAGGAGTTTTGATTTCAAATGATGCAGAAAAAGTATTATCTGAAACTGATGCAGATGTAGCTATCGTTACACTCTTTAGCTTCATGAGCGATATCTACTCACATGTTGAGGCTTGTGTGAGAAGAGGAATCAATGTCATAACAACCTGTGAAGAAGCTATCTATCCAAACACAACTGCTGCAATGATGACAAACAGAATCGATGCACTTGCAAAAGAGACAGGTTGCACAGTGACAGGCAGTGGTATGCAAGATATTTTCTGGATCAATATGGTTGCTTTAGCATGTGCTGGTACAAACAAAATAACAAAAATAAAAGGAGCATACTCCTACAATGTTGAAGATTATGGTCTAGCTTTAGCTAAAGCACACGGATGTGATCTGACTAAAGAAGAATTTGAGAAGACATTAGCTCATCCAACTGAAGTAGTACCTTCTTATGCTTGGAACGCTGCAGAAGCTATCTGTTCAAAATTAGGTTTAACAGTTAAATCTATCAAACAAGAGAACGTACCTTACACTATAGATGAAGATTTATATTCAGAAACTTTAGGTAAAACAATAAAAGCAGGTCGTTGTATAGGCATGTCAGCTGTTGTCACAATAGAAACCATGCAAGGCATTGTTGTTGAAGAAGAAACAATCGGCAAAGTATATGGTAAAGATGATGGTGATATGTGCGATTGGAAGATTTTCGGTGAACCTGATGTTGAATATCATGTTGTAAAGCCAGCGACTGTTGAACATACTTGTGCAACAATCGTCAATAGAATTCCATCACTTTTAAAAGCACCTGCTGGATTTATAACGTGCGATAAACTTGAACCCGTTGAATATTTGACCTATCCAATGGAGTTTTATGCAGATAGTAAAGACATATTCTAAATCATGATTAAATAGTCCCAGCAATGGGACTATTTATTTTTAAGATTATCACTATTTTTATTTTATCTGTTCTTATCATATCTTTATTTTTCATTTTCTATATTTTTAAGTTGATATACATTCTTTTTATTAATAAATTCAGTTAAGGTTAAAAGAAGCAAAAGAATTAAACAATACTATCTCTTTTAATAAAGCACACAATTTAGAAATAAAAAAATATATGATAATGAAAAGTTTAAAAAAACGTAAGCTCTCTTGATCTTCTTACATATTATTTAAATGATTATAAAAATTATCTATCAGTAAAAAATGAGATAGATAATGATTTTAAAAATAAAACCTTGGTTTACCAGGTCACCTGTGCAAACCAAGGTTTTCATCAAAAAAAGATATGTATGTTTAAAAAAATAAACACACATATCCTTTGATAAAGAAATAATAACATTATTTATACTCTCAGTTATCATCAGAGTTTAACTTGATAATTTTCCTTTGATTATATATTAACGATTATTCAAAGAAGAACTATCCTGCTTTCCTCTCCTTTAAATAATTCATCAAAACATAGATTCCAAACAAAACGACAACAGAGAGAACGATGACAAGATACATTGATACAATCGATACCTTGTTATCAAAGAAAAACAGATTGCAATCTACTGATGTTTTTATCTTGTCTATCACATCCACTCGTATTCCTTCATTTTCAAAAGCTTTCAAAGCTCCCTGCATACAGTGATTTCTAAAAAGTGAAGTTCCGTATGTTCCTGGCAGAAAAGATAATACGTTTTGTAATCCTTTGCTGAAATTAGATAAGGGCATGTAAGCACCGCAGATAAATCCGTAACCTGCTGAAACTATCGTTCCGACAGCAGAGATCTGTCCTTGTGACTTCAAGAAAAAATTGATAATTGAAGATAAGCTCAAACCAAACATGCTGACAAGAAGAACATCGAGCATGATGAGAAACACATCTGAAGCAGACATGAAAAATCCAACTGCAGAGGTGTAAATAAGACAGGCAAAGAAAGCAACATATACGATTATCAGTGTCGATACAAGAGTAGCTATATAATACGAAAGAGAAATCATATACGATTTTACTGGTGTTATCTTATAGTCGTTGATAGCTTTGGTTGCTTTATCGTTGACCATGATCATATTTGAACAGAAGCTCACTGTTACACAGCTCACTGCTAAGATCGATGAAGTGAGCTGTCCAGCGATGACTCCATCGATGATCCTTGCTGAGACATCTAGCGTTTCAGGCATCGAACTTGTAAATGAATCCTTGTAGACTTTGCCTAAGAATGTCGCATACAGAACAAGAAGAATTAAAGGAGTGATAAGTGATGCGAAAAACATTCCTTTATCTTTAAAGAACAATTTGATATTTCTCTTTGTCATGTATAAAAGTTGCGTCATCATTTAACCTCCAAACTCTTGCCTGTAACTCTCAAGAAAACATCGTCCATTTTCCCTTTGATAAGCTCATAGTCGATAAAAAGATCAGAGTTGTTTTTTATAAGTTCAGTAGCTTCTTTTGTGTCTTTGACCTCTATACGATAACCAAGAGGTATCTTCTCATATGGCAAATTAAGTCTTTTAATCTTATCTTCATCGGTGTTGTAGATGAGCATGTAATCACCTACATATTTGTTTTTCAGTTCAAGAGGAGTACCCTCTGCAACTTTTTTCCCCGAGTCAATAATTACAACATAGTCAGCTTCGCTAGCTTCTTCCATATAGTGGGTTGTAAGAAGAACAGTCATATCCTTCTCTTTTCTGAGTTTGTTTATGACATTCCACATCATCTTTCTGGTCTGAGGATCAAGACCGGTTGTAGGCTCATCTAAGATAAGTATCTCTGGTTGATGAAGAAGAGCACGAGCTATATCTATCCTTCTTTTTTGACCACCTGAGAGCTTTCCGATGGGTCTATTTATATACGACTTAAAATCCAAAAGCTCAGCAAGATATTCAACTCTCTTTTTTATTTCATCTTTCTTCATCGAATAAAGAGAAGCTTTAACCTGCAGATTATCTTTGACACTCAGCTGAGGATCTAAAAGAGAATTCTGAAAGACAACACCTATTTTGTGTTTTATCAATTGAAGATTCTTATCTATGTCCATGTCTGCTATATATACTTTACCTTGATCTTTTTTTAGCTGTCCACAGATGATATTGATGGTAGTTGATTTACCCGCACCATTGATTCCTAAGAAAGCAAAAAGTTCACCTCTTTTGATTCTAAAAGAGAGATCGTCAACAGCTTTAAGCTGTTTATAACTCTTGCTTAGATTATCTATGACAATAACATCATTCATTTCTTAACCTCCTTAAAATAATTGGTCAAAGATTGATATTCTTCTGAAAGCATTCTATCGACGTCCTCTATAGTAAAGACTTTACTTCCCATTGCAAAAAGACATCCTAATCCATGAACAAATACTGATAAGTGATTGTAGATTGCTTTTGCACTATCGATATTCATACCGTAATTTTTAACGAGGACTTCCTCAATTTTATGAGAGTTATCATCATAAGAAGGTAAATAGTGAGATGTCTTTTCACTAGGTCCCATAAAAAGAAGAGAAAACAGTTTTTTCTCATCTCTTGCAAACTGTACATACATGAGTCCAACTCCTTTGAAAGGATAGGAATACTTCAGACCTTGAGAGATGTAGAAATTGTACTTGTCCCTCGCTTTTAAAACAACTTCTTCTTTGACATCTTCCATACTTTTAAAATATGAGAATATCGGTTGAGAAGAGCTTTTCATTCTCTTTGCAAGATTTCTAGCAGTGAGAGAATCAATCCCCTCTTCTCTTACCAGATCAAACGCGTATGAAACAATCAAATCTTTTGTATATACTACTTTTCTAGGCACTTTCCCTCCATAAATATCTTTTGTTATATAACACATGTTATTTAAACATCAAAAGGAAAGAATGTCAACTGTTTTTCATTACCAATATGTTTATTTAGCAATGTTTATTCTTCCTTTTATGTTTATTCTTTATTCTCATATTAAAAAGTATATAATAACACTGAAATCTAAAGGAGGTCTTATGGACAGAATCATCAAAGTTGTCGGAACTTCAAAAGCGACCATCAAAGCCGATACAACCAATATACAGTTAGGATTTGAAGAGATCCTTCCTACCTACGAAGAAGCTATCTCCAAGTCGACAGAGACAATAAATAAGATAAAAAAAGCACTCTCTGCTTTAAAAATAAAAAAAGAAGATATCAAAACAAGACAGTTTAATATCGATACATTCTACGAGTACAAAAACGAAAACGATACCAGGAAGAAAATTTTTAAAGGATACAGATATTATCAGCAGTTAGTTTTCTCCTTTAAAAACGATAATGAGCTTTTAGGAAAGATACTCTTCTCTCTTGTAAAACACAAACTCTCATCAGATATGAAGATATTCTTCACCTGCAGTGAGGAGAATAATTTCAGCAAGAAGCTCATTGAGGATGCTATTGCTGATGCTATGAATAAAGGACAGATAATAGAAAAAGCTTCTAAAGTGAAGATCAAAGAGATAAGCAACATCGATTACTCATCTTTCTCTTCTCCAGTTGAAACATCAAGATACGATCTCTCAAGATCGGTAAATGATAACGCTGTGATGATGAGTTCTTCTTACAATGTGGATATTCAACCTGAAGACATCATCAAAGAGGATTCCGTCACAGTTTCTTTCACAATAGAATAA
>JALEUS010000084.1 GCA_022780765.1 Bacilli bacterium | reverse complement strand
TCTGTCAAATTTCAGAGCTTTACCAGCAAACTACCTGAATTCCAAGGTTGCAATTATTCTGTTCCACCGCAACCAGAGCGGATACAGAATGATATTTCCTATAGTTGAATCTTATGAATATCACAAGTTCAGAATTCAACTGCACTATCTGACCGCAGTCAGAAACTAGATCTTGCCGTTATTAGCAAGCAGCGCAAGCTAAAGTGCTTGCTGCTGGAATGTGCAAAGAGTTGGTCTTTTTGGCACCTATTTCCAAGTGATTAGGTCACAAATCCACTGCCTTCTATAGAGTTCCAATCATGTCGAAACCAAAGACACCCCCATAACAAGAATATTATAGTGACAATGTCGTTATTTGCAATAAAAAAGTGCCTACAAGGCACCTTTTTCAATCTAGATTAAGTGTTTCTTTAAAATCTTCAGGATAGGCTTGATGCACTTTCTGATACGATTCTAAAAATCTTTTCTTCTCTTCAACAACTCTCTTTGAATCCATGTTATCGATAGTGTACAGAAGCTTTTTGAAATTGTTTATAACGATCTGAATTTTCTGTTTATCTTTTATTACATAGAGATGCAAAAGAAGAGATGTTCTGTAGACAGACAATCTGTTCTCTTTTAAACAGGATGATTTACTATCTCCTTTAAGTGCTAAAAACAGTTTGTCAGCTTCTGCCTCATCTCCGACAAGATAACGGAGATAGATGAGTTCAACAGATGATAAGAACTTATCATTATCAGGAACATATCCTTCAACTTCTGAAAGTGTTTTGATGTAATTGAGACCTTCCTCAAGTTTGTTATCATACAGTTTATCTAAGTAGTTGAAATAAAGTATCTGGCTTCTGTAGAAAGATTCATAATTTTCAAAATCATGTCTTATAGGATCTTTACCATTCATCTCTCTGCTGATGTTTATATAGTAAAGATTGTAAGCTATTCTGTCTTCTTCATTATGTGTTCTGATGATGTTGTACATATCGTTGGCTTCATCCTGTCTGACAGGAAGAAGTTCATATAAAGTCACAGATAAACCGTAAAGAAGGACATAAATAGAATAGTAAGATAAGAGAGTTCCTTTCTGAGGATTGTTCAAGAAGAAGATAAGAAGACATATACCTATGAATAGCAGATCTCCTGCAAATCCGGATAAGAAGATAGGTAAAGGATTTCTCTCTTCTTTTTCATCTTTTGAAACAAATCTCAAAGAAGTTGTCAGAAGATAATCTAAAGAAAGTGAGAACTTGACTTTGAGTTTATTCTCATGATTCTCAATCCTGAGACCAAAGCAATTGAAGTAAAGAATTTTATATCCACCGATATAAGCACCGATGATCTTACAGATATTGTGTAAGACAGTTACAATCACCACACCTAACAAGAGAGATAACAGATAGAATGCAAACTGGTTAGAGAGCACTCTCTGTTTTGTAAACACCTCTCTTTGAATAAAGAAAATAGCACCGATATAAAGTATCAGAAGCAGCATTGTTCCCCAGGAGCAATTGTAATCAATGAGCTTCCTATTATCTGTTTTTTTATTCTTTTTCTGATCTTCGTCCATAAAAGACCTCCTCAAATAACACACTAATACATTATATAATATTTTAATCTGCAGAACACGCAAATCATATCTTTAACATCTGATATGCTTTCTCAATATCCTCTTTTTTTATCTTCTCTGGAAGGGAAGAGAAATCTCTTTTAATATCAAGAGAATCTAACCAAGATAAAAGTGATGAAACAACATCATCAAATGAACAATCATTCAATGAGAAACACTCTTTCCCAAGAAGCAATGTCTTTTTATATATCTCTTTATTCTCTCTGTTTAAGATCAAAAACTTATCAAGAAGCAAAGCGATACCTTGTCCATGAGCTAAAGAAGGATACTTTCCAGAGAGATAGTGTTCAGCTTTATGAACAACAAATCTCTTCCTCTTTCCAAACTCACCTATACCATTATGAGAAAGAGAACCAAGAAGCATCATCGCTCTTCTGGCTTGATAATCATCGCTCTTCTTCAAGACTCTATCAGACACATTAACGATGCTTTTCATGATAGCTAAAGATAGACTGTCACAGGGTTCAATCTCTGATGAACTAGAATAAAATCTCTCAAAAGAATGAGAAAACATATCCACTAAACCGTAAGAAGTCTGTATTTTTGACACGCTGTATGTATATTTAGGATTGATTATTGAGAAAAGAGGATAATTAGTTTCGCTGTTAAATCCGCCTTTAAAACCGGTTTTTCTATCAGAAATTACGCAGGAAGAAGACATCTCAGATCCGCTTGCAGAGAGAGTTAAGATAGTAGCTATCTTCAGAGCATGGATAGGTTTTACAACGTTCTTATTAAAATCAAGAGGATTGCCTGTGTAAAAATACAGATGAGCTAAAAGCTTGCTTGCATCTATTATCGAACCTCCCCCGATAGCTAAAATCATTTCAGGTTTAAAATCAAGGCACTCTTTTTTCATCTCTAACACACTAGAGATATCAGGATTATAATCGATCCCTATGTGATCTTTAAACTCGATTTTGTTATCGATAAAACTCTTTTCAACATCGGATAGGATATTTAACTTCACACCGCTTTTACCGGATACTATATACACTCTTTTAAATCCGTAATCTCGAACGATCTTTCCAACACAGAGGATAGAATCTGTCCTATAAAAAATCTTTGTAGGGCAGTAGAATTCAAAATCATCCCTCATCTTTATTCTCCTAAAAATAGAGAGGTTTCCCTCTCTATTATTCTAATTATTATAAAGGTAGATCCTTCTTTTCAAAATAGATGCATCCAGCAACAGTTGTAACTATACCTATTGCAAACAGACCAGATAGCTTGATCCAAAAGTCACTCATATTGTTAGTCAAAACGCTGTTGACATCAAATAGTCTGACGATAGTTAAATAATTAAAGATGGACATAGCATCAATTCTTATCATCTGTGGCATGACAGAAGTACCGAAGATTCCAATGATTGAAACAACGAGGAAGAACATAGATATTCCCATACCTATTCCTAGAGATATCTTTGATTTGTTAAAGATGCACGATGATAAAAGACATATGCCCGCTATTGCAAAGGAGACAGCGAAAGAACCTATCGAGTAATAGAGAATATGCATTCGCGACAGCTCTGTCTTCAAATCTTCAGAGTGCAGCCACGCTATTCCCATCTCTCTTGCTGCTAAAGCGACGGCAAAGATGATGATATAAGAGACAAGTAGAGAAGTAAACAGATAGATCACCTGTGTGAATGCGAACTTGCTTCTCTTTGTTGGGGTAGATAAGACGAAGGCTAGAGAACCTGAATCGACTTGACCAGCTATCAGCTCGTTTGCAGTCATCATCAGGTAAATGATTGAAAGAAGTATACCAGCGCAGTCAAAGAAGATGATACCGATGACAAGTCCGTACATGTTGATGCTTGATAAGTCTGTTAAATTACCTGTTATGTAAACAGGAAGCATATCGACAGACCCTATACCGGATTTGACAATAGCCATGTTCTGACACTGGGTATCAGTGTATTTTCTGACAGTCTTATCCTCATCTACATAGTAGCCTTGATACCTCTGGATCAAAAGCTCATAAGATGAGATTGCAAATGAAGAGTACTCTTTTACTTTATAAAGAAGTTCTTCACCTGATATACCATTCTTTTCAACAGTTAAATCGCTTAAACTTTCAATTTCAAACTGATCTAATATTATAGGAGTTGCTTGTTCTGTTAAAGTGTCAGCTACCTCTTCGATAAGCTTATCTTTGTTGATCTTTTTATTTGTTTTATCGTAGTAAATAGATGTGTTATCTTTATCATCTAAGATCAATTTCTTCATAAATGAAGCTAAGATCGATTTAGATTTAGTGACTAAATCAGCTTTGTTTAAATCTTCCTCGGCTTTTCTTATCTCGGAAGCTGTGTAACCGATGTATTTGCTTTTAACAGTGTTTTTTTCACCCTCAGGATACTCACTGATATCTTTTCCGTTAAGCTGTTCAACCTTCCTTTCATCAAGCAAAGCACGGTACTGTTTCTGCAGATTATCAGATGAAGTACCCATATTATTCTTAACTTTTATTCTCCTAGCTAAAAGTTCAGTTGTTATATTAAGTTCCTTTCCATCTTTTGTCATAGGAACATAATCCTTTGACAAAAGAGGATATTCAGATAGAGAGAAGAGTGCCATTCCATCTTTATCAATTGGAATGCCAGCTTCATTTGTAACATACTTGACTTCAAATGAAGGGAAATAATCCCACTTGCTGTTGTCTTGGAACATGGCTGCGCTGATACTGAGCATCGCATAAGCTTTCAGATAAGGTGAATTACCTTTGTAGTTGGATGGATCTTTAATATATCCATTGATGAATATGGTCTGACCTTGAGGAGTCTTTGGATTCTTCATCTCATATATATCATCTGTACCATACATGAAGACATTACAAGCTTTAGAGACAGTGTCAGTGCTGATAGATGATGGAAGGATTGTTAAGATAGTGTTCAGCATGTTTTCATAACTTATTCTGATCTTCTCATCCTCTCCTTTGCTTCCGGGAGAATATGCATCTATCGAAAGATTAACCATGTTGACAATATTTGTTTTATAAGGAACAAAGTCAGGATAAGCATCATCGATATATGAATCTATAGACATTGAAAAAGCATATTTAGCTAAATAGTGGACATTATTATTTTTTGATCCGGTATCAGGATCATGTGCTATCAGGTATGGATCTAAGAAATAATTGGTGAAGAAATCTGCTGTCTCAGCATCGACAGCTCTTTCAATAATTGGACGTATAAATTCCTTACAATCTGTTCTTTTCTCTTCCTTAGTCTGTCCAGTAGATAAATTATCATAATAATCAAGTATATACTCACCATATGGTTTACCTGCTGAAATAGGTTTTTCATTACAGATAATATCGTATCCATCAAGGATCTTTTTATCTACAGAATAAACGTTGGTCGATACATTGCTCAGTGTTTCAATATCATTGTAATAGCTGTTTGTCATCATATCATATCCCATATAGGTTGATGATGCGTTAGCTTTGACTGTGTGTTCAAGCTGAGCAGTATCAAACAGATTTCCTAATCCTGTTTTAGTAGCGCTGATGTTGATAGATGATAAGACGACAATCAAAATAGCAACGACAAGACAGTTTCCAAATGTGGTTGCAAGCCAGATATTTTTATGCGCTTTGACACTCTGTTTAAACAGAGCAAACGAGAAGATCTTTCCTTCTTTTATCTTCACTTTCTTATTATTCATCTTTCTTCTCCTTTTCTTTAAGTACTTTATTAAAATATGTCTCTAAAGTGTACGGAATCTGTGAAATAAATTTGATATCGATATCCTTGAGTACGCCAAACAGAGCAGATATATCAGCTTTCTTTATCTCAACTGTGAGCTGAGAGTACTTCTCTTGATCACGGATGATCTCAAATCTGTTCTCCTCTTTGAAATGAAGATAATCATCTCTGTTTATAAACTCGATTTTATAATCTACCTCTTCTCTGTTTTTTATAGCGTTGTTATCAGCTATAGCTATGATGTGCCCCTGAGATATCAAAGCGACTCTATCGCAAAGCAAATCTAGTTCATCGTAGAGATTAGATGACATGATGATGGTCTTCTTCTGACTTTTGATATCGAGTATCTTATTTCTAATCTCATCCTGCATGAGAGGATCAAGACCGGTTGTAGGTTCATCTAAAATCAGAAGTTTAGGATTGTGCATCAGTGCTAAAACTAAAGCCATCTTCTGTTTCATACCCTTTGACATCCTCTTAGGATTTGACATTATATTGAACTGAAATTCTTTGATGAGCTCATTTGCAGCTTTGCTATAATCTTCTTTTAAAAGCTGCATCTTAGCATCGATGAGTTTGCTTCCATCTTTTAACGGAGGAAAGTTTATCTCACCTGGGCAGTAACCAACAAAGCTTTTGATGCTCTCAGCTTGTTTAAAAGCATCATATCCAGCAACAGTGATCTTTCCTTTTTTAGGTTTTATAAATCCCATTATGTGCCTGAGAGTAGTTGTTTTACCAGCACCGTTTTCACCAACTAAACCAAAGCACTCTCCTTCTTTGACATCGAATGAGACATCAAATATTCCTCTTTTTAAACCGTAATCTTTTGTCACGTGCTCTAAAGAGACAATACTGTTCTCTTTATCTTTCTTACTGGGACTTATACTGATATTTTTTGAAACGTTGTTTCCATCCAGTGAGATATTCAACTTCAAAGATAAAGATACCGAATTTGTCTCATTATCATACTCCTGAAGTATCTCATCGATGTTGACCTGTAAATCATCTAAGTCAGTGCTCTTCATTTACCCACCCCTTCAAATTCTTTTTCTTCTTTGTAGAAGGACATAAAGTAATCCTGCAAAGTCTCTTTAATCTCTGTAAATGAACTGACTTGACTATCTGCGATTGAATTGATAAGTTGCTTGATATCTTTATCTTCAACTGTCACAACCAAAGACAGAGAGTCATTATTTCTATCTATCACTTTGATAACATCCTTATTGATATTATTTATAAATATATCCAACTTCTCTCTATCTTCAAAAGATACAACATACTTCTTTAATGAAGCATGCTTGAGCGTGTCAGCTTCAAATTCAGAAACAATTCTTCCGTCTTTGATAATGGAAATTCTATCACATGTCGCATCTACCTCAGAAAAGATGTGACTAGAAAGGAGAATAGTCTTTCCTTTCTTCTTTTCGTTTTTTACAAACTCAATAAATTTTCTTTGCATCTGAGGATCGAGACCCGATGTCGGCTCATCTAGAATAAGGACAGCAGGATCGTTCATGAAAGCTACCACAATAGCCATCTTTCTTTTCATACCCATCGACATCTCTTTGCATAAAAGATTGGTGTCAACTTTGAAGTAGTCGATAAGATAATCGATCATCGATGTGTCTTTTACATTCTTTAAACTCTTCATCTCATCGATAAACTCATTTCCGGTATAGTATAAAGGCAAAGCAGGTTCACCTGGTAGATAGCCAACATTTTCAAGTATCTTATAGTATTCTTTAAAGCTCTCTAATCCGTTGATATAAGTCACACCTTTATCCGGTTTATAATATCCCATAAGATGACGAATAGTTGTCGATTTACCTGCCCCATTAGGACCTAAAAAACCGTACACTTCACCTTTTTTGACATAAAAAGTTACATCGAAAACACCGATTCCTCTCCCGAAATCCTTAGTAAGGTCGACGACTTCTATAATTCTGCTTGGATCAGAACTATGCAAAGAAAGCTTATGAGTAAGTTCTTTTTTCATATTTTTCATCTTCCTTTTTTTATTGTTCCCACAAACACTAGTATATTATAAACTTTTTTTATTATTTCAAACATCTAATCATCAAAATTATTTACACTTGTATATTTTAATTATTCACTTTTATATCTTTTGTATAATAACAAGATAATCAATTAACATATAATGCTATCTGTTAATAATATAAACTCTGTTTAATATAGAATTTTGAGTATCCTAAAACCCTATAATGTCTAAATCAACTTATCTGTACAAACAGATAAATCTAATATATTTGACATATAAACTAAGAAAAAACTTATGAATAAATTAATAATTGATAAACTGATCGTTTTCAAATTATACATTATCAAAGACAGATCATCTTATTTTATCTGCATATAATATATGTTTTTATTAACATATATCAAAATATAAAAAAAAGCTGCTGACAGTTAGCTAGCAGCCCTAATAGAAGGATAAATTATAATTATTGATTAGTAAGTGTACTTTCTTTCTGCTCTGATAGCAGCTTGTGCCATCTTTTTTCATTCTTCACCACCCATTTTTTGTTAAAGAACATTTGGGACCTCATTGGAATTGCTTTTGAATACAGTCGAATAAAAATATCAAAGTGAAGTTAAATATAGATACATAATCAACCTTCTAATCATATTTTCGATGTTTTTAACTATGTGATGCTATTTTAATCGCATTTTTTAAAAATTTCTAAACAGCTTAATTAAAATTTCTTAATCTATGAAAATGAAAAAACCTTGGTTTGCACAGGTGACCTGGCAAATGGTGTCTTGTGATATGATTACCCTTGGTCAGCAATGGCCTAACAATTAGGCGATTCGGTGAGTCAACAAGATGCTAAGAACTGTGGTGGTTCCATCTTGTTGACCCACCGAATTTCGAACCACCACATATGAAAATCAATAACAACAACGAAAGCTTTTCAAGGCAAAGAAAAAGAGCGTCGGTCGGAATACCTCTCAGCTCATACCCTAACGCTCTTTGCTTTACATATTCAGTTTTGCTTAGCCCGCACTTTCGGACTTTTGATTGTATTTTATCTTTTTCTTTTGCCATGCCACGCAGTTCAATGCGGGCAGGCTTTTCTTTTGATCCTTGGTTCATATATGTACCTTCTTTCATAAATTTTGGCCGCAAAAAAACCGATGAGATAATTCTCATCGGCTGATTGCTGATATTAAGTTTTTGTAAATTCAGCGTTCTTGGTTTTTGGAACGCTCACGCTTACGGAGCTTTTGATAAGAAAAATCTAAGATTCGTTCCTTTCGCTCTCTAAGCAGTGTCTTATAAAATTTCCTCTGCAAATCGGAAATAAATGGCGTTTTA
>JALEUS010000079.1 GCA_022780765.1 Bacilli bacterium | reverse complement strand
AATGCAAGTATCAACATCCTAAACAAAGGACTTGATATATTAAAAGGTAAGGACATTGCCGGTTAGCTCGTTGATACTGGATTCGGTAGAATCCTTGAGCGAGAAGCCCCCACTTCTATAAGTGGTGGGAGCATGTCACTTCATCAAATCTCTACCATGTTCATTTTTAACTCTCTAAGATAACCGTCAAAGAGACTTTATTTGATAGAAACTATATTTATTATTTCTTAAAAAAAATTAAGCTAGAGTCGATAAAAGTGATATTTCATATGAATTTTAAAAAGTTTTTGACTGCATCCCCTTAATTAAAAAAAGATAGGACATCAGATATTTTCATCTATTTTCTAAGAAAATAAAAAAGTAACACAAAGGAATGTATTACCTTAACAATTTTAAATTATGGTGGACCTGAAGAGGATCGAACTCTCTGCCTCATCGTTGCGAACGATGCGCTCTACCAAATGAGCTACAGGCCCAACTTTTATATGATAACATTCTAACTTTTTTCTTTCAATATCAGAGATAAAATCAGATTCTAAAGAGATAAAAATATCAGTAGGAGAACACTTATTTTTGATATAATTTGAATATGGAAAACAAACAAGAAAAGAAAGATAAGCTTTTCACTCCGAGAATCTTTGCTCAACCTCTTATCTGCCCGAAATGCAAAAGCTTAAACGATCATAAGTTCAAATACTGTCACTGCTGTGGCTATGTTTTTAAAGACGAGGATAAGTAATGTTTTATCTCTATCAAGTTCTGATAGGAAGAAGAGTATCATCATTAAATAAAACTTTCTCATATTACTATGAAGATGATTCTTTAAAAAGAGGTATGAGAGTCTTCGTGGATTTCGGAAATAGCAAAAACGTTTTATCTCTTGTTTTTTCAACTGCAGAAAAAATAGATATGACGACTGAAGAGTATCAAAAAAAATACCAGATCAAGCTCTCAAAGATCAAAAGTAAAGCAGATAAATATCCTCTTTTGACAGATACTCAGCTTCAGTTGATAAATGAGGTTTCAAATTATTACAAAGTAAATCTGATGAGCGTCATTGATTCTGTTTTACCTCCTGCACTTAAAACTAGTAAAAACGCATTTGACAAACCTACAAAAGCAGGCAAAGTAACATATATCAGATTATCAGATAACTGCGATTATTCTCTCTCTATAAACGAAAAGAAGTTCATAGATAAGCTCAGAGAAAAAAGAGAGATGAAACTATCTGAAGTAACATGTAAAAAAACACTTCAAAACCTTCTTTTAAAGGGAGTTGTCATCAAAGAAGAAAAAGAGTATTCAGAAGTAAGCAAACTCGAGATAAACAAGCTGATCAACTTTGAATTATCATATGATCAGAAGCAGTGCTATGATTACATAACAAACTGCAGTAAAAAAACAATCCTTCTTCACGGAGTGACAGGTTCTGGAAAAACAGCTATCTACATCAAACTCATTGATAAGATACTAAAAGAAGGAAAGCAAGCTCTGGTGATGATTCCAGAGATTTCATTGACTTCTCAACTTTTTAGCATATTCTCATCTCATTATAAAGAGCAGCTTGCTATCTTGAACTCTTCTCTTTCAAGCGGAAAAAGATATGAGACTTACTTAGAGATACTTCAAGGAAGAAAAAATGTCGTCTTAGGGACAAGACTATCTGTTTTTTCTCCTCTTGAAAAACTCGGTCTTATCATCATCGATGAAGAGCATTCAACAAGTTATAAACAGGACAGAGTTCCCTTTTATGACAGCAGAACTGTCGCTTCTTTTTTAGCAAAGATAACTTTGTGTAAGATTGTCTTAGGATCAGCCACTCCTTCTCTTCTATCGATGGCAAAAGCAAAAAAAGAAGTGTACGGATACACTAGATTATCTTCTCAGTACAGCGGATTATCAAATAGAGAGATAAAGATAGTAGATTTAAACGAGAGCAGAAACTTCGATGCACACAGCTCTTCAATCATCTCAAACACATTGAAAGAAGAAATAAATGAGAGATTAAAAAGAAAAGAGCAAGTCCTTCTTCTGATAAACAGAAGAGGATACGCACCGATGATGCAATGTGATAACTGCTTTTCTGTAGCAAGATGTCCTAACTGCGATGTTCCACTTATCTATCATAGAAGAACGGACTTATTAAAGTGCCATCACTGCGGATATCAAGTGAATAAGGAATCTTACACCTGCACCTGCGGTAAAAAAGAGTTCTCCCTGTACGGCTTTGGAACAGAGAGAATAGACACTGAGATCAGATATCTCTTCCCTGATGCAAAGATAGCTCATGTAGATTCTGATACAGGTTCAAAAAAGACAAGAGAAGAAGCTATCTATCTCTTCTCTAAAGGATACATAGATATCCTCATAGGAACACAGATAATATCAAAAGGGCACGATTTTTCTAATGTGACCTTAGCAGGGATCATCGATGTCGATAATCTGTTGTCTCTTCCTACCTACATGTCAAATGAAGAGACTTTCTCTTTGATATCGCAGTTTGTTGGAAGAGCAGGAAGAGGAAAGAAAAAAGCGACAGTGATAATTCAGACCGCAATAAAAGATAATCCTGTCATTAAGTTTGCTTTAAATCAGGATTACGATCATTTTTATGATTATGAGATGGAGCAAAGAAGAAGATGTAAAACTCCTCCTTACACCTCTATGACGATGATAACTGTAAGATCATACGATGAAAAACTGACAATTGAAAAAGTAAAGCAGTACAGAGACTACCTGTCAAAAAGAGCAATCGATTTAAAAGTTGACATAATTGGACCGATAACACCTTACATTCCTTATATAAATAATAAGTATTCTAGGCAAATTTTGATAAAATATAAGTACTACAGCGATGTTAGTCCTATCTTAGATGAGATTGTTCTCATCAAAGATAACGACAGAAGAAAAGATTACGAACTTCTTATAAATGTCGACTGTATCTCTGAAATTTAGGAGGATAGATGATTGTAATTGACATAATGGGTATAGATACTATCCAGGCTATAAGCGAAGAAAAAAAGGTTCACAGATCTCTTGCTGAGATCTACTCTGTGGATGAAAACGATATCATCTTCAGGGCGATAGAAGGTTTTATTATACACGATGGTGTTGAACAGACATCATTTCTATTAGATATACAGATACAAGCACCTAAAGAACTTGAAGATAAGGAAGAATCAGTAAAACTGTTCTTGCTTGACTCATTTAAAGATGTATCTATTCATAAAAGAATTCTTTTCAAGTATTTTGATAGTGAAAAAGAATTTGTCTTTAAGGATGATGAGTATCCTCTTTACATGACTGATAAAAATGTGGTCCACATTGAAAATCACTATCAGGAAGAAGAGTACGAAGAGAAATACGAGGAGCCTTACATGGGGGATATCTTAAGTGAGTTTGACAACTACATAAAAGATCATCCTGATGCAGATGAAAAAGAAGTCTATGAAGTCTTAACAGGAATCAGAGAAAAAGTGACAGAAAGCAAAAGAAAGGAGAGAAAACATGACTGATGAAATCTATGATGAACTTATCACAAGTTCTTTTGATGGCACTTACAAAGACATCTCAAAATTATTGGAGAATGAAGAAGCATTAAATTATACTGTCGATGACATTGTCAATCAGTGGGGAGAGAGAATCGATTCTAATATAAAAAGGATCGTCTGTCCTGTCGATGACAAAGTTTTTGCAGCAGCTCTTGCAAAG
This sequence comes from Bacilli bacterium, assembly GCA_022780765.1. Lineage (GTDB taxonomy): Bacteria > Bacillota_I > Bacilli_A > RFN20 > CAG-288 > Enterosoma. The sequence goes on along the minus strand of JALEUS010000079.1, from coordinate 2,249 downwards.
AGACTTGGAATCAAAGTGACTGAGTGCTCACCATATGAAGGAATAATGATCGATGCTGAAGATTTAAAACCAGGAGATAAAGTGATCATCGCCGGTTCAGCGATCTGTGGTGGCTCTTTATACTTCTCCATGTACTCCCTTTTAGAAGACATGGGATACGTGGTTGAAGGATTTGCTTTCATAGTTGAAAAAGTATGGCACAGAGGAAGATACAAACTCATAGATTCGATAACCACCACATGTAAATTAGGAATTGTCACAGCTGTCAAATACGGAGTAACAGTTGGAAACTTCGTCAGATTTGACTGCCGTCACAACGGTTTAGGAATCAGGGAGTTTAGAGTTCTCTCTGTCCAAGACAAAGAGATCGGTGTCAAATGGTTGGATGGTCCAAGACCTGTTGAAAAGAAGTTCCCTAAAGAGAGAATCATCGCTATCTCATTTAATAAACTAAACTGGTTTAAATATCGTCCATAAATGAATAAATAAAAGCCTCACCATAGCAAGTTGTACCTTGAATTTAAATCAAAACAAACGAAGGTATATAACTGGTGAGGTTTTTTTATTTCTCTATCTCTTTTTTATCAACTTTCTTTATGAAAGAGTAATAGATAAAAGTTAAAAGTACGATAGCTGTACTTATCCAGAAGATAGTGAGCACAAGTATATCTGATGAGGTAGGGCCTATTCTTTCTACATCCTTAGGAAGAGTGGAGGATGAACCAAAAAGGGTGTATCCAGAAGCCATTTTTACAGACATTCCTATTGAAAAATATAGCCCTAAAAAAGTAACCACAAATAAGGATATTACAATGATCCAATAATGGACATCAAACTTTTTAAATCTTTCAAAATAGTTTTTCATATCACTAAATTATAAGAAAAAAAGATATCAAAAACAACACAGAAGAGAATAATCAAAAATTTATTGATCATAGAAAATAATAAAATTCATATTTAAAAATTTTTTTCATAGCATTTAAAAGTATCTATTCTCCGCATACATATTTATTTATCTAATGATCTGACTTCATTTTTGATAGTAAACCTAACAAAAAAATTCTCTTTCAAAATCCGAAATTCAAAACAATAGTTGTATTCTTGTTTATTAGATAATCTGATGATGAAATAGATGTACTATCCTTGGTAGTAACGCTTGTTATACGCAATTGATAAATACATTCTTCACAATAATAATTACTTGAATTAAACTCAGCATATAAGTTATCTACTTCATCTTATAAGAACACTTATAAAAGAATTTCAAAATGCTGTACTATAATTTGATTGTGACCTATAGTATTATTTTTAGCAATAAAAACAGTAACAGAGAGGAGGATTGTCTTCAGCTATCTAAGGAATCAACAGATCAAAGATAGCTTCTATCTGTTTTAACAGTGGACCTACTATCAGATAGAAAAGATTCTTTTTATATGCATCTGAAACTTTATAATCATATCTTTTAATAATTATGAAAGCGAAATATTAAAAATATATAAGAATACAGATTGATTTCTACAATTTCATATTATTATAAAAGAAAAAGAATGAGCAGAAATAATTCCACTCATTCTCAATCTCAATGGAATATTAAAAATAACACAAAATCAGTATATATCAACTAGATTTACGACATCCCAGGACCACCACCACCTGTGGCTTCCAACACCCATAAAGTAATGTTCTTTGTGACTTTAAATTCTTGATATGTATCGGTTATATCAACTGGTTCATCTTGTTCATCATAGTACCACATCTGCGAAAATTTATCCTCACCAGTATCACTACTCAAGTCTGATAATAATTTAGCAAGTTTATCTCCAATCTCATATTCAAGATAATTAACACCTGGATCAGTACCAAGAACATTATGTATATATAAATTAGAAGACTCTGTCTCGAATGTTACAGTAACAACATAGTAAGTAACTAATTCAATATCACCTGTGAGTGTACCTGCATCGATTTTACCACTATAGAAATCTCCAAGAGTGGTTCCTCCACTAGTACGTATTTTCCAACCTTTAAATGTAAGATTAGGGTTACTAACTGTTGGGAGAATGATATCGTCATTTGGAGTGTATTCAAGTGTTCTGCTATCCCAATCAGCTCCTTCTTGACCACCATTTGAAATTGTATAAGTGATATGGAAGATTCTCACATCTTTCCATGTGGCAGTAAATACTTTATGACCTGTACTTCCTTTTGTAATCTCTGTTACTGTTTGACCAGAATCATCCTCCCAGCCT
>JALEUS010000104.1 GCA_022780765.1 Bacilli bacterium | reverse complement strand
TATCTCAATACCAAGAGCGTATTTGCAAGATATTCAGCAGGAGATGAAAGATGAGAATCTTTCAGTTGAAATAGATGTGGTAACATCTACAACAAGCGGTGCTATTGAGTTAGCTAAAAGCAAGAAGATATGTGCTGTTGTTCCTCTCCCAGACAGGGAAAGAATTTCAACTGCAAGTGTCATAAGACCTCTGAAATTGAAGATTCTAAATCATTTTTCTCGTAAGCTAGTCTGGCTTAAAGATAGAGAGTTATCTCAGATAGCTAAGTATTATTTAGAGATGATAAATGAAAGTTTCAATTGATAGATAATCATAATGATGAGTTTTAAGTATCTGATAAAGAATTTAGATTGCTGATATATATGAAATATTTTGATAATCAAGTCTCAATATAAAATTCATAGACACACTAAAGAAATGCAAAGAACTACCACTTCAATTCGATGAATCATTATTCCATAAAATGATAAAAAAGATGGTCGTAACTCATGATGGATTTATACTCTTATTTTGAGAAATGGTAAAGAGATAAAATTAGCAATTTAAGCTTCAGTCAGATAAATGATTGAAGCTTTTTATAGTTGTGCTTTCTTATTCATTGATAATAACAAAACATTTTTTATATAAATGAAATATTTCTTGTTTCATAAAGTAAAGCAAACATCATTTTTCTAATAAATTAGGATCTAATAAAAACTGCTCTAATCCGATATAGTAAATACCGTTTTCATCATACCAAGGAACATAACAATCTTTTAAGATAACTATTTTTTTAAATGAATCATTAATTTTTAATAATCCTCTTGTTTCCTGATTAACTTTTTCCTTATCGTTAATAGCATAAGCAGATTGAATATAATATTTAGAGTTTCCTTTATAGCAAACAAAGTCGACTTCATACTGCTTGCGATAACTTTTATTATTTTCATCTTTATAATTTACTTTAATTATCCCGATATCAACAGAATAACCACGTAGGATTAGTTCATTGTATATTATATTTTCCTTTGTATGTGTCGGTTCGTTTTGTCTAAAATTAATTCTGGCATTTCGTAAACCAATATCTTCAAAATAATATTTAAAAGGCGAATCGATATATGCCTTTCCTTTAATATCGTATCGTTGTACTTTACTTATTAAAAACGAATTAACAAATGCATCTAAATATTTAGATATTGTTATTCTGTTTATGTTGATATGCTCTTGAGAATTATACGTTTTTTCAAGTTTTGGTGGATTTGTTAGTGAACCTATAGAAGAAGATAATATATCCAATAATTCGCCTAATACTTTTGTATCATTTTTTAAATTATTTCTATCAACAATATCCCTTAAATAAACATTATTAATCAAATTATTAAGATATGTGCTCTTTTCTTCGTGAGTTTTTCTATTAATAAGTTCAGGCATGCCCCCATATAATGAGTATTCATCATATGCTTTTGATTTCTCGCCTTGAAATGCACTATAAAATTCTTTAAACGACAAAGGATGTATTCTGATTTCATCGCCTCTTCCTCTGAATTCGGTAATAATATCACTAGATAAAAATTTGGAATTCGATCCCGTTACATAGCAATCTATATTCGAAACTCTTAGTAAGCCATTTAACATTACTTCCTAAGAAGTCCCCTACCTTCTGTAAGTAAGGGATGAATTAGGCGAAAAAGAAGTACTCATAACATCAAATCCCATTATTATTTCAATTCAGTATTAAGTTTGTCCCAATTGATAATTCTATATTGCATATACTTTGTATATGATTTATAATAATTATATGGAAATATATTCA
>JALEUS010000024.1 GCA_022780765.1 Bacilli bacterium | reverse complement strand
GATTCCGCTATTCCTGAGGAATATAAAAAATTTATTCATTGGAATGGTGGAGATAGAAGGTTTGATTTTTCAAACAACGGAACTTTAGTTATCTGGACCAAATGCACAACTGTTGATCACAAAAAATGGAAAACTTGTGTTAGCCATATGAGTGAAGATTTGGGTCGTAAATACAGATATTTCTTAGCAAATAATACAAAACATATACGAATGATTGAGTTAACAAGTTCATCAGAAGAGGTGATGTATCCTAATGACCCTCTCTATTTAATGAGACCTAGCCAAGAATGCGTACCAGATGATGTTCAAACATTTATTGATGGAAATTATGATTCGAAAAAATATGATTCTTCAACTGGCTATACAGAAAGTTTGTTTGAATTATATAAGACAAGTGATGATGACACAGTCAAACTTCCTATTAAATATGAAGAAAATGATGAAGTCAAAACAGGTGTTGTTGAAATCAAATATTCTGTCGTTAAAAGAAAATACTATTCTAAGGCTACCTTAAAAACAGAAAAAAAGCCAGGACAATTACCGTTTGGAAAGTCAACAAGATTAATTAACAATACTGGAATATCGATAGTAAGAAACGGCAGAGAAATTGATTTTGGTCCATTTGGCTTCTTTAATAACTATAATGTTCCTGATTATAGATGGTGGGGAATCGAAATTTCATTCAAATCAGATTTAGATTCTGCATTCGGAATTTCTAATAATAAACAATATGTTAATCTTAAACCAATGACAAAAGCTGAAATGGCTGAAGTTTCTGCTGATGAAATAAAAACAGTATGGCATCAACTAGCCGATGAAATTATTCCTACAATTGAGGAATTAACAAAACGAAATAGTGCTATTCGAGGTGAAGAAATGGTTGAAGATGATCCAGAACCGGCAGAAGCCTCTGAAATATCTAATGTTGTTGAAGAAGAAATTGAAGATGAACCAATTGTAGACAATATCCCTGAAGAAATTAAAGTTCAAGAAGCAGAAGAACAATTGGTTAAGGAAGGTAATGAAAAGCCATCAACAGTTCAAGTTCAAAAATTAATAGATTCCCAAGTAAGAGTTGTTTCTGTTTACAATAAAGGGAAAATGGATTCATTTATCGATATTTCTCATGCTGCTGGTACTTTATCAATTATTCTTAATGCAAACCATGCATTCTATTCTAAATTGGTAAGTGGTGTGTTTGATAAAGAAGATACTAAAGTTCCATTCGAATTGTTTATGATTGCTGTAATGAGATCTATTAAAAAACAATCTGTTGCCAACCCAGATGCAATGGAAACATTGCTGTATGATATTAATGAAAGAATAACTAAATATGTGTTGGAGTATGCTAAGAGAAATTATGAATAATATTTTAATTTCAAATGAGGTTGAAAAAACTTTAGAAAAAATTCTTCCAATATGCCAAAAAGATATCAATGTTATTTCTGGATTCTGCAAAGTTCATACTCTTGAGTACTTAGATTCATTAATTCAAACACAAGGTATTAAGAAACGACTTCTTGTTAGGTTTCTTCCGTCAGATTTATCTTCTGGAGCAACAGATAAAGAAATATTTTCATATTGTAAATCTCATGGCTGGTCCATATTTGTTGACCATTCAATTCATGCTAAAACTTATGTTTTTGATAGAATAAAATGCATTATGGGTTCAGCTAACTTAACAGATAAGGGATTAGGCATATCAGATAACACCAATAAAGAAGCATCTGTTTGCTTCGAACTCGACGATGATTCATATACAAAAATACTTAGCCTCTATAAAGATTCTGTTGAGTTGGATCAATCTTTGTATGAGTATATTATTTCTCATATGAGTGATGATGATGTAATTAAACATAAGCAATATAAAGCAAAAAAAATTTCTATTGAATGCCTTTTTCCTGAAGACTTTCCAAATGAACAAAGTGATGTTATTGAACTATATAATTCAAGAGCTTACAAATGGTTAGTAAATTTCCTACAAGAAAAGAATGATAAATCTGCTTTTTATGGTGAGATTGCAGCAGCAATTCATAATGTTTTTATTAAAGATCCTCGACCATATAGAAAAGATATTAAACAACATCTTACTGACTTGTTATCAGCAATAAAAAAATTAAATATTTCCGAAATCAAGATTGAGAGGCCTAACTACTCAGAGTTAGTCACACTAACTGATTTTATCGTTGAATAAAGAGGACTTTGATTTTGAAAACTGGAATAATTTATATTAGAAGTGTTTACAAAAAGGTTGGTAATTTTGTGGTTTTGTAACCAACCTTTTTTCGCATATAATAATTATCGCTAATAAAACGGACGTAAGCAGCCATCAATATCGGTTTTATTAGCGTAGTTCCTTTCGTTGATGGTTGCTTACGTTTCAGAAAGGAACTTTTTTTAATGGATTTAAATACCTTTTGCTGTCCTTTTTGCGAAAGCGTAGATTTTATAAAATATGGCAAGCGTAATGGAAACCAAAGATTTAAATGTTTATCTTGCGGTCATGTGTTTTTGAAAACTACAAACACAATCTTCTCTTCTACAAAACTTAATAGATCTTGTCTTCGGAATTTGATTGTTTTGATAATTGATGGCACAAAGTTAGAAACAATATCAGATGTGTTAAAAATATCTAGAAGAACTTCTTATATGTGGAGAATGAAAATATATAAAGTGGCTGGTGAAATGATAAAAAATGTCGAATTATCAGGAAAAGTATGGATAGATGAGAAATTAATTAGAGTTAACAAAAGATTTCTAGTCACAAAGAGCAATGGTAAACAGTATCGCGGGGTGTCAATTAATCAAATCGTAATAGCTTGTGCAATAGATAGTAATGGTAATAAATATGCAGAAATAGTTGGTAGAGGTCATATAAGTAGCAAGCAATGTATAAACTCCTATGGTAAACATATAAAGCCTGAATCTTTAATAATTCATGATGGCATTTTTTCACATGACCAATTAATAAAAGAGTTACATGCTAAAGATGAGATTCATAAATCGATTGCAAATAGTTCAAAGAGATATATGCAACCAATTAATTCTTTTTGTGCTGAAATAGAAAGAAATATGGTGATTCATCAGGGCATACGAGACGAGAATTTACAAGACTATTTGAATTGGATCGTATTTAAATCATCAATTAATTCAGATAATATTGATTCTAAAATAGATGAATTGGAAGCGAAATGCTTCCAATCTAAAGTGGTATATCGGATAAAAGACCGATATTAAGCCATTTTTTTACCAACCTTTTTGTAAACACTTCTAATTTAATTTAGCCCTATAAAAATACATCTGATAGAATGACGTTAAAATCAATTATAAAGAATTAAAAGAGATTGAAAAATATTTAAGACTAAATCTTTCCTTCATTTACCTCTAGGATTAAAAATACAGAAAAACTTTAGAACTATTTATGTATTCTTGAGATAAACAATTATCAGAAACTCTATATTTAAAATAATCTATTCATCATTAATACATCATTTCTTTCATCTATCTTGATCTTTTTAAATGTCTTTTCAAAACCTTCATAATAAACAAAATATAAATTATTACATCCAGCAGATAATTAAATATTTCTACCAAATAATTATTATCTGACTACAGATACAAACTCACATTCTAAATAATCTTTTAGATCAAAAGGAGATATTTTAAGTTGCAGTCCAACTTTTCCAGCAGAGATAAATATATGATCAAAAAGCTGTGCACTCTCTTCAATAAAAGTAGGAAACTTTTTCTTCATACCTATTGGAGAACATCCTCCATGAATATATCCTGTCAATGGAAGAAGTTCTTTTTGGTGGATCATCTCAATTGATTTAACACCTGATACCTTAGCGGCTTTCTTTAAGTCTAGTTCTGCATTTACAGGAATGACAAAAACAAAGTGTTTTTTATCATTAGAAACAGTGACCAGAGTCTTGAATACCTGGTTTTCATCTTCATTTAAAATCTCAGCTACTTTTCTTCCCTCTCTTACCGAATCATCGTATCTGTAAAGTTCATATTTAATGTTTGATCTTTCGATGATTCTCAATGCATTTGTTTTATCGATATTCACAGTAGATATTGTAATATTCTTTATCAAAGAAGTAAAATTATTGCATAAATCGATGCTTTTATTAAAAAGCAACCTTAAGTTGCTTATTTTCAAACTAGAATAGGTGGTCGCAACCAATCTCTTTCAACTAAAATTATCATGTTGATAAAGGAGGAATCAAATGAATATTGAGACAGCAAACAGACTTGCAGAACTAAGAAAGAAAAATGGTCTATCTCAAGAGGAATTAGCAGATAAACTAGGATTGAGCAGACAGGCTATAAGCAAATGGGAAAGGGCAGAATCATCACCAGATACTGATAATCTTATTCTTCTAGCAAAGATTTATGGAGTATCTCTAGATGATCTTCTCAAGAGTGATAAACCGGTTGATGAAATCATCAAAGACAACAAAGAAAAAACTGAGACTGAAAATCAGAAGAAAAAAGAAGAAGAAAAGATGAAAGATCATGTTTCTATTTCTGGAGATGGAATACATTTCACAAGCAAGGATGGTGACTCAGTTCACATCGGAGTAAACGGAATACATATAAATGATAAAGATCACAATTCAATAAAGAGAAGCAAGAGAAAAAAGATAGTCGACATGCTCTATGGTGTCAGTTTTGCTTTAGCCACTATTCTTTACATCCTGTTTTCTGTTTTCTGGGATCAGATGGCTTTCACAAAAGGAGGCAATCCTAGCGGTTGGGCTGTCGGATGGATTCTCTACATAGTTGCCTTGATTATTCCGTCGATTGTAGATGCTATCTGGGTGAGAAGATTTTATAAAGTTAACTACATATTCATCGGTCTATCAGCTTTCCTCTACCTAGGAATGATGTATGGAGCATGGCATCCATGGTGGTGTCTTATTCTAGCAGCAATTGTCTTGCACATAGTCACTTCATCTGTTGAAAAAGTTATCTACGGAGATAGATTTAAAGATAAAGGTATAGAGATAGTTAAAGAGGATGACGATGATGACGATGATAAAGATGAACATATTAATATAAACATTGAAGCATACGACTGAACACTAAGGGCTATTATCAAATCGATAATAGCCTTTTTAAAAAATAAGAGATCAAATATAAATACGAATGTATAATATAGAAAAGGAGGAAT